>NZ_PVZF01000007.1 GCF_003002055.1 Kineococcus rhizosphaerae
CGCACCGGTGCCCGCACCCGCCAAACCCGCACCGGTGCCCGCACCCGCCAAACCCGCACCGGCGCCCGCACCCGCCAAACCCGCACCGGCGCCCGCACCCGCCAAACCCGCACCCGCCAAACCCGCACCGGCGCCCGCACCCGCCAACCCCGCACCGGTGCCCGCACCCGCCAAACCCGCACCGGTGCCCGCACCCGCCAAACCCGCACCGGTGCCCGCACCCGCCAAACCCGCACCCGCCAAACCCGCACCGGCGCCCGCACCCGCCAAACCCGCACCGGCGCCCGCACCCGCCACACCCGCACCCGCCGGACCCGCACCCGCCAAACCCGCACCGGCGGATCGCGGGGCCGAGGAGGTCGCCCCGGTCAGGCCTGCGCCCGCTCGACCTGCGCCGGGGACGACCTGACGACCGACGGCGCCTGCGCTGTCCACGCTCGGGCGACGGAACCGTGACCGGGGGCGGCCACCGTCCGCGCTCCGGGTGGACGGCACGCGTACAGTCGAGGGAGTTCCACGTCGAAGTCGCGGTCGCCGCGGCACGGGGAGCGGTTCTGGATCGTGCCCGCTCCTGGTGACGGTGCTCCTCGAGCCGGTGGTCCCTGTTCGCCGACGTCGGCGCACCGGGTCACCCGGGTCGTCGACGGTCGGGTGGTGAGGTACGGCGCGTGCGTCGGCGGGATCACCCGCCGACGAGGAGGACGACCACCACCGAGTGAGGACACCTGACGATGAAGCTCCACAGCAGTGCGCACGGGGACGAACGGATCGTCGTGGTCGAGGGAGCCGTGGGTACCCCCGAGGTGGCCGAGTTGCGGGCCGGTTTGTTGGAGGCGGTGACGGGCGACGGAGGCCACGACGTCCTCCTGGACGTGCACGGGGTCCCGTCGTTCGCGGACGAGGCGCTGACGGCGTTGACGGCCGCCAGGTCGCAGGGGAAGTCCCTGCGTCGCCGTGTCGTGGTCCTCGACGACCAGGACGGCGCGACGTCGAGGAGCTTGCGGCGCAGCGGTCAGATCTTCCGCTTCCCGGTCCACCCGGACGCGGTCAGCGCCCGGGCCGCCCTGGCTGCCGACCGGGCGTCGGTGGCGGGTACCAACCCCGTGCGGCCCCCGGGCGACCGGGGTGCGGAACCCGTTCGAGCGCGGCCCGGACGGGCGGGTGAACCCCGGTGAGGCTCCTGTGCGCCGAGCACCTCCTGACCGGTGACGCCGAGGTCGAGGCGGCAACCGTCTGGAACGGGCGTGCGGTGTGCCGCGAGTGCCTGACCAGTCTCAGCGACAGGTCCACGACCGAGGGGTGGGACGTCGAGGAATCCCGCGACCGCGAAGAACGGCGCGCTGTGGACGACTTGCGTCGCTCCCCCCGGACGAACCGGTGAGCACCGGGCCGGCGACCGTCCCGCAGCCCGGCCGGGGCGGTGGTGTTCTGGTGCCCGACGTGGTGTGATGATCGCGCTCAGGGGTACATCGAGAGCCGTCGGTGCGTGCTTGGACGTCAGACCGGCGTGCAGATCGATGGCCGCGCACCGGTGCCGGTACCGCCACGGAAGGCCCCTCGTGTCCTCTCCACCCGTTTCCAGCCGGCCGCTACCGCCGGGAGCCGCCCCGGTCGTCGGGCCGGGTGGGTGGCACCGAGAACTCGTTCCCGTCGCCGTCTCCGCCGTCGGTCCCGCCGGGGAGGACGACGAGCCGGCTGCGAGGGTGCTCACCCCCGGGGCGAGCGGGGACCCGGTCAAGGACTACCTGCGGCTCATCGCGAAGGTCGCCCTCCTCGACGCCGAGCAGGAGGTCGAGCTCGCCCAGCGCATCGAGGCCGGTCTGTTCGCCGAGGAGAAGCTGCGCTCCGGCGGCGAGATCGACCCGGTCTTCAAGCGCGAGCTGTGGTGGATCAGCGAGGACGGCCGACGCGCCAAGAACCACCTGCTCGAGGCCAACCTGCGCCTGGTCGTGTCCCTGGCCAAGCGCTACACCGGCCGCGGCATGCTCTTCCTGGACCTCATCCAGGAGGGCAACCTCGGTCTGATCCGCGCGGTCGAGAAGTTCGACTACGCACGGGGTTACAAGTTCTCGACGTACGCGACGTGGTGGATCCGTCAGGCCATCACCCGCGCCATGGCCGACCAGGCCCGCACCATCCGCCTCCCGGTGCACGTGGTCGAGGTCATCAACAAGCTCGCCCGCGTCCAGCGGCAGGTGCTGCAGGACCTGGGCCGCGAGGCCACCGCGCAGGAGCTCGCCGAGGCGCTCGACATGACCCCGGAGAAGGTCGCCGAGGTCCAGAAGCAAGCCCGCGAGACGATCTCGCTCCACACGCCCCTGGGTCAGGAGGGCACCGCGGAACTGGGTGACCTCATCGAGGACTCCGAGGCGGTCGTCCCGGCCGACGCCGTCAGCTTCACGCTCCTGCAGGAGCAGCTGCACTCGGTCCTGGACACCCTGTCCGAGCGCGAGGCCGGTGTGGTCTCGATGCGCTTCGGTCTGGGGGACGGGCGGCCACGGACGCTCGACGAGATCGGCAAGGTCTACGGGGTGACGCGTGAGCGCATCCGGCAGATCGAGTCCAAGACGATGTCGAAGCTGCGCCACCCGTCGCGTTCCAACGTCTTGCGCGACTACCTCGAGTGATCCAGCGCGGCCCCGGCGGCCGTCGCGCCGACCGCGCCCGGGGGCGGCTCCTACTGCGCCGGTGTCCCGGCGGGAGCGCTGGGCGCGGCGCTCGCGGTGGCGCTGGGCTTCGGCGCCGACGGGTCCGGCCCGCAGACGACCCGGTTGTCGGAGTTGTAGACGGTCGTCCACGTCTCGCGCTGCTCCGGACCGCCCGCCACGGGCGTCATGACGCGGGTGACGTCGACGGTGAACCCCGTGTGCGGCGTGGAGTTCGGCGTGCAGCGGGCCGAGGTGTCGTAGACGGTCCGGCCGGTCTTCACGTTGCGCCGCGGTGAGGTGATCGACTCGACGTCCATGAACTTCGTCCCGTACATGGACACGACGACCTGGTTGCCGACGACACCGGCCTGGATGTAGACGCCGTGCCCGGAGTCGTTCTTGAACCGGTTGTCGATGCTGCGCCAGTCCAGGGTCGCCTCGCGGCCCTCGGGGTAGCGCGAGATGTACAGCGAGTGCGGCTTGTGCTCGATCTCGTCGAGGCCGGCGAAGAACACGTTGTTGAACAGGGTCGTGGACAGCTGCGAGACCCCGCCGCCGTAGTCGTCGACGAGCTTGCCGCCGGAGATGACGGGCGCCTTGTTGAACCCGCGCTCGGGGGTGCGCTCGCCGACGGTGTCGTTGAGGGAGAACTCCTCGCCCGGCTTCAGGATCGTGCCGTCCACGTACCGGGCGGCGATCCGGATGTTCTCGGTGCGCTTGGCGTCGGCGGTGAGCTTGGTGGAGAAGGTCGAGATCCGCTCGACGATGCCGAGCGACTGCAGCTCCTCGGTGCTGAGCGCGGGCTGCGACTGGGTGAGGGCCACCTCGGCCCGCCGCGTGGGGCTCGTCCCCGTGAGCGCCGCCGTGACGGCGGCCGCGAGGTCGGCCGGGGGCGCGGCCCGGCCGGCGACGGCGGGCACCACCTGCGGGCGGTCGCCGACGATCTCGATCCGCGCGTCCTGCGGCGGGGTCTCGAACTGCGGGTCGGCGGCGGTGACGGCGGCCTGCAACCTCTCGCCGTCGGCGACGAGCGCGGCCTTGCCGTCGACCGGGCGCACGGCCAGCGCGGGCGCGAACGCGGCGGGGGCGAGCGTGGCCTGGCGCCCCCCGCCGGCCACGACGAGGTCCCCCGCGACGGCGGGCCGGGCGATCGCGTCGACCGCGGCCCGGATCCCGGCGGCGTCGACCGCGGGCTGCACCGCGGTGACGGTCAGCGGGACGGCCCCGCCCGCCAGCCACCCGTCGGCGACCTTCCCGGCGGCGGCGTCGAGGTCCAGCGCCCGGCCCACCACGGGGTCGGTGACGGCGGGTTCGACGGTGCCGTCGGCGCGGACGTCGAACGTCACGGCCCCTTCGACGGGGGCGACGGCCACGGAGTCGGCGACGGGCTGCAGCGCGGCCCGCACGGCGTCGGTGTCGACGTCCACGACGGGCGCGACGGCGCTCCCGCCGGCCACGTGCCGCCACAGCTGGGCGGGCGTCCACGCCGGTCCGGCCAGCCGGTCGGCGGTGCGCTCGACGTCGACGGCCAGCCCCGCCCGGTCGGGGACGACCTCGGCGGTCGTGGCGGCCCCCGCCCCGCTCAGCGCGAGCGCCACCGGCTGCGCCTGCAGCTCCTGCGCCCGCTGCCCCAGGGTCCGTCCCAAGGCCGCGCGGTCCTGCCCGCCGACGTCCTGCCCGAGGACGGTGGTCCCCCGGGGGGCCTGGCCGCCGAGGGCGAGCGCCGCGGCGCAGTACCCGCCGGCGACCACGACGGCGCCGAGCCCGATCCAGGTCGCCGGCCGCCGAGCCCACGGCCGCCGCGGCCGTGCCCCGGCGGGCCGTGCCGTGTCCTGCTGCGCCGGACGGTCCGTGTTCGTCACCCGCTGGTCCCCCTGCTCGATCCCCCGTGACGGGCCCCGGTCCGGCCCGCGCGGCCCAGCCTAGGAGCCGGGTGTGCACCGGACGTGCTCTTCCCAGGGCCACCCGCCGGAGAACACCACTTCGATGCACAACGAATCGGATGCATTTCGTATCGAAGACGCGTACGCTGGTGCCGTGACCACGTCCGCGCCCACCCGGCGCCGCGCCGAGACCCGCGCCCGGCTCCTCGCCGCCGCCCTGGAGGTCCTCGGCGACCAGGGCCTGGCCCGCAGCAGCGTCGAGAGCGTCTGCGACAAGGCCGGCTACACCCGCGGCGCGTTCTACTCCAACTTCGCCACCATGGACGAGGTCGTCGCCGCCCTGCACGCGGCCCAGACCACCGAACTCGTCGACCGCGTCACCGAACGCCTCGCCGGCGGCCTGCCCGGCACCGACCTCGACCAGGTCGTCGCCCACGTCCTCGAGGTCCTGCCCGTCGACCGCCAGTGGCACGCCGTCCGCACCGAGTTCACCGCCCAGGCGCTGCGCAACCCCGAGGCCGCCCGCGCGCTCGCCGCCCAGCGGGCCCAGCTGCGCGAACGCCTGGCCCCCGTCCTCGTCGAGGCCCTGCACCGCCTGGGCCGGCGCCCCGCCGTCCCCGCCGACGAACTCGTCCGCGCCCTCGTCACCGCCCACGAGGGGCTCACCACCGCCCGGCTGCTCGGCGAACCCCCGGGCGTGGGCCGGCGCCTGCTGACCGCCGCCCTGGAAACCTTCACCGAGGAGGTCCCGACGTGACCGACACGCTCATCCGCGCCGAGGGGCTCGGGCTGCGCGCCGGCGGGCGCACCGTCTACTCCGACGTCGACCTCGACGTGCCCGCGGGCGGGACGCTCGTCGTGCGCGGACGCGCCGGATCGGGCAAGACGTCCCTGCTGCTCACCCTCGCCGGGCGCATGCGACCCAGCGCCGGGACGCTCACGGTCCTGGGGCAGACGCTGCCGCAGCGCGCAGCGGCGGTCCGGCGCCGGGTGGCGCTCGCCGAGGTGCGCGGCGTCAACGAGCTCGACGACGCCCTGACCGTCGAGCAGCACGTCGCCGAACGCCTCGTCCTGCACCAGCCCTGGCACCGCCCCTGGGCCGGCGGCCGGCAGGTCGCCGAGCAGCTCGAGCGCGTCGAGCAGTTCCTGGCCCTGACCGCCGAGGCCGGCGCCGACGTCCCCGCGCTGCGGCCCAAGGAGTTCGTCAGCGACGTCGACCCCCTCGAGCGCATGGTCCTCGGCGTGGTCCTCGCGCTCATCGGCAAGCCCGACGTGCTCGTCGTGGACGACGTCGACTCGTTGCGCCGCAGCGAGGACCGCCGCCGCGCCTGGGAGTCCCTGGCCGCCCTGCAGGAGACGACCCCGCTGACCGTGGTCGCGAGCTGCTCGGACGCCTCCGACGTCCGCTGGCACCCCGGCGACCACCGCATCCTCCTCGACCTCCCCGAACTGTGAGACAGGACACCCCGTGATCCCCCGTTTCTCCCTGCCCGGTCTCGAGCTCGCCCGGTTCCGGCGGGCCACGATCACCCGGCTCGCCCTCGTCGCGGTCGTCGTCGTCCCGCTCATCTACGGGGGCCTGTACCTGTGGTCGAACTCCGACCCGGTCAGCCGGTTGTCGAACCTGCAGGCCGCCGTCGTGAACTCCGACACGGCCGCGACCGTCACGGGCGTCGACGGTTCGCCGCGCACCGTGCAGGCCGGGCAGGACCTCGTCACCGAGCTCACCGGCCCGGACGCCGCCGCGGGGTTCAGCTGGCACGCCACGTCGGAGGCCCGGGCCGCGAAGGGCCTGGCGGACGGCGAGTACGCCGCGGTGCTGCGCATCCCGAAGGGTTTCTCGGCGGCCCTGGCCTCCACGGGCGGTGACGCCCCGCAGCAGGCGAAGCTCAGCGTCACCACGGACGACGCCGAGAACTACATCCTCGGCCAGGTCACGAACACCATCGCCACGACGATCCGCACGAAGGTCGCCGCGGGGGCCACGACGGACTACCTCGAGAACGTCTACGTCGCGTTCTCCAAGGTCCACGACTCCCTGGGGCAGGCCGCCGACGGGGCGGGCCAGCTCAAGGACGGCGCCACCCGGGCCGGCGAGGGCGCCGACTCCCTCGTCGTGGGGCTCGGCGACCTGGGCACGGGGGCCCAGCGGCTGGCCACCGGCACCGGGCAGCTGCGCACGGGTGCGGCGGACCTGGCCTCGGGGACCGCCCGGCTGGCCACCGGCGCCGACAGCGCCGCGGCCGGCGCGGGGCAGCTGTCCACGGGCCTGGGCCGGCTGCGCACGGCGACGAAGGACCTGCCCTCGCAGACGGCGCAGCTGTCCGACGGGGCCGCGCAGGTCGCCCACGGCGCCGGTCAGGTCTCGGCCGGAGCGGCCGCCGTGTCCGCCGCCGCCGACCGGCTGCTGCCCGCGGTGAGCGCGGCGCAGGACCTCGGCCCCCTCGTCGACCAGCTGCTGACCCAGACCCGGGCCCTGGCGGCGGCGAACCCCGGCGACGCGAACCTCGCCCAGGCCGTCACGACCCTGCAGGAGGCGCAGCAGGCGCTCGCCGACGGTTCCGCCGCCGGCGTCGCCACCCAGGTCCGCCAGCAGGTCGGCGCCCTCGCGACGGGCGCGCAGCAGCTGTCCGACGGCGCGAGCGCGGTCTCCGGCGGGGCGAAGCAGCTCGCCGACGCCGCCCCCGCGCTGCAGCAGGGCATCGCCTCGGCCGCCGACGGGGCCGCGACCCTGGCGACGGGCACGAGGACCCTGGCCACCGGCGCGCACTCCGCCGCCGACGGCGCCGCGGCGCTGTCGGCGGGGGCCGCGCGCGTCGACGACGGCGCCACGTCCCTGGCCACGGGCACGACGCGGGCGCAGACCGGCGCCTCGCAGCTGGCCGACGGGACGAAGCAGCTCGCCGACGGGGCGGGCACCCTGCAGACCCAGCTCGCCGACGGTTCGCAGCAGGTCCCCGACTACGGCGAGGAGGGCACCGCCCGCGCCGGCGTCGTCGCGTCGCCGGTGGCCGCCGACCGCGTCAAGGAGAACGCGGTGCCCCGCTACAGCGACGGGCTCGCGCCACTGTTCGTGCCGGTCGCGCTGTGGGTGGGCGGGATGGTCACTTACATGGTGCTGCGGGCGGTCTCGCAGCGGGCGCTGGCCTCCACGGCCTCCTCGTACCGCGCGGCGGTCGCCGGGTGGGTCCCCGGGGCCCTGCTCGGCGTCGCGCAGGCCGTGGTGCTGTGGCTCGTCCTGTTCCTGGCCGTCGGGATCGCGTCGCCGAACCCCGTCGCGACGGTGCTGTTCGCGGCCCTGGTCGCGGTGGTGTTCACCGCGATCCACCAGTGCCTCAACGCGCTGCTCGGCGGGGTGGGCCGGCTGGTCGCGCTCGTCCTGCTGGTCCTGCAGCTGACCTCGGCGGGCGGGACGTACCCGGTGGGCACGTCCCCGGACTTCTTCGGCGGGCTGCACCCGTTCCTGCCGATGTCCTACGCCGTCGACGGCCTGCGGCACCTCGTCACCGGCGCGCCCGCGGGCCCGGTCTGGACCGACGTGGCGGTGCTGCTGGGCTTCGGGGTCCTCGCGCTGGGGGTGACGGTGCTCGCCTGCCACCGCCGCCGCACCTGGACGGTCGCCGAGCTGCACCCCAGCCTGTCGCTGTAGCGTCCCGGCGCGTGCACTCCTACGAACCCCGCCAGGGCCACCGCCTCGCGCACGACCCGCTGAACGCGATCGTCGCGCCGCGGCCCATCGGGTGGGTCTCCACCACCGGGGCCGACGGGACGCCGAACCTGGCGCCCTACAGCTTCTTCAACCTCTTCAACTACCGCCCGCCGATCGTCGGGTTCTCCAGCATCGGCCGCAAGGACAGCGTCACCAACGCCGAGGCGAGCGGGGAGTTCGTCTGGAACCTGGCCTCGGTGGCGCTGGCCGAGCGGATGAACGCCACGTCGGCGGCCGTGGGGCCCGAGGTCGACGAGTTCGCCCTCGCCGGCCTGAGCGCGCAGCCCTCCACGCTCGTCGGGCCGCCGCGGGTCGGCGAGAGCCTCGTGGCCTTCGAGTGCCGGGTGACGGGCGTGCAGGAGCTCACCGACACCGCCGGGCGGGGCGTGGACGCCTGGCTCGTGCTGGGCGAGGTCGTCCTGGTGCACCTCGACGACAGCGTCCTCGTCGACGGCGTGTTCGACACGCTCGCCGCGGACCCGCTGCTGCGCGCCGGCGGCCCCTCGGACTACTTCACCCTCGCCCCCGAGCGCCGGCTGCGGATGGACCGTCCGGGCTGACCCTCGGCGGGGGGTCTCAAGCCGTCGCGTCGGCGTGCCGAGACACGCGAGCGTGATGCCCCCCGTCCTCGCCCTGCCGCAGCCGGAGCGCGCCGAGGCCGAGCGGGTCGCGGCGCTGCACTCCTACGGCGTGCTGGACGCCCCGGCCGACGGTGAGCTCGACGACGTGGTGCGCGCCGCGGCGCTGGTGGCGGGCGTCCCGCACGCCACGCTCAACCTCGTCGACGAGCACCGCCAGTGCCAGCTGACGACCGTGGGGTTCGAGGGTTCGGACTCCGCGCGCAGCGACTCGATGTGCGCGCTGCACTTCACCGACGGCGTGGTCGTCCACGTCCCCGACGCCCGCCTGGACGAGCGCTACCGCACGAACCCGTGGGTCGACGGCCGGCTCGGCACGGTCCGGCTGTACGCCTCGGCCCCGCTGCTGGACCCCGACGGTCACGCCCTGGGCAGCCTGTGCGTGTTCGACACCGGGCCCGGGGAGCTGTCCGCCGGGCAGCTGGAGGCCCTGGAGGGGCTCGCCCGGGTCGTCGTGGCCCTCTTCGAGCGCCGCCGCCAGGCCCGGGTGGCCGAGCAGCTCGCCGCCCGCGACGCCGAGCTGCGCCTCGTGCTGGACGCCACGAGCGACGCCTTCCTGGCCGTCGACACCGACCAGCGCATCACGTCCTGGAACGCCGCCGCCGAGCGGGTGTTCGGCTGGCCCGCGCAGGAGGCGGTCGGTCGCACCCTCGCGCAGACCATCGTGCCGTCGTCGTCCGCGGCCGCCCACACCACGGGCTTCACCCGGTTCACCGCCACCGGTGTCCGTCGCCTCACGGGCACGGTCGAGGTGCCGGCCGTGCACCGCGACGGGCACGAGCTGACCATCGAGCTGACCCTGACGCCCGTCGAGACCGGGGGGCAGCGACGGGTCTACGCGGCCGCGCGCGACGTCACCGACCGCCGGTGCCTGGAGCGCGAGCGCGCCGCGCTGGCCGGCATCGTCGCGGGCGCCCGCGACGCGATCGTCGCCGTGGACGACGCCGGGCGGGTCACGTCCTGGAACGCCGCGGCCGAGCGGCTGTACGGGCGCCCGGCCGCCGACGCGGTCGGGGCGCACGTGCACGGCCTGGCCCTGGCCGGGGAGCCGGACCAGCTCGACGGGTGGCTGGCGCGGGCGGTCGCCGGGCAGGTCGTGGACCCCGTCGACACGCCCGGCCGGCACGCCGACGGCACCGACCTGGACCTGTCGGTCGCGTTCTCCCCCGTGCTGGACGGGTCCGGCGCCGTGGTGGGCGCGTCCCTGACCGCGCGGGACGTCGCGGACCGCCGCGCGGCCGAGGCGGCGCTGCGCGCGGCCGAGGAGCGGTTCAGCCTCGCCTTCGACCAGGCCCCCACCGGGGTGCTGCTCACGACCCTCACCGGCGAGCACGCCGGCCGGTTCGCCGACACCAACCCGGCGGTGTGCGCGCTGCTCGGCTACTCGCGCGAGCAGCTGCTGGGCATGACGTTCGCCGACGTCACCCACCCCGACGACCTGGCCGTCTCCCAGGACCGGGTGCGGGCGCTGGTCAGCGGCGCGGTGCCCAGCGTGCACTTCGAGAAGCGGTACGTGCGCGCCGACGGGCGCGTCGTCTGGGTGGCGCTGGACGCCGCCGTCCTGCGCGACCCCGACGGAGCGGCCCGGTTCTCGGTGACGCACGTGGAGGACATCACCGGCAAGCGCGCGGACCGGATGCGGCTGGCGGCCTCCGAGCAGCGCTTCCGGCTCGCCTTCGACACCGCCCCGGTCGGGATGCTCATCGTCGGCCTGGACGAGCAGGACCCCGGCCGGATCCTGCAGGTGAACTCCACGCTGTGCCGGTTCACGGGCCTGGACCCGGCGGGACTCGTCGGGCGGGAGGTGCACGACCTGGTGCACCCCGAGGAGCGGGCCGACAGCCTGGTGGCGCTGGCCCCCTTCCTGCTGGGCGAGCACGACCACGGTCAGTTCGAGCAGCGGTACCGGCACGCCGACGGGACCACGCGGTGGGGGCTGCTGTCGGCCACCGTCATGACCGAGGGGACCCCGGCCGACGGCACGGCCGGGGGTGCGCCCGGCACAGCGGCCGGGCCCCGGCTGCTGTGCCTCATCGAGGACATCACCGCCCGCAAGGCCGCCGAGCAGGCCCTGCGCCACCAGGCGCTGCACGACGGGCTGACGGGCCTGCCGAACCGGACGCTGCTGCACGACCGGCTCGAGCACGCGCTGGCGGCGGCCGGTCGCAGCGGCACCGGGGTCGGCGTCCTCTTCTGCGACCTCGACGGGTTCAAGGCCGTCAACGACTCGGCCGGTCACGGCGCGGGCGACGACCTCCTGCGGCAGGTGGCCGTCCGCTTCGGCGCGTGCCTGCGCCCCGGGGACACCCTGGCCCGGCTCGGCGGCGACGAGTTCGCCGTGGTGTGCCCGGACGTGCCGGACGCCCAGGCGCTGGAGGTGGTCGCCCGGCGTCTGCTGGGCGCCCTGCACGCCCCGGTGACGGTGGAGGCGGGGACCTTCACCGTGGGGGTCAGCATCGGCACGCACCTGGCCCGGCCCGGTGGCGGCGGGGACGGGCTCAGCGAGGCCGAGCACGCCCTGGCCCGGGCCGACGGCGCCATGTACGAGGCCAAGCGGGCCGGCAAGAACCGGGTGCACCTGGTCGACGACAGCCTCGGCGAGGACGCGCGCAGCGGCCGGGCCGCGCGGCTGCTGCCGCAGCTGGCCACGGCGCTGAGCCGGGACGAGCTGGTCCTGCACGGGCAGCCCGTGCTGGACCTGGCGACCGGGCACCCCGTGGCGGTGGAGACGCTCGTGCGCTGGCAGCACCCCCAGCGCGGTCTGCTGTCCCCCGCCGAGTTCCTCGACGTCGCCGAGGAGAGCCCGCTCGTGCTGGCCCTGGGGCGGCGCGTCCTGGACGAGTCCTGCCGGCTGGCGGCCGCGTGGGGCGCCGCGCTCGGGCCGGCGGCCCCGGCCGTGCACGTCAACGTCTCCGGCCGGCAGCTGGAGTCGGGCAACCTCAGCGAGGACGTCCTGGCGGCGCTGGGACGGCACGGGCTGCCCGCCCACCGGCTGGTCCTGGAGCTGACCGAGACGACGATGCCGCGCGTCACGCACTCGCTGCGCGGCGACCTGCAGCGGTTGCGGGACCTCGGGGTGCGCATCGCCATCGACGACCTCGGGACGGGGTACTCCAGCCTGTCCCGGCTGACCGAGCTGCCCGTGGACGTCCTGAAGATCGACCTCGCCTTCGTCGCGGGGCTCGGCGTGGACCCCAGCTGCGACGCGGTGGTGCGGGCCGTCCTCGGCCTCGGCTCGGCGCTCGGGCTGTCGGTGGTCGCCGAGGGCGTCGAGACGGCCGGGCAGGCGGACCTGCTGCGCCGCTACGGCTGCGACACGGTGCAGGGCTACCTGTACAGCCGGCCGTTGCCGGAGCGGACGCTGCTCGACACCCTCGCGGGGGCGCCGTGGACGGCTGCGGGCGTCAGCGCCCCGCCGGCGGCGTGAGCTGCTTGGGCAGGCAGGCGTTGCCCCGCTCGTCGGCCGGGACCCGGGCGAACATGCTGTCGCACCAGGCCCGCACGTCGTCGGAGTCGGCGAAGGGGCCCGCGGCCAGGGTCGCCCAGTAGGGGTTGCCGCGGGCGTCGACGAGCCCGGTGCCGAAGTCGGTGCTGCGCAGCACGAAGACGTCACCGCCCGCGACGCCGGAGGCGATCTCGCGGCTCTGGGCGAGGATGTCGGCGGCGTAGAAGGTGCTGCTGCCGTTGGCGGCGGTCTGCACGGGGTCGGTCGTGCCGACGCTCTTGGCGGCCAGCTGCGCGACCCACTGCCCCCGCGGGGGGTGCGTGGCCAGGCCCCGCTCCCGCAGCCGTTCCAGCTCGCTCGTGGCCGCGGCGTCGGCGGCGGCGGTGCCGGCCGGGGGGTCCGCGGCCGCGGAGCCGACGGGGGTGACCGGGGGCGCCGCGGGGGTGCCGGACCCCGGGACGGCCTCGGGCCCCGGCGCCGCGGCGGGGCCGGTCAGGCTCCGGGCGGCGAGCAGCCCGAGCAGGGCCAGGAGCACGACGCTCAGCACGGCCGCGGTGACCTGCAGCCCCCGTGGCCGGCGGGGCGGGCGGGGTGACGGTACGACCTGCGGCGCGGCGGCGGGTGCGGTGTCCGTGGCGGCCGGTGCGGGACCCGCGCCGAACTCCTCCCACCACGGGGCACCCGCCACGACGACCTCCCGGCGCTCCGGGTGCGGCCTTCGCACCCCCGCGGCGCTCGAACCCTGCGACGTCGTGCGCGCCGGTCGGGTTCCGCGTGCTCGTCCCAGCATGCCTCCGGCCCGTGGTGGGCTGCGCGTCGAGGACCGGGCCGACGGTGCTGCTACCCGGCGAAGACCTGGGTCCAGTACGGGCCGATCGCGCCGGCCTGCTCGGCGATGCCGACGGCGACGAGCCGGCAGTCGAGGATGTTGCGGCGGTGCCCGGGGCTGGCGAGCCAGGCCCCGACGACCCCGTCCGCGTCGTAGCCGTAGGCGACGTTCTCGGCGGTGATCCACGGGCTCAGGCCCTCGGCGGCGAGCCGGGTGCGCGGGGTGCTGCCGTCGGTGCCGGTGTGGCTCATCACGCCGTGGACGGCCATGTCCTGCGTGTGGCGCAGGGCGGCGTCACCGAGGGCGGGGTCGAGCAGCAGCGGGGCGCAGCCGGCCTGGGCGCGGGCGGCGTTGGTGAGGTCCAGGACCCGCAGGGCGGCCGGGTCGGGAGCCGCGGGGACGACCTCCTCCGCGGAGGCGGAGGGGGCCAGGGCCAGCGAGCCGAGGGTCGTCGCGGCGGCGGCGAGGGCCAGCGCGACCCGCCGAGGGGTGCGCCGGGGGTGCGTCGTCATGCGCCGCACTCAACCAGTCCTGTGCGTGGCACAGGTGCGTCGTGTGAGATGAACCACACATCCTGTGCACAACTGGTCACTGAACGCTGTTGCTGCGATCGGGCTGAGACGCGACGGCCGCCAGGACGGTTCCCTCCCGCACCCCCCGGTGCACGACGACCCGTCCCTTGCCCGCCCGCTTGGCCTCGTACATCGCCGCGTCCGCGTCCCGCACCAGCTCGTCCACCGACGCCGGCCCCGAGCACCACCGCACCCCGATGCTCGCGCCCACCACCGCCTGGTGACCGCCGACGTCGAGGGGGTCGCGCAGGGCGGCCAGCACCCGGGTCCCGATCGCGACGAGGTCCGCCTCCGACGTCGGTCCCGAGCACACGACGGCGAACTCGTCGCCGCCGAGCCGGGCCACCGAGTCACCCGGGCGCACGCACCCCGTGAGCAACCGCGCCACCTGCACGAGCAGGTCGTCCCCGGCCTGGTGCCCGGCGGTGTCGTTGACGGCCTTGAACCCGTCGAGGTCGACGTACAGCAGCCCCGCGTGCCCGGCCCCGCGCGCGGCCGCCGCGACCGCGTGCTCCAGCCGGTCCAGGAACAACCGCCGGTTGGGCAGCCCCGTCAGCGGGTCGTGCAGCGCGGTGTGCCGCAGCTCGGCCTGCGCCGCACGGCGTTCGGTGACGTCCTCGACGAGGCAGAGCAGGCTCACCGCACCCCCGCGCGGGCGCACCAGCGAGGCCGTGAGCTGCGCCTGCACCCGCCGGCCGTCGGCCGTGCGCAGCACGACGTCGAGCTGCTGCTCGCGGGTGAAGCCGTACAGGACGTCGGCGAACGCGTCGTCGAAGGGTTCCTCACCCTCGACGAGCCCTGCGAACCCGGCGCCCAGCAGTTCCGGCTCCGGCCGGGCCGTGAACCGGCACAGCGCCCGGTTGACGCGCAGCAGGCGGCCCGCGTCGGCTCCCGCCGTGCCCAGGATGGCGATCCCGACCGGCGCCGTGTCCAGCGCGACCCGGAACAGCTCCTCGGAGTTCTCCAGCTCCGAGACGTCCGTGGCCATGCTGATCCAGCCGACGACCCGCCCGGCCTCGTCGTGCATGGGCGAGGTCGTCAGGCTCACCGGGACGGTGGAGCCGTCCGCGCGGACGTAGGTGGACCGCCCGGTCGTCGGTTCGTCGCCGCGCTCCGCCGGCGTCCGCGGGTCGAGCACCCGCGCGACGTCACCGCCGACGACCTCCTGCGCGCTCCAGCCGAGCATCCGCTCGGCCCCCTCGTTGAACAGGGTCACCGTGCCGCGGGTGTCGACGGCGATGATGGAGTGCTCGGTGGCGGCCCTCAGGACGTCGCTCATGAGGTCGTGGGCCCGCCGGACGCGGGCCGCCGCGGCCCGCACCTCCGAGACGTCGTGGAAGGCGGCGACCACGCCCCCGCTCCACACCGCGTCGTGCCCGTGAGGCAACGGGTGGGCGCTGACGTTGAGGTGCAGCCCCTCGGGGGTCCGCGGCGTGTGCAGGCGCAGGTCGAGGCCGTCGACGGACTCCCCGGCCAGGGCCCGCACGATCGGCAGCTCGGCGTCGGCGAACCGGGTCCCGTCGGGGTGGAAGAACCCGTACCGCTCGTCCCACTGCCGACGCTGGACCGGGACCTTCGTGCCCAGCAGCGTCTCGGCGGCCGGGTTGCGCAGCAGCGAGTCCCCGTGGCGGTCGAAGACGCAGACCGCGTCGGAGATCGAGCCGAAGACGGCCGTGAGCAGGTCGGCCTGCTCGGCGGCCGCCCGGGCGTTCTCGACGCTCTCGTCGCGGTACAGGGCCAGCACGAGCGTCACGAACGCCAGGGTCCCGACGAAGGCGTCGGCGCACAGGGCCTGGACGTCGGGGTCCAACCCCGCCCAGGGGCCGCGGTCCGCCCACGTCGAGACGACCACGACGACCGTGGCCAGCACGACGTTCACCGTGGCGGCCGTCGTCGTGCGGCGCAGCGCGACCCACACCGCGACGGGCAGCACGAGGAAGGCGATGGGAGCGTCGGGCAGGAGCCAGAAGACGAGCCCGTAGGCGACGACGAACGCAGCGGACACCGCGCACCGCTCCGGCCAGCGCGCCTCGCTGCCGGGGGCGCCGGGACGGCTCTCCGCGGCGCGCAGCACGATCGCCAGGACGACGAACGTCGACACCGCCGTGCGCAGCAGCCACTGCGCCGCCGACGGGGGCACCGGGACCCCGGGGGTGACGGCGAAGGCCAGCGCGGCCACGGGCGTGGAGGCGAGCGCTCCGCTCAGGGACGACAGGGCCAGCGAACGCAGGTGCGCGGGCCTAGCGAGGTGGAAGCCGTCCGGCTGCAGGCGGCGGTAGGTGAGCGCCCCGGTGAAGGCCTGGACGACGGCCGCGCAGGCCAGGACCGCCGACTCCGCGACGGGCATGTGCGTCAGGACCCGCAGCGCGACGGTGAGGGCGAGGACCACCGCGCCGTCGACGACGCGACCGCGCCGGCCGGGCGAGCCCGCGACCCACAGCAACCCGACGGCCGACGCCGGCCAGAAGATCGCGAGGTGCGCGCCGTCGGCCTGGGCGCTGCGGCCCACGAGGGTCGCCGCCGCGAACAGCGCGCAGAAGACCAGCCGGCGGCGCCAGGTCCCCCGCAGCAGGGCCGGTTCACGGGGGGCCTCGACGAGACGTCCCGGGACGGACGACACGGTGGGGCACCTCCGGCGATCGGGACCGTGGCGCGCCGGGGGTTGGACGCACCACGGTCTCCATCGACCGGACGGGCAGGAGCCTTGAGATCAGCCCTTGGAGCTGAAGGCGGCGTCGAAGGCGGCGGCCGGCGGCTGGAACAGCTCACCGAGGCCCCGCACGAACGCCAGCGCGTCGGGCGCGCCGCGCAGGCGGTCGATGCCGGCGTCCTCCCACTCCACGCTCGTCGGCCCCGCGTAACCGATGTTGTTCAGCTCGCGGAAGATCGCCTCCCACGGCACGTCGCCGTGGCCGACGGAGGTGAAGTCCCAGCCGCGGCGCGAGTCCGCCCACGGCAGGTGCGAGCCGAGGCGGCCGTTGCGGCCGTCGAGCTGCTTGCGGGAGTCCTTGCAGTGCACGTGGTAGATGCGGTCGGCGAAGTCGCGCAGGAACGGCACCGGGTCCAGGTCCTGCCACACGAAGTGCGACGGGTCGAAGTTCAGGCCGAACGCCTCGCGGTGGCCGATGGCCTCCAGCGTCCGCTTCGTCGTCCAGTAGTCGTAGGCGACCTCCGAGGGGTGCACCTCGAGGGCGAACTTCACCCCGACCTCGTCGAACACGTCGATGATCGGGTTCCAGCGGTCCGCGAAGTCCCGGTACCCGCGCTCGACCATCGCCTCGGGGGTGGGGGGGAACATCGCCACGGTGTGCCACACCGAGGACCCGGTGAACCCGGTGACGGTCTTCACGCCGAGGCGGGCCGCGGTGCGCGCGGTGTCCTTCACGTACTGCGCGGCGCGCTGGCGGACGCCCTCGGGGTCGCCGTCGCCCCACACGTCGACGGACACGATGTCCTGGTGGCGCTCGTCGATGAGGTCGCAGACGGCCTGCCCGGACAGGTGCGCCGAGATCGTCCAGACCTTCAGGCCGTACTTGTCGAGCGTCGCCTTCTTCTCGGCGATGTAGTCGTCGTCGGTGGCGCCGCGGGTGGAGTCGAGGTGGTCGCCCCACGTCGCGATCTCGAGGCCGTCGAAACCCCACTCGGAGGCGAGGCGGCAGACCTCCTCGAACGGCAGGTCGGCCCACTGGCCGGTGAACAGGGTGACGGGACGGGGGGTCTTCAGCGGTTCGGCCACGGTTCTCCTCCTCAGATCTCGGTGTACTGCGAGTTGTTCTCGGCGCTGCGCTGCACGGCTTCGAGGACCTGCTGGACCTGCAGGCCGTCGGCGAAGCTCGGCGAGGGGTCGCGCCCGTCGGCGATCGCGCCCAGGAACTCCTGCAGCTCGTGCACGAACGGGTGGTCGTAGCCCAGGCCGTGCCCGGCCGGCCACCAGTTCGCCACGCCGGGGTGCTCGGGTTCGGTCGCCAGGATCCGGCGGAAACCGTTCTCGGCCGCGGGGATCGAACCGTCGAAGAAGTGCAGCTCGTTCATGGACTCGAAGTCGAACGCGATCGAGCCCTTCGACCCGTTGACCTCGATCCGCATGCCGTTCTTGCGGCCGGTCGCCATGCGGGTGGCCTCGAACGTCATGAGCGCGCCGCCGTCACCGCGGCCGAAGAACACCGCCGCGTCGTCGACGGTCACGTCGCCGTACTCGCTGGAGGCCTCCGCGCCCAGGCCGGTGTTCGCGCCGGTGCGGGTCGCCTCCAGCGGGCGGCGCTTGACGAACGTCTCGACCGTGCCGGAGACGCCGGTGAGGCGCTGGCCGGTGATGAACTGCGCGGCGTCGATGATGTGCGAGCCGATGTCGCCCAGCGCGCCCGCGCCGGAGCGGTCCTTCTGCAGCCGCCAGGTCAGCGGGAAGTCGGGGTCGACGATCCAGTCCTGCAGGTAGACCGCGCGCACCTGGCGCACCTCGCCGAGGCGGCCGGCGTCGACGAGCTGCTTGGCCAGCCCGATCGCGGGGACCTGGCGGTAGTTGAACGCCACCATCGACCGCACGCCCTGCGCGGCGGCGGCCTGCGCGGCCTCGGTCATGCGCTGCGCCTCCTCGACCGTCTTGGCCAGGGGCTTCTCGCAGATGACGTGCTTGCCGGCCTGCAGGGCCGCGATGGCGATCTCGGCGTGCGAGTCGCCCGGGGTGAGGATGTCGATGACCTGGACGTCGTCGCGCTCGATCAGGGAGCGCCAGTCGTCGACGCCCTCCTCCCAGCCGAACTGGGTGGCCGCGGCCTGCGCGCGGGAGGCGTCCCGGCCGGCGAGGGCGACGCGCCGGGTGCGGAACCGCGGGGTCCCGACGTGGTCGACCGAGCGCCACGCGTGCGAGTGCACCGCGCCCATGAAGGAGTGGCCGACGACGGCGACCCCGAGTTCCGGCAGTGCGTTCTGGTCAGCGGACATGCTGGCTGGTCCTCCCGGGGACTTCGTCGTCGGTGGCTGTGCTGGTGCGGATCGTACTGACCGGTTCAGGCCGGTGGAACCGGCGGGGTGGGGCCCGGCAGCGGGTCCCGGACGGAGCGGCGGCGGGTGATCGAGGCCGGCACGGACCGCACCTGCGCCTCGCCGGAGTTCCCCTCGAGGAGCCCGAACAACCAGGCCATGGCCTGGCGGGACACGTCGCGCGGGTGGGTGGAGACGGCCGTGACGGGCACGGGGAAACCCGTCGCGTCGGCGTCGGTGGCCAGGGCGACCAGGTCGAGGTCGGTGCCCGGCTGCAGACCGGCGGAGCGGACGGCGTGCACGACCCGGGTCAGCTCGGTGGTGACCAGCAGGGAGCGGTGGCCCGCCGCGAGGACGTCCTGCACCTGCGCCTCGACGCGGTCGCGCTCGACCGGGACCCAGTCCAGCGCGACGCCCTGCGCGGCAGCGGCCTCCTGCGCCGCCCGGCGGAACCGGGGGACGTAGTTCAGGTCGCGCTCGGTGGCCTCCGGGCCCCAGCCGAGCACCGCGACGCGGCGGCCGGCGGCGAGCTCGGTGACCAGCAGGCGCGCCCCGGCCTCGAAGTCGAAGTCGATGCAGTGCAGGCCGTCGGCGTCGGCGGGGAACCCGATGAACAGGGTGGGGACGCGCAGGTCGCGGGCGATCGCGGCCCGCGGGTCGGCGGTGCGGACCTCCATCACGACGATGGCGTCGCACAGGGCGCCGCCGGCGACCCGCCGCAGCCCGTCCCCACCCTCCTCGGCCGTGACGAGCAGGACGTCGTGGTCGTGCTGGCGCGCCGCGAGGGTGATCTCCTCGATGAACGCCATGAGCCCGGCCGCCCCGAGGGTGGAGTCGAACGGCACGACGACGGCGATGACCTGGGTGCGCTGGCTGGCCAGCGCCCGGGCGCCCGCGTTCGGCTGGTAGGTGAGCTGGTCGATGGCGTCCTGGACGAGGCGGCGGGTCTTCTCCGAGATCGGCCGCTTGCCGCTCATGACGTAGGAGACCGTGGACTGCGAGACGCCGGCGACGCGTGCCACGTCCTTGCTCGTCACGGTCCGGCCGTTCGCTGCCCGGGCCACGTCGCCTCCCCCCGCCGTCGCTGCGCGTCGA
Organism: Kineococcus rhizosphaerae; assembly: GCF_003002055.1. Lineage (NCBI taxonomy): Bacteria > Bacillati > Actinomycetota > Actinomycetes > Kineosporiales > Kineosporiaceae > Kineococcus > Kineococcus rhizosphaerae. The sequence continues at coordinate 19,800 of NZ_PVZF01000007.1, forward strand.
TGCGCATCGACGCCTCCGGACGGTAGTCCACCCCCACCCGCCCCCACAACCCCTCTCCCACCACGCTCGAGGCACACCTCCCGCCCCCGCGACGCGGCGCGTCGGGGCGGGAGGTGTGCCTCCGGCGGGAGGGGGTCGTCTCAGACCGGTGCGGCGGGCAGCGGCGGGTCGAAGGTCTCCGGCAGGGCCCGCAGCGCCCGGACCATCGCCGCCGTCCCGTCGAACTGGAAACCCAGCTGGGTGGCGTACGCGGCGCAGGCCTCCACCTTGGCGTCGAGCTCCTCCTCGGTCGGGTACCGGGGGTCGCCGGCGGGGGTGTCCGCCCCGGCGCGCAGGACGTAGGGGGTGTCCGCCCACCGGGCCAGGGGCAGACCCCTGTCGCGCGCGAGGGCGTCCACGGCGGTCCGCACGTGGCGGTGGTCAACGTGGTCGCCGAGGGCCTGGGGCCCCAGCAGCAGGTCCACCGCACCCGTGGGGCGTGCGTCGAGGAACGCCGCCAGAGCCCGCCCCACGGCGTCCGGGCACCCCTCGTCCCCGGCAGCGACGGGCCCGAAGAGCGCTGCGGCGCTGTGGTACCCGCGGTGCGGTGCCTCCAGCAGGGGCAGGTGGACGCCCCCCACGCCGAGGACGGCGGTGGCCGCGTCGTCCTCGGCCCGGCGCAGGGCCATGTAGTCGGCGTCCTCGGGCAGGCCCTTGTCGGTCTGGCAGGCCAGGGCGAAACCCGTCGGGTCCGCCACGCTGCCGGTGAAGACGGTGAGCACCACGACCTCGGCCCCCGCGGCCGCCAGCCCGGTCAGCAGCCCCCCGGCGGAGAACACCGCGTCGTCCAGGTGCGGGGAGACGGCGAGGACCCGCGCGGGACCGGTTCCGGCGCGGTTCACAGCAGGTGGGGCGTCACGAGGAACCGGCAGTCCGCGTCGGCGGTCGTCGGTTCCACGCCCCGGCCCGTGCTGGTGGGTCGCTCGGCGGGCGGGACCTGCGTCCACGAGGTGTCCGGGGGCGTGCCCACGAGCCGGTCGTAGACGGCTTCCACGCGCTCCGTCAGGGCCGGCCAGGACCACACGTCGCGCACCTCGGTCAGCGCCTGCTGGGCGAGCTTCGGGCCCAGCGCCGGGTCGTCGAGGAGCCTGCGCAGGGCGTCGACCAGACCCGCGACGTCGCCGACGTCGTGGAGCAGACCGTTCTCGCCGTCGCGGACGCAGTCCACGACCCCCACCGTGCGGGTGGTGACGACGGGGAGCCCGGCGGCCATCGCCTCCAGGATCGTGTTGGAGAAACCCTCGGACTGGGTCGGGGAGACGAACGCGTGGGCGTCGCGGTAGACGGCGGGCGCGCCGGTGTACGGGACGTAGCCCCGCCGCTCCACGACGTCGTCCAGCCCGAGTTCGGCGGTGAGTTCGTCGACCGCGGTGACGTCGGGACCGATCCCGGACACCAGCAGCCGCACGTCGCGGCCCTCCGCGCGCAGCGCCGCGAGGGCGTGCAGGAGGTCGAGGACGCCCTTGCGGCGGTCGATGCGGCCGTGGAAGAGCAGCGTCACCGGCGCGTCCAGGGGCAGCACGCCCACGGCGGCCTCGTCGGCGGGGGTGAAGGCCCGCGTGTCGGTGGCCCCACCCACCAGGTCGAACCGCTCCGGGTCCGTGCCGTGGTGCTCGACGACCTCGTCGGCGAACGTCCGGGAACCGATGAGCACCGCCCCGGCGCGGTCCAGGACCGTCCGGATCCCGACGGAGTGGGCGGGGCAGCACAACCCGACCCAGTGCCCGTCGCCGCCCTGGACGCTGACCACCGAGGGCAGGCCGAGCGCGGCGGACGCCTCCAGGACGGCCATGCCGGTGGGCCAGGCGTACTGGGCGTGCAGCAGGTCGAACGGTTCCTCGGCGTGCAGGCGTTCCACGGTCTCGCGCATGGCGGCGATGTCCGCGTCGAAGTCGGCGGGCAGTCCCTCGCCCGAGCGCTGCTCGCCGAACGCCTCCAGCCCGACGGCGCGCACGCCGGCCGGGACCCGGTCCGCGGGCGGCGGGCCCCCGCCGTAGACGGCGCTGCCGGCGGGGTCGCCCCGGAACTGCGAGACGAGGACGACGTCGTGACCGCGGGCCACCAGCCCCTCCATCAGCTTCTCCGCGTACACGCTCATGCCCGACACGGCGGGCCAGTAGCGGCGGGAGACGAGGCAGATCCTCATGCGGTCCATCCGTTCTCGCGGGCCACGGCGGCCGCGTGCAGTGCCGGTTCGCGGTACAGCGGGTACAGCTCGCCCAGGACCCGGTCGAGCGCGGCGCGGTCCAGCCACGCCGGGCCGCCGACGCGCTCGCGGGCGGCGTCGGTGAGGTGGACGGGGACCGCGGTGGCGGGGACCCCTGCCTCGCCGGGAGTCCCCAGGCCGACGATCGCGTGCAGCCCGGTCCGGCCGTCCCCGCGCGCCAGCAGGTCGGCCAGCCCGCGTTCGCCGATGCGCCCGTAGCTGACGATCTCGACCTCCAGGCCGGGCACGACGACCCGGGCCACGGCGACGCCGTCGTGCGAGCAGTCCAGCACGAGGACGTCGAAACCCTCCGCGCGCAGCAACCCGACGAGGTGGGCGCACAGGGCCTGCTGCTCGTCGGCGCCTTCGGGGGCGCTCCAGGTGGGCAGGGTGTCGAACCGGCGGCGGCTGCGCTCGGCCAGCACGACCGGTTCGAGCAGCGCCCGCAGCCCGGCGGCGTCGCGCTCCAGCCAGCCCAGCATCCCGCGCAGCGCCCGCTGCTCCTGGGTGGCGGGGTCGGCGGCGTAGCGGTCGACGTACCCCTCGGGGCTGATGGCGCGCACGGCGTCGAGGTCGCCGTGCGTGAACGCCTTGCGGGAGCGGGCCGCGGCGAACTCCAGGACGGCCTTGCGCAGCGCCACCTCCCGGTCGGGGTGGGCGGCCTCGCCGGCGGCGGTCACCATGACGGGTTGCAGGGGGTTCTCGTCGGCGCCGACGACGGTGACGTTGACGATCCCCCACCAGTCGTTGGCGAGCTTGGGCACGACGCGCACGCCCTGCGCGCGCAGCTTGGCCAGCGCCTCGCGCGTCACGGGGTCCTGCACGAGTTCGTCCCCGGGTCCGAGGTCGAGGACGACGCCGGTGTCCAGGGCGCGGAACCGGGTGCCGTTGCCGTCGCGCTGCAGGAGTTCACCGATGCCGTGGGCCACGGCCCGTTCCAGGCTGTCCCCGGCGCCCAGGCCGTTGCCGTGGCGGGTCACCAGGCGCGGCAGGTCGTCGACTAACCCGGGGGGCAGTTCGTCGGCGTCGCGCAGCACGACGTCGGCCGGGGCCCACACCCGCTCCCCGGTCCCCCAGCGCTGCAGCGGCAGCCAGTTCAGCGGCGCGTCGGGGGCGTAGGGGGCCCCGGCGTCCAGGCACACCGCCGGCGGGTCCAGCACGGCGTCCGCGCCGAACTCGGCGACGAGGTCGGCGCGGGTGCCCCGGCGGTGCTCGAGGGTGGCGACGGTGCGGCGCAGCAGCGCCAGCTCCGCCGACTCGCCCCAGCTGGAGCGGCGCGCGTCGGCGTCGGTCGCGCCGTAACCGTGGCCGATGGCCGCCGCGCCGGACGCGCCGGTCGCCGCGATCGTCCACCAGGAGGGGATCCCCACGGTGTCGAGGCGGTAGGTGGGGAACTGGAACCGGTCGCGCTCGCCGAGGGCGGCGCGGAACGCGTCGGTGGCGCGGTGGTCGTCCCCCTCCTCGACGGGGTGGTCGACGGTCAGGGGGTGGGTGGTCTTCACGCGAGCACCGTCACCTTCGTCGTGAGCAGGTCCATCGGGACGGGCGCCGCCGACGGGGGGTTGGTGAGCATGTGGTCCACCAGGGCCGTGACGTGCCGGGTCGTCACGCCGCGCGCGAACTCGAAGGGGCTGAAGACGGTGTCGAACTCCAGCGCGCCCACGATCTCGCGCATGCTGCGCAGTTCGGCCCGCGACAGCGGGATCTGCGCGTGGAACGCCTTGTGGGCGCTCAGCGCCACGGCGTTCCCGTGCTCGTCGAGGTCGATCTTCAGGGAGTCGCCGCAGAAGAACAGACCGCGGCCGGCGTCGTGCAGCACGCTGTGCCCGGGGAAGTGCCCACCCGTGCGGTGCAGCGTGATCCCGGGCGCCAGTTCCGTCCGGTCGTCGGCGGGCCAGGTGACGCGGAACGCCTTGGTCCAGGTGAGGTCGTGGACCCCGACGGAGACCACGGGCGGGTCGAGCTCGTCCTGCAACTGCCACAGGCCGCCGAAACCGTGCACGTGGCTGGAGGCCAGGACGCGCAGGCCCCCGCGACGGCGCAGTTCGGCCAGCGCGTCGGCGGAGTACCACGGGGCGGCCTCGAAACCGAGCAGACCCTCGGCGGTCTCCAGCACCCAGCCGTGCGACCCGAGCCCCACGACCGGGTCGCACCAGAACTCGGTGACACCCGGCACGGCCTCGCGCCAGGACGTGGTGACGAGCTCGTCGACCTCGGTCTCGCGCAGGAACTCGAACCCGTCGACGGGCAGTTCGTTGCGGACGTCGGAGCACACCGGGCACGACGGCGGCGGGGTGTGCGCGAACCAGCGCTGCCAGTGCCCGCAGTTCGTGCACGAGTACGCCCGGTGCTGACGGTGGGCGCGGGTTGGCAGCGGGGCGAGTTCGGCGGCGCGGACCCCGCGCAGCGCGTGGGAGTCGTCCGGACCGGTCATCGTGCAACCTCCAAGGGGTCAGGCTTCCTGAGCGGCGAGGACGGGGTCGGGACGGGACCCGGTGACGCCGGCGCCGAGGGCGTCGTGCAGCAGGTTCAGCAGGCGCAGGTCGCGCGACATCGGGAAGCGCCACGGCACCCCGCCGGTGACCGCGGCCTCCAGGGCGCGCAGTTCCCCGGTGAACGGCGAGGTGGTGGTGTCGAACTCCAGGTCGCGGGACTCTCCCGTGACGGCGTCGATGAACTCCACGCGGCCGCCGGCGTCCTGCCCCATGGTGTCGTTCGCGACGAGCTGGCCCGCGGTGCCGACGATCTCGAGCCGGCGGCGCGGCAGGGTCTCGACGGTGTTGAACGAGTTCGAGATCGTCACCAGCACCCCCGAGGGGGTGGAGCCGACCAGGACGGAACCGTCGTCGACGGCGTAGTCGTGGACGCGGTGCTGCACGTGGGTGGTGGCCGTGACCACGTCCTCACCCAGCAGGGTGCCGACGAGGTCCAGCCCGTGCGGGGCGAGGTCGACGTAGGCCCCGCCACCGGCCCGCACGGGGTCGACGCGCCAGTTGTCGCCCGTGGTGCTGCCGGGCGGCGCCCACCCGGGCGGCAACCAGCACGCGTAGACGATGCGCACGGCGGTCACGGTGCCGAGGTCGCCGCGGGCGATCAGCCGCGCCATCAGCTCGTGGGCGGGGTGGAACCGCTGGTCGAAGGCCGTCGCGGCCACCACCCCGGCGCGTTCGCACCCGGCGACCAGCGCCGCGGCGTCGTCCAGGGCGGCGGCCAGCGGTTTCTCGCACAGGACCGCCAGCCCGGCGTCGGCCGCGGCGAGGGCGACCTCGCGGTGAGCGTGGTTCGGCGTGGCGACGTAGACGACCTGCGCGCCGGGAACGGCGAACGCCGCCGTCAGGTCGTCGTGGGCCTCGGCCCCGGGGAAGCGCGCCGCGAGGGCGCGGGCCGCCTGCAGGTCCCGGTCGACGACCGCGACGACCCGGCTGGTGGTGGAGGCGGCCAGCGCGGGCGCCATGTGGTCGCGGGCCACCCAGCCCGCGCCCGCGATGACCCACCCGGTGCGGGGGTCCTCGGCCCGGTGCTCGGTCTGCTCCTCGGGAGTGGTCAACTGCGCTCCTTCGTCGGGGTGCTCAACGCACCGGGATGCCCGCGCCGGCCAGGACGTCGAGCTGGAACCGCTGGACGGTCCCGGGGTGGACGATGTCCAGGTCGTCGAGGGCCTGGGCGGCGGTGAACGCCGCCGCGCGGGCGTGGTGGTGGACCTGCAGGACGCGGTCCAGGACGTCGGCGGTGTTGAAGACCCGCCCCACGGCGGTCTCCGTGGTCTCGCGCTGCGGCAGCAGCACCCGCAGGCGCTCCGCGAGGCCCTGCGGCACCTGCTGCAGGGACCGCTGTTCCAGCACCGCCAGCACGCGCAGGTAGTGCTCGCCCAGCAGGACCTCGCCTCCGAAGCCGGCGTCGGGCAGGTCGCCGTTGGGCAGGTGGTGGGCCAGCGCGACGAGGAACGCCTCGCCCCGGCCCACGCCGAAGCGCGGCGCGACCAGCGCGGAGTACACCGCGGTCACGAAGCAGTGGTCGCCGTGGCTCTCAGGGGGTTCGACGACGACGCGCGGCAGGACCGGGTGGGTGGCCCCCGCCCGCGGCTGGCGGACCAGGGCGTCGACGAAGGGCGGTGCGGCCGGGAGGAGGTCCTCCGCGAACGGGTCGGGGTCCAGGGCGGCGCGCAGGTCGGCGAGGTCGCCGAAACCACCTTCGGCGGTCGCGGTGACGGCGTCGAAGGCGCGCTGCAGCACGAGCAGGCGCTCACCCCGGTCCAGGCCGGCCAGGGCCAGGACACCGGCGTCGACCCCGGCGAGACGGGCCGCGACGAGCGCGTGGGCGACCTCGCGCAGCGCCAGGGCCAGGACGCGGTCGGTGGACCAGTCCCGCAGGAGGACGCGCCAGGAACGCACGAACGCGCGGTCGGCCAGGGAACCCGGGCCACGGGCGTCCCGCAGGCGCTTCACGTCCGCCACCTCCCGCAGGAGCTGCAGCGTGCGGGGTTCCACCACGGGACCCGCCTCGGGACGGGGGTTTGCGGTGTCGGGTCCCGCTAGAACGGGCGGCGGGGAGGTCATCGACGAGTTCGAGCGACTGCGCTCGGCACGGTGAACGGCACGACGTCACTGTGCCTCCCTCCCCGGAGGTCCGCACACCGGACCGGACGCCCCGTGACGATCCTCACGTGGGGAGGTTCAGGGAGCGCTCCCGGCCGGACCGTGCCTATCGTCGACGAGCGCAGCCGCGGGAACGCTGCCACGCTGACCCGATCCTTCCCTCCCCCGCGACCCATCGCGATCACGAGGAGCACCCGTGCCCGAAACATCCCTGCCGTCGCCGACCTCGCACGCCCGGCTGGCCTACAACGCCAACGGTTTGCGCTCGGTCAGCCTCGACGACGCCGTCCGCACGCTGGCCGACCGCGGGTACGACGGCATCGAACTCTCGCTCAACGCCCAGCACGTCGACCCGTGGACGTTCTCCGCCGCCGACGCGGCCCACCTCCGCGAAACCCTCGCGGAGACCGGCATGGTCGCCTGCAGCCTGGCCACCGGCGACCCGCACCTGCTGAGCGAGCACGCCTTCGAACCCGCGCTGGTGGATCCCGACCCCGCCGAACGCGCCCGCCGGCTGGACCTGCTGCAGCGCGGCGTGCGCACCGGGGTCCTCATCGGGGTTCCGCTCGTGGTGTTCTCCACCGGCAAACGGCGTCCGGAGGTCAGCGAGGCGCAGGCCGACGCGTGGCTGGACGAGGCCCTGGCCGTGCTGCTCGACACGCTGCACGAAACCCTCGACGCCGCCGGGCTCCCCCGCGGCAGCACGGTCCTGGCCATCGAACCCGAACCTGGTTTCCACTGCCGGACGAACGCCGACGTCGCCGCGGTGCTGGAACGGACCGGGAGCACGGACCTGTGGCTGAGCCAGGACCTCGGCCACTGCGTCGTCGAGGAGGAGGACGCCCTGGGTTCGCTCGCCCGTCACCTGCCGGTGACCCGTCACCTGCAGGTCGAGGACATCGCCGGCAGGGTGCACGCGCACCTCGTCCCCGGCGACGGCGACGTCGACTTCGACGCCGTCGGCCGGGTGCTGGCCGACGGGTACGACGGCTGGATCAGCGTGGAGCTGTACGACCACGACCCCGTGCACCGCGAGGCCGCCCGGCGCAGCGAGGAGTTCCTCCGCGACCGCTTCCCGTCGCTGACGCGCTCGTCGGACGCGATCGACCTGACGGTTCTCGAGGAGCGGAGCACCACGGCCGTCCACTGAGGTGGACCGTCCTGCCCGCCTCACCCGGGAAGCCCGTGGAACCTCCCGGGTGGGGCACCCGTCCGCCTGGACGGGTCAGTTCAGGTGGTGGACCCGCCGGTACTCCAGGGCGTAGGCGAGCTTGCCGGGCTTGTCGGCGGAGTACGGCTGGCTGAGCTTGGCGAACTCGCCCTTCGTGGCGGCCTTGCCGTCGTTCCACTCCTCCAGGGCCCCGAGCTCCTCGGCGGTGAACCCGCTGTCGACGACCTCGTCCCGGGGCAGCGCGGTCATCGCGCGCGTCACCGACTCCACGGTCGACAGGTAGCTCGGCAGGTCGTCCCGGTCCCACCCGCACAGGTCGACGCCGGAGGAGTCGCGGACCCAGCTGCCCCAGTAGAACTCCTGGAACGGCACCCCGCCGGCGGCGTAGCCGATGTCGCGGCCGAAGTAGAGCAGGCTGCGGTAGCGGTCGTCCTGGAAGTTCGCGAGCCCGATGCTGGTGGGCAGCTGGTCGACCTTAACGGCGCGGCCCTCGGGGTCCTTCAGGTAGACCCACTGGTGGGCCTGCACCAGCGCCCAGAAGTCCTTCTTCCCCAGCGTGCTGTAGTTCGCGACCACGCGCAGCCGGACGTGCAGGTCCGCACCGCCGTCGGGGGTCTCGTAGAACGAGGTCAGCGTGTGGTGCCCGTCGGTCAGGAACGGCTCCCCGCCGGGGCCGATGACGACGGTCTTCATGGGCGCCGTGCTGTCGGCCGTCTCCGCCCCGCGCGGGAGTTCGCACGTGAACGACGAGGGACGGTCCAGCCGGGCCCCGGGCGAGACGGTCGCGGCCTCGACGCGGCCGTCGGCCTCGCACCAGTCGTCGAACTTCTTGTTCACGGCGTCCTTGCCGAGCGTGTACCGGCCGAGCTTGTAGTAGACCTCGTCGTACCCGAGCGAGGGCTGGGTCGGGTGCACGTCGCCGATGCGGACGTCGAGCAGTTCGCCGATCGTGGCGCACACGTACTGCGACCAGTGGCCCTCGGCCTTGCAGACGGCAGGCTTCTTCTCGGCCGAGGCGGTGGCGGCCGGGGCCGTCAGGCCCAGGCCGACGCCGGCGGCGAGGACGGCGGCGAGGACGGTGCGCAGGGTTCTGCGGCGCATGGGTTCGGGCTCCCGGGTCGGTGGTGTCGACGGTCCCGGTGAGACTGCCGAGGACGTCGGGCCCGGGGACGGACGGGAGGTGACGCCCCGGCGACCGCTGCGTGAACCGCCTCCCGCACGCGCCGAAGGCACACCTCTCGCCCTCACGACGCGGCGCGTCGGGGCGCGAGGTGTGCCTTCGGCGGGAGGGGGTCAGCGGCTGAGGGCGGCGCGGGCCGAACCCCAGCCCTTGAGGACCTCCAGCACGTCCTCGCGCTGCTCGTCGGCGACGGCCTGCGCGTGCGCGCGGTCCAGGACGTCGTCGAGGCGCACGCGGGTGCCGGTGGCGGCGGACTCGACGGCCGCCTCGACCATCGCCAGGCTCAGGACGTTGTCGTGCACCTCCCCCCACAGCGGGGTGCCGTCGGCGAGGAAGCGCGTGAACGCCGCGAGCGAGCCCGCGATGCCCTCCCCCGGGTCGTCGGCGGGGCCGGCCTCGGCGCCTTCGACGACAGGGTCGTGGTCGCCGTCCCACAGCGCCGAGCCGCGGGCGCCCGACAGCCGCCAGGCGCCGTTCCACGACGTCTCCAGCCCGGGGGCGCACCAGCTGCCCGTGAAGGTGTAGCGGGCGCCGGTGGACATCTCGAAGACGGCCGCGGCCGAGGCGGCCCCGGCGTACCAGGACCACGACGGGTTGAACTCCTCGCAGTACACCGAGACGGGTTCGGCGTCGAGCAGGAACCGGGCCAGGTCGAACTGGTGGATGGCCATGTCGACGAGCAGGACGTGGTCCATCTCCTCGCGGAACCCGCCGAAGTGCGGGGCCTTGAAGAACTCCGTCGCCAGCGACCCCAGGTCGCCCAGCGCGCGGGCCTGCGCGCGGAAGGCGTCGACGTGCGCGTTGTAGCGCCGGGACTGCGAGACGACGAACGGCTGGCCGGACACCTCGGAGGCGGCGACGAGCGAGAGGGCCTGCGCGACGGTCGGGGCGACGGGCTTCTCCCCCAGCACCGGGTAGCCGGCGAACAGCGCGGCGGTGGTGACGGGGTGGTGCGCCACCGGCACGGTGACGTTGACGACGGCGTCGGCCCCGACCTCCCGGGCCAGCGCGACGGTGTCGGTGCCGACGGGCACGTCGGGGACGCCCGCGTCGGCCAGCGCGGCCCCGGCGACGCCGAGGTCGAGGTCGACGACCCCGGCCAGTTCCACGGCCGGGTCGGCCAGGATCGTCGCGAGCCAGGCCTTGCCCATGCCGCCGGCGCCGACGAGGACGACCTTCACTTCTGCTTCTCCGGGTCCAGCGCGCCCTGGTAGCCCTGGCCGTTGTAGAAGTCCTCGGTGTCGTAGCGCAGCAGGACCGGGTCGGTGCGTTCGGGGCGGACGGTGACGGCCCACTCGACGGCGTTGGAGATGACCTTGCGGACGCCCTCGTGGAAGTACGTGGGGAAGTCCTGGTCGCCGGGGCGGAAGTAGAAGATCTTCCCGAAGCCGCGCTTGAAGGTGATGCCGGAGCGGAACACCTCACCGCCGGTGAAGGAGGAGATGAAGACGATCTCGTCGGGGGCGGGGATGTCGAAGAACTCCCCGTACATCTCGTCCTCCTCGATGATCAGGGGGTGCGGGACGCCCTGCGCGATGGGGTGGGTCGGGTCGACCGTCCACAGCAGTTCCCGGTCGTGCTCGGAGCGCCAGCGCAGCGTGCAGCTCGTGCCCATCAGCCGCTGGAAGATCTTCGACCAGTGCCCGGAGTGCAGGACGACGAGGCCCATCCCGGCCAGAACGTGGCGCTGGACGCGGTCGACGACCTCGTCGGAGACCTCGGCGTGCGCGGCGTGCCCCCACCAGGTGAGGACGTCGGTGTTCTGCAGGACCTCCTCGGTGAGCCCGTGCTCGGGGTCGTCCAGCGTCGCGGTGCGGACGGTGACGCCCTCGCCGAGGTTCGCCTCGATGCCCTCGGCGACGGCGCCGTGCATGCCGTTCGGGTAGCGCTTGGCGACCTCGGGTTCGAGCTGTTCGTGGCGGTTCTCGCCCCACACGGTGACACGGATCGTCATGGTTCTCTCCTAGGACTTGACGGCCCCGCCCGTGACGCCGGCGGCGACGTACCGCTGGGCCAGGACGAGCAGGGCGATGGCGGGCAGGGACGACAGCACGGCCGTGGCCATGATGGGCGACCAGTCGGCGACGAAGCTGCCGACGTAGGTGTACAGCCCCAGGGTGATGGGCCGCAGGTCGGCCGTGGTCGTCAGGGTCAGGGCGAACAGGAAGTCGCCCCAGGCGAACAGGAACGTGAACAGGCCCGCGGTGATGAGGGCGTTGCGGCTCATGGGCAGGACGATGGAGAAGAAGGCGCGGACGTGGCCGGCGCCGTCGACGTAGGCGGCCTCGACGATGGAGGCCGGGATCGACCCCATGAAGGCGCGCATGAGGATGATGGAGAAGGGGATGCCCGCCGCGGAGTCGGCGAGGATGAGCCCGCCGAGGGTGTTCAGCAGCCCCAGGTCGCTGTAGGCGGAGTACAGGGCGTTGGCCACGACGATGCCGGGGACCATCTGCGTGATGAGGATCCCGAACAGCACGACGGTGGCCCAGCGGCCCAGCTTGAAGTGGGCCATGGCGTAGGCCGCGGGGGTCGCGATCAGCAGGCTGAACACGACGGAGCCCAGGCTGATGAGCAGCGACGTGACGAGGTTGCGGCCCTGCTCGGAGATCGCCGTCGTGTAGCCGCGCAGCGACAGGTCGAACGGCAGCCAGGGGGTCGCGACGGCGTTGCCGGCCGGCTGCAGGGACACGTTGATCATCCAGTACAGCGGGAACAGCATGAACGCCAGGATGACGATGCCGATCACCGTGTAGACGGGCCGCCGGGGGGCCTTGACCTTCGCCGGCGACCCCTCGGGCGCCCGCGTGCGGGTGGGGACCATCGCGCTCACTCGTCTGCGCTCATTCGTCTACAGCCTTCCGGTTGAGCCGCAGGTACACCACGGCGAAGACCAGCGAGATGACGATGAGGATGTTGCCCAGGGCCGCACCCGCACCGAAGTCGAACTGCCTGAAGGACATGTCGTAGGAGAACGTCGAGATCGTCTGGGTCGAGTTCGCCGGGCCGCCGTTCGTCAGCCCGAGGATCACGTCGAGCACCTTGAGGGTGTAGACGACCCCGAGCACCAGGACCACCGTCACGACGGGGCGCAGCATGGGCCAGGTGATGTGCCGGAACGCCCGCCACCCGGTCGCGCCGTCGAGGGCACCGGCCTCGTACAGCTCCTCGGGGATCTCCTGCAGCCCGCCGTAGAGGATGGTCATGTTGAACGGGATGCCGAGCCAGATGTTCACGCCGATGACCGCGACGAGGGCCAGCGACGTCGACGTGAGCCAGTTCGGGTGCGCGTCGAGGAACGGCACCGCGCCCAGGATCCGGTTGAGCGCCCCGTTGTCGGTGTCCAGGATCCAGCGCCACACGGCGGTCCCGGCGATCATCGGGATGAGCCAGGGCAGCAGGATGAGCGAGCGCAGCACCCCGGACAGCGCGAACTTCTTGTGGAAGAACAGCGCGATGGCCAGGCCCAGGACGAACTGCCCCACGATCGAGCCCGCGGTGAACAGCAGGGTGTTCAGCAGCGTCCGGTCGAAGATGGCGTCGCCGAGGACGTGGCGGTAGTTCTCCAGGCCGACCCAGGGCGCCTCGCCCGTGTAGAACGTCTTGGTCGTGTACTCCTGGAACCCCATGACGACGTTCTTGACGACGGGGTAGCCGAAGAACAGGACCAGGTACACCACGGCCGGGACGATGAACGCGACCTCGACGAGCCGGGTCCGCAGCTTGTGCCCCGCTCCCCTCCCCGCCGGCGCGAGCGCCGACGGGGAGGTGGCGCGGCTGGTGGCCACGTCAGCCATTCTGCGCCTGCTTGAGCGCGTCCTCCGGCGTCATGCCGCCCACGAGGGCGTTCTGGACCGCCGTGTAGATCTTGGTGGCCGCCTTCGGCCAGTCCGGCCCGAGCTCACCGGTGCGGGCGCGCAGGTCCGGGACCTGGTCGGCGAACGCCTTGAGGTTGGGGTTCTTGGAAGTGACCTGGTCGGCCAGCGCCGGCTTGGTGGGCACGGTGCCGGTGCCGAGGGAGATGTTCACCTCGTTCTCGTCGCTGTTGAGGCACTGGACGAGCTCGGCGGCCTTCTTCTGCTTGTCCTTGTCCCCGGTCTGCGGGACGGTCCACGCCTCGCCGCCGAACGGGGAGACGGTCTTGCCGCCGGCCTGCGGGACGGGGATCGGGACGATGCCGTACTCCAGCCCCTCGGCCTTGTCGAGGGTGCCGAAGTTCCACGGGCCGTTGATCATCATGGCGGCCTTGCCGGCGGTGAACTGGTCGGCCACGTCGGCCTGCGACCAGTTCACGGAGGACTGCGACAGCGACTTGGCGTCCAGCATGTCCTTGACGAGCTGCAGCGCGGCGGCGGTCTGGGGCGTGTCGATGTCCTTCTCGTCGCCGCCGTTGGACCACATGAAGGGCAGGAACTGCCAGGTGCCCTCGTAGGTGTTGATGTTCGACATCGCGAAGCCGTACTGGTCGCCGGTGGTGAGCTTGGCCGCGTCGGCCTTCAGCTCGTCCCAGGTGGTGGGCGGGGTGACGCCGGCGGCGTCGAGGATCTTCTTGTTGTAGAACAGCGCGATCGTGTTGGTGACCGGCTGCAGGCCGTAGAGCTTGCCCTCGTACGTGGAGGCCTTCAGGACGCCGTCGGCCACGCCGGAGGAGTCGATGCCGAGGTCGTCGAGGGGGGCGAGCGCCCCGGAGGCGGCGATCTGCTGGACGTCGGGGTTGTCGAGCATGAGGACGTCGGGCAGCGTCTTGGAGGAGGCCTGCTGCAGCACCTTCTGGATGAGCGTGTCGCCGGGGACGGCCTCGCGCGAGATCTTCATGCCGACGGTCTTGCCGCACGCCTCGATGGCGTTCTTCCACAGCGTCGCGTTGGGGTCGGAGTTGTAGTAGTCCAGGACGCGCAGGGTGTCCGAGCTCGACCCCGTCGCGCTGCCCCCCTTCGCGCCCCCGCAGGCGCCGAGCGCCAGCGGCAGGACCAGCAGCGCGGCCAGGCCGGCGCGGGTGCGGAACCCTCGGACCGAGTGTCGAGCCATGTCGTTCCTCTCCTCGTGCTCACGGCATCGTGAGCGCTGGTTCGTCGATGCGTATCGACGATGGGTGCGGCGGACCCCGGTGGGGTCACCGCAGGGGTGGTCAGTGCGCCGGTCGCACCGGCTGTGGTCGGGTCCGGGACGCCGGCACCGGGCGGGTCTCGCCGTCCGCGGGGGACTTCGACACACCACCCTCCTCACCGGGAGTCCGGACCACCGTGTCCTCTGAACCGTCGTCGGGTCGTCGATACGCATCGTCGATGCGAATCGAGAACCTAGCCCGAGCGGGTCGACCTGCACAAGGGGTCCGTCAAGTTCGTCACCCCGGGAGACGATGCAGACTGGTCCCACCGATCCGGAGGCTGCTGTGCCCAAGCCCGCCCGTACCGCCGCCCTGTCGGCGGCCCTGCTCGCCGTGGCTCTCGCGCCCGCCTCCGCGGCCCACGCGGTCGAGGTGACCCCCGGCCCCGCGCCCGTCCAGGTCGACGCGCTGCGCTGGGTCGACGGGCAGCCGCGGCTGGAGACGCGCACGGCGCCCGGCCCCGCCGCGGCGGCCCGGCTGGTGACGGCGCTGGAGCGCGACCCCGCCGTCAGCGACGCCCAGCCCCGCACGACGTACGCGGTGACCCCGCCCACCACGGCCCCCGGCACGGCTCCGCTGCGCCGCGCGCTGCTGGGCACCGACCCCTACCTGCGCTACGCCTACCACCTCACGTCGGTGGACGCCTACGCCGCCTGGACCGTGACCCGCGGGGCCGGGGTGAAGGTCGCCGTGCTCGACACCGGCGTCGACGCCACGCAACCGGACCTCGCCGGCCGGGTCGTGCCCCTGGGGAACTTCACGACGGAGGCGGCCACGACGATCGGGGAGCACGGCACGGAGGTCGCCACCGTCATCGCCGGCGCGTACCAGAACTCCGTGGGCGCGGCCGGGGTCGCGCCCGAGGTCACGATCCTCGCGGGCAAGGTCTGCGCCGTCGACGGCTGCGCGAGCGACGCCGTGGTCCGGGGCATCACCGCCGCCGTCGAGGCGGGCGCCGACGTCGTCAACCTGTCCCTGGGCGGGGACACCTACAACCGGACGACGGCCGCGACGATCCAGTGGGCGATCGCGCGCGGCGTCGTCGTGGTGGCCTCGGCGGGCAACAGCGGCGACAAGGGCAACCCCGTGGAGTACCCCGCCTCCTACGACGGGGTGGTCTCGGTGTCGGCCTCGACGTCGACGGGCGCGGCCGCGACCTGGGCGCAGCACAACTCCGCCGTCGACCTCAGCGCCCCGGGCGAGGCGGTCCCCGCCGGGCAGCCGGGGACGGGCGGGACCTACCCCTACGTGGCCGTGTCGGGCACCTCGTTCTCCGGCCCGCAGGTCGCCGCGGCCGCCGCCCTGCTGACGGCGGTGGCCCCCGCGGCGGACGTCGCCACGATCGAGGGCTGGCTCAAGGGCACCACGACCCCGCAGAGCTGGGGCCCCGGCTACGGGACCGGGATGCTCGACGTCGCGGCCGCGGTGCAGGCCGCGCAGGCGGTTCCCGTGCCCGTCCAGAGCGCGCCCGTCACGGTCGAGCGCGGGACCCGCAGTCCCCGCCACCCCGTGGTCGTCACGGGCTGACCCGTCGGCTGCTCGACCGGCCGCTCAGCTCGGCCGGGCGAACTCCGTGCCGTCCAGCCCGTCGAGCAGCTCGCGCAGCGAGTCGAACACCGCCCCCGCCCCCGCACCGGTGAGCTCCTCCACCGAGAACCCCCCGGTGCGCACGGCGACCGCGGGCATGTCCGCGTTCGCCGCCGCCTCGCAGTCCCACGTCGAGTCCCCGAGCAGCACCCCCGCGCGGCCCGAGACCTTCTCCAACGCCACTCGGAGCAGGTCGGGCGCGGGTTTGGTGCTCTCGGCGTCCTCGGAGGTGGTCCAGGCGTCGCACAGCTCCCGGGCGTCCAGCAGGTCGAGGTAGGCGTCGACGTGCGCGGCCTGCCCGGAGGAGGCCAGGACCACGGTGAAACCCCGGGCCTTCAGTTCGGTGAGCAGGTCCTGCGCACCCTCGAACGCCTGCACCTCGGGCAGCAGCGGGTCGAACTCCTCGCTCCAGGCCTGCCGCGCGGCGTCGCCGTGCTCGGCCTCGAAGGCCTGCCCCGCGACGGCCGGCACGAGCTGGTCGCCGCCCATCCCGATGGCCCGGTGCAGGCGCCACACCGGCAGGGTCAGGTCGAAGCGACGGAACGCGCGGAACCACGCGAGCGCGTGCTGGTAGTTCGTGTCGACGAGCGTCCCGTCGACGTCGAGGACTGCGGTGTCGGGCACGGGGAACCTCTTTCGGGCGGTGGGGACGGCTGGGGCTGGGGGCGGTTCACACGGCGAGGTCGACGCAGAACAGCGCCCGCGGGTCCTGCAGCATCGCGGGTGGGCGGACGTCGGTGCGCGCGGCCCGCCCGCCCCAGCGGACGCGGCGCCGGTGCCGCACGCAGACCCCCTTGGCGGAGCTGAACTCGTAGTCCCCCACGACCTCGCCGAGCAGCAGCGCGCGCTCGGACTCGATGGGCACGGCGACCTCGTCGCCGGGGGCGAGTTCGTGGACGAACGTGTCGAGGACGCGCAGGTCCTTGCCGGGGCGGCGTTCGGGCCGGATCTCCTTCAGCAGCGCCCGCAGCGACGTGCCCGGGGCCGCGCCGCGCACGTCGACGTCCACCCCGGAGGCGGTGCCCAACCCCACGACACCGTCGGCGAGGAACTCCCCGAGGGCCTGCGGCGCAACGGGTCGCACGACCCACACGAGCCGCCCCTGCTCCCGCTCGACGGGTTCGAGGGGTTCGGGTTCGGGCCACACGTACGGCAGGTCGTCGGGTTCGTCGCCGAACAGGGGGCGGTAGAACTCGGGGTCCTTGCGCAGCAGCGCCGAGCGGTGGCTGCGGTGCAGCGCCTCGTCCCCGACCCAGGGCGGCAGCGCGGTCCGAGTGGCGGCGTCGGGGGCGAACTCCGCGATCTGCGGGCCCGTCGTGTCGGCCCGTCCGGTCCGGGTCCACTCGGCGACGACGGCGAGCCCGTAGGCCACCAGCGCGGGGGTGTACCCCCGCCACATCCGCACGGCCGGGTGGTTGGCCCACCCGTAGTCGGGCAGTTCGAGGGCGCGCAGGACCTGCAGCGTCTCCACCCGCTGCTTGCCCAGCCGCGGGCCGTCGAGGACGGCCGCGGACCGGGCGAAGTCGGGGTACGGGAGGAACGTCTGCACGTCCCCACCGTCGCGCGGGCCCCGGCGCCCCGCACCTCGGAGCGGAGCCCGGGGCGGACCCGGAGGGTCAGTACCCCTGCGACAGGTCGACGAGACCGAGAAGTTCCTCGCCCGCGCCGAACCGGCGGACGTTCTCGGCGACGCGGTCGGCGAGCAGCGGCAGGCGCAGCGTCGACGGGTTCGTCGAGTGGGGCGTGACGATCGCGCGGGGTTCGGTCCACAGCGGGTGCCCGTCGGGCAGGGGCTCGGGGTCGGTGACGTCGAGGGCGGCACCGGCGATCGTCCCGGCCCGCAACGCTTCCACCAGCGCGTCGGTGTCGACGAGGGACCCGCGGGCGATGTTCACGAGCCAGCCCTGCGACCCCAGCGCCGCCAGCTCGGCCGCGCCGACGAGCGCTGCCGTCTGCGCCGTCGCGGGGGCGGCGAGCACGACGTGGTCGGCCACGGCGAAGACCTCACCGACGCGGTCGGCGGCCCACGTCTCGTAGGCGCCCTCGACGGGCAGCCCGCGCCGCGTCACGGCCAGCACGCGCGCACCGAGACCGGTGAAGGCCGGGATCATCGCCCGGCCGATCCCGCCGGCCCCGACGATCGCGATCGTCGAGCCCCGCAGGGTGCCCTGGACGCCGTCGAGCGCGGCGCCGTCCCAGGTCCGCGCGCGGGCCGCGCGGCCGATGCCGCGGATCCCGGCGAGCAGCAGCGCGACCGCGCCCTCGGCGACCGACGTCGAGTAGGCGCCCGCCGCGGACGTCCACGTGCGGTCCTCGTCGAGGGCGCCCGAGGCCACCCACGACTCGATGCCCGCCGACGGCAGCTGCACCCAGCGGACACCGTCGTGCAGGTCGGGCAGCTCCCCGTGCCCGCCGGAGACGACGACGGCCTCGGCCTCGGCGAGCGCCACGACCTTCCCGCCGCCGCGTTCGACGGCCTCGGTCAGCAGCGGGTTGTCCTCGGGTCCGACGTACACGGCGGGGGTGGGCACGGGGGCTCCTCTACGGGTCACGGAGTGGTCGGCCCACCCTAGGACCCACCCCCGCTCCCCTCCGCCGCCGCGGGGGCCTCACCCCCGGCGGGGTCAGCGCCCGCCGACCGTGCGGCCGGTCCGCGTGCGCGCCTGCGGGACCCGCGCGCGGTCGGGGTCCAGCAACCCCTCGGCCTCCCGCTCCGTGACGGCCCACCGTTCCCGCGCCGCCGCGTCCGCCGACTCCGAGACCGCGCTCGGGTCCAGGAAGACCTGGGTGATCGTCGGGACCCGGCGGCGCATCTCCTCCTCGGCCCGGGTGCAGATCCGCTCGACCTCGCCGGCGTCGAGGTGGGCCGCGAACTGCACGCGCCCGGCGACCAGGACGTTGCTGGGGCCGAGCTGCATCGTCAGGACCTCCTGCACGCGCACGACCCCGTCCTCCTCCCCCAGCACCCGCACGGCCTCCAGGCGCACCGCGGGGTCGGCCGCCTCGCCGATGAGCAGCTCCTTCGTGTCGCGGCCCAGCAGGAACGCGACCACGGCCAGCAGCAGGCCGATGGTGATGGAGCTCACCCCGTCCCACACGGCCGAGCCCGTGACCTGGTGCAGCACCGTGCCCGCGAGCGCGACGAGGACCCCGAGCACGGCGATGCTGTCCTCGCTGGCGACGGTCTTGACGGTCGGGTCGGGGCTGCGGACGACGTAGGTGAGGAGCCGGCGGCGGGCCGTGGCGGCCTCGCGCGTGACCTGGCGCAGGGCCTTCAGCAGCGAGCCGCCCTCCAGGACGAGGGAGAGGCCGAGGATCGCGTAGATCACGACGAAGTGCTTCGTGGACGTGGGCTCGGCCTCGCCCCGCAGCGAGGAGACCCCCTCGGCGACGGAGAACACGGCGCCGGACAGGAAGATGCCGACGGCGGCCAGCAGCGACCAGAAGAAGCGTTCCTTGCCGTAGCCGAAGGGGTGGGTGCGGTCGGCGGGGCGCTCGGCGCGGCCCAGGGACAGCAGCAGGAACACCTCGTTGAGGGTGTCGGCGACCGAGTGCGCGGCCTCGGCGAGCAGGGCGCTGGACCCGGTGACGATCCCGCCGACCGCTTTCGCGACGCCCACCCCCACGTTCGCGAGCAACGCCACCAGCACGGTTCCGCGGGTCTCCTCAGCCACGCACCGAATCTGCACCGGTCGGCCGCTGCCCGCCCGTCGACCACCCGACGATGTACGTCCGGTCACTGGAAAGTCACGGTGAGATACCGATACCGTCCTCCCACTCCGCCGAGAGGGAGAAGAGACGTGCGCCGCCCCCACCACCGCCCGACCGATCGCGACCTCAGCGCCGAGGCCCACCGGGTCCTGTCGGACCTGCGCCGCGACGGCGTCGCCCGCACCACCCTGACCGCGCTCACCGGTGGCCCGACGCTGCTGGCGGACGTGCTCTCGCGCACCGACGACCTCATCGCCGACCAGTCCGCCGACATCGTGCGCCGCCGCCGGTACGTGGCGGGCGACCCCGTCGCCCGGTGCGGTCCGGGCGACCCGCACCGGGTGGAACTGCTCGGCGACCACCCGCCCGTCGACCCCGAGGACCCCTACGCGCGGTTCCTGCGCCACCCCGCGATCGCGGGCGTCGCCACGGCCTACTGCCGGCGCGACGTGCGCATCTGGGACATGAACGGACTGCTCACGCTCGCCTCGGCCCCCGCCCGGGAGGACGACTGGGGCCGTTCCGTCGAGGGGGCGGGCGTGGAGGTCCACCTGCACCTGACGGGTGTCGACGACGGCGTCGGGCCGTTGTCCTACGTGCGCACCTCGCACCGGCGGCGGGGCCGGGTGCGGGGCCTGGAACGGACCGGCCGCCGCATCGGCGACGAGGACCTCGGGCGCGTCTTCGGCACCGGCTGCACCACCACGCTGACGGGGGCGGCCGGCACGGTGGTCTTCGTCGACCCCCGTGGGCTGCACCGCAGGGCGCGCCCGACGGCCCGCGACCGCCTGCTGCTGCAGGGTCGCTACTCGCCCCGCGGCGGCCGCGAGCGCGCCGTGCTGCTGCCCGCCGAGGAGGTGCCGCGCAGCGCGCTCGCCGACTTCGCCCTGGCCTGAGGGCCCGGGGTCAGCGCCCGAGGAGCTTGTCGATCAACCGGGCGAAGAAGCCCTTCTTCACGGGCTCGGCGACGGGCGCCGCGACGGGCGCGACGGGTTCGGCGACGGGCTGGACGCGGGCGGGTGCCGCCGCGGGCTGGACGCGGGCGGGTTCCACGACCGCTTCCTCGACGGGCTCCACGACGGGCTCCACGACCGGTTCCACGACGGGCTCGAGGGCGCTCTCGTGCGGGCGGGAGGCGTTCAGGGTCCCGTGCAGCTCCTGCTCGGGGGTGTAGCTGGCCTCGCCGAGGATGGACGCGGCGTGCAGCAGGGCCGACGCCTGGACGGGGGCGACGGTCTGCGCCCCGCGCACGGGGGTGGTCTCGTCGAGGGTGGACATCAAGCAGCTCCCGGTGTCGTGGCCGCCTCTTCGGTGACCGTCGTCCCGTCATCGGCCCGCCCGGTCGGCCCCCTGAGCCGGCGCGGCGAGCACCACCCGGACGGACGCCGGGGACACGCGGCCGTCCTCCCCGCGCGTCGCACACGTTCGACCCGGATCGCGGCGCGGTCGCGGCCCGACGTGTGCTCTCGACCCCGTCCGGACGCGAACCGGGGTCCGACGCGTGCGACGCGCGGGACAGTCGCCCGCGCTCACGTCGGCCCCCCGTCCGCCGATGGGACGACGTGCGGGTACCCGACCTGGAGGCGCTGCGTCCCGGAGACTTCGTCAAGGTCCGCGGCAACCCCAACCCGCTGCACACCGGCGGCCGGGCCGTCGTCGTGGCCGTCCACCGGCAGGACGGTCCGCCGTGGCGCGTCGTCGCGCTCGACCTGCGGTACTCGGCGACGAGCCCGGCGGTCCGCGTGGACGTCGCCGACAGCGGGGAGCTGGCCCGGTGGGAGACGCCGTGGGCCCCGAAGCACACCGTCGAGGACGAGCCCGAGGTCCGCGAACTGCTCGCCGCCGGGGCCGCGCACGTCGAGTCGCGCACCCCGCGCCGCACCCTCGTCGTGGCCGGTCTCGCCGCGCTGGCCGTCGTCGCCGGCGTCGGGGTGCTCGAGCACCAGCAGCGACCCGCGCCGAACCCCGTCGTCGTCCAGCGCGCGCTGGCCGAGGGCGCGCGCGGCACCGCCGGAGCCACCCCGGTCCTCACCGCGACCCCGACGGCCACCCCCACCCGGGTCGCGGCGACGGCCTCGGTCGTGGCGTACGCGGCGGGTCCGGTGCCGGTCGTCGCCGGCGCCGACGGAACCCGCCCGACGCCACTGGCCGGGCTCGCCGAGGCCCCGGGCTGCCACGACGCCTACGTGGCGGACCTGTTCTCGTACCTGCCCGTGGGCCAGGCCGTCGACGTGGCCGGCGCCGGCTGGTACCGCACCGACGACGGCCTCGACGTCAACGCCGAACTCGTGCGCCAGGGGGTCGCGGTGCCGGTCGCGACGACGGCCGGTTCCAGCACGACCGACACGAGGAACTACGCGCAGCTGACCGAGCTCGCGGCCGACGCGCCGCACTGCTGAGCCTCAGCGCCCGGCGACCTCCGCGAGCGCGGCCTCCACGCGCGCGACGACGACCCCGGGCGAGAACCGCTCCTCGACGTGCGCGCGGGCCCGCCCGGCGAGGTCGGAGCGCAGCTCCAGCCCGCGCAGGACCGCCGCGGCGAGGTCGGCCGGGGCGGTCGAGGCGGCGATCGTGCGGGGGTCCAGGGACCCGGCGACCTCGGGGTTCGCGCCGACGGGGGTCGCCACGACGGGCAGCCCGCTGGCGAACGCCTCGACGGTGACGATGCCGAAACCCTCCATCTCCAGCGTCGGCAGCACGAACAGGTCCGCCGACCGGTACAGCTGCGGCAGGTCGGCCTCGGCGACGAAACCGGGGAACAGCACGGGGATCCCGAGCCGTTCGGCGCGCGCACGCAGTTCCGGGCCGAGGTACCCGGTGCCTCCGATGACCAGTTGCGCCGCAGGGTGTTCGGCGAGGACGGCCGGGAACGCGTCGAGCAGGTTCTCCAGCCCCATCCGGCGCACGAGGCGCCGGACCGTCACCAGGACCGGGCCGCCGGTCAGCCCGAACGCGGCGCGGTCCCCCGGCCCCGGGGCGAACCGGCCGAGGTCGACGGCCAGGGGCACGACGTCGACCCTCGCCCGGGCCGCGGGGTGGACCTGCTGCAGCAACCGGCGGACGTACCAGCTCGTCGCCAGGGTCCGCGCGGTGCCGTTGACGGCGACGAGTTCGGCGCGGCGGGTGAGGTCGGCGACGACACCGCTCGCGGCGCGCGCCAGCGGGTACTTCCCACCGGCGGCGTCCAGGCGGACCTCCAGCGAGGAGGGGGCGTGGAAGCGCAGCACGGTCCGGGGACCGAGCCCGGCGCGGACCGCGGCGGCGGCGTGGAACGTGGAGTGGACGTAGACGGCGTCGAACCGCGCGCGGGCGTCGAGGGACCGCAACCAGCCGGGGACCTGCAGCAGCGTCGTGGCCGGGTGGGCGTAGTAGGCGCGGCTGCCGCGGGCCGGGGCGGGGTGGCGCAGCAACCGGTACCCGCCGCCGCCCTCCACGACCCGGTGCTCGACGAGAGGGGCGTCCCGGTCGTGGCGGCGCACCAGGAGGGTGACGTCGTGCCCCCGCCGCACGAGCTCGTCGACCTCGACGAGCACGGAACTGGCCACCCCGCCGCGGTGCTCGGGCGGGACTCCATCGGTGATCACGAGCAGGCGCACGCGACGAGCCTGCCAGACGGGGTGGCCGCGACCGGGCCCCGCGGCCGCCGGGCGCGCGCTGCGGCTGCTCACCGCGGCGCTCCGCGAGACCTCGCACCCGTCGCCGGCCGCAGGTGCCGCCGGGTCAGGGGTGACCGCTCCGGGCCGGTGCGGGAAGCTGGGCGGCCACGGCCGGTCGACGGGTCCGGCACCGACGAACCACGGGAGGACCGATGGACGACTCGTCCGCGAAGGCGGCGCCGGGAGCGGCACCGTCGGCGGGGGACGCGGCCGGGGCGACGCCCACGGTGCGCGACGTGCCCGACCGGGGGCGGTTCGAGGTCCTCGTCGGCGACCAGGTCGCCGGTGCGGCGCACTACCTCGACGTGGACGCCGTCGGGGGCGGTCCCGGGCGGGAACGGATCTTCTTCCACACCGTCGTCGAGGACGGTTTCAGCGGGCAGGGTCTGGCGGGGCGGCTGGTGCGCTCCGCCCTGGAGGAGACCGTGCGGTCGGGCCTGGGCATCGTCCCGGTGTGCCCGTTCGTCAAGACCTACGTCGGCCGCCACCCCGAGTACCGCCCGAGCACCCGCACCGTCCGGGGGGAGCACCTGCAGGCCCTGGCCGACCGCTGAAACGTTCCCGCTCGGTTCAGCGGCCGCCGCTGCCGGTCGCTCAGAACTCGAAGGCGGGTTCGATCCCCACGCGCTCGAACCCCAGCAGCGCCGCCCCGATCCGCCCGGCCCGCGCACCCCAGCGCGCCGTCCGCAGCGGCGGCGGTTCCCGCCACGCCAGCAGGGACCGCAACCGCGCCTCGAGCGGGTCCAGCAACCGGGGACCCGCGCCGGAGACCCCACCGCCGAGGACGATCTCCGCCGGGTCGAGCAGCATCGTCAGCCCCTGCAGCCCCAGGGCCAGCGCCCGCACGGCGTCGTCCCACACCTCGTCGGCGACCGGGTCCGCCCCCAGCCGCTGGACGACCTCGACCGTCGAGGCGGCCGTCCCCCCGCGCGCGCGGTACCGCCGCAGCACCGCCGCACCGGCCGCGTAGGCCTCGACGCAGCCCCGCTGCCCGCACGGGCAGGGTTCGCCGTCGGGGTGCACGACGACGTGCCCGAACTCCCCCGCCGCTCCCGAGACCCCCGAGACCGCCGAACCCGCCACGACGAGCGCCGCGGAGATCCCCGTGCCGATGGGCACGAAGACGAAGCTGCCGTGCGTCCCGGAGACCAGCTGCTCGGCGCGGCCCGCGGCGCGGCCGTCGTGCCCGACCGCGACGGGCAGCCCCGTCGTCTCCTCCAGCCGGGACCGCAACGGCAGGTTCCGCCACCCGAGGTTCGAGGCGTAGACCACCGTCCCGCTCGCCTCCTCGACCGTCCCCGGGGTCCCGATCCCGACGGCGACCGGTCGCGACGGGGCGGCGGCGGCCAGTTCGGCCAGGAGCTCGCGCAGGTTCTCCTCGACGGCCGACCCCCCGGACCGGGTCGGCCGGTCGCGCACCGCGACCTCCCGCCCCCGGGCGTCGACGACCGCGCCCTTGAGCCCGGTGCCGCCCACGTCGACGGCGAGCACGACGCTCACGCGGCGGCCGGGGAGTCGATCGACCCGGCCGACCCGGCCGGTGCGGCCGCGGTCGCGACCTGCCCGCTGTTCATGCGGGGACGATAGCCCGGACCGTCGACGCGCTCCGCCGGCGCGGGAGCCGCCCGAACGGTCCGGGCGGTTCGTCCGGCGAACGAGTGAGGGGCTTCAGGACCGGGCGCCGGGTGCCGAGGAACCCCTGGTGATGACGGCCCCCACCATCCACGACGTCCTGAGCGCCGCCGCGGTGCGCAGCGAGTTCCAGCCGATCGTCGACCTCGACTCCGGGGCCGTCGTCGCCTACGAGGCGCTGGCCCGCGGCCCCGTCGGGCCGCTGCACCGCCCCGACCACCTGTTCGCCGCGGCGCGCGAGGCGGGGGTGCTCGCCGAGCTCGACCACGCCTGCCGGGCCGCTGCGCTGCACGGCGCCGTCGAGCACGGTCTCGTCGCGCCGCTGACGCTGTTCGTGAACGTCGAGCCCGAGATCCTCGACTCCGCGCCCCTGACGGAGCTGGTGCAGCTCGCGGACGGTGCCCCCGGGGGGCTGCGCGTCGTCGTGGAGATGACCGAGCGGGCGCTGGCCGCCCGCCCCGCCGAACTGCTGCGCACCGTCGAGCGCATCCGCGAGATCGGCTGGGGCGTCGCCCTCGACGACGTCGGCGCGGACGCGATGTCGCTGGCGTTCATGCCGTTGCTGCGCCCGGACGTCGTCAAGCTCGACCTGCGGCTGGTCCAGGACCGCCCCGGCCCGGCCGTCGCGCAGATCATGAACGCCGTCAACGCCTACGCCGAGGAGTCCGGCGCGCTCGTCCTGGCCGAGGGCATCGAGGACGAGAAGCACCTGCTGATGGCCCGGGCCCTCGGTGCGCGGCTGGGCCAGGGCTGGCTGTTCGGGCGCCCCGCCGCCCCGCCCCCGGCCCCCGTGGCCGTGGCGGCGCTGACGCTGCCGCCCGCCGTGCCCACCGCGTCCCTGTCGGCGAGCTCCCCCTTCGCGGCGCTGACCGAGGGGACCCCGTTGCGGCGCGCCCCCAAGGGGCTGCTCATCGAGCTGAGCAAGCAGCTGGAGCGGGAGGCCCTGCGGCTCGGCGACACGTGCGTCGTGGCCTCGACGTTCCAGGAGGCGAAGCACTTCACCCCCGCCACCCGCAGCCGCTACCGCGACCTCGCCGAGCGGGTCGGGTTCGTCTGCGCCCTCGGCGAGGGGCTGCCCGAGGTGACGGTCCCCGGGGTGCGGGGGGCGACGTTCGCGGCGGGCGACCCGGTCCGCGGCGAGTGGGACGTCGTCGTGCTGGCCCCGCACTTCGCGGCGGCGCTGCTGGCCCGCGACCTCGGCGACGACGGTCCCGAGCGCGAGCGCACCTTCGAGTACGCCCTGACCTACGAGCGCACCACGGTGGCGGCGGCCGCGCACTCCCTGCTGGCCCGAGTGGCCCCGCGCCGCGCCGAGGTCGTGCCCGTCGCGGCGCCGGCCCCGAGCGCGTCCGCCCCGGCCCCCGTGGCCGTGGCCGCGGTCGACCCCCGCGCCTTCCTGGAACGGGCGCTGAGCGCGACCACCAGCGGGGTGTCGATCGCGGACGTGCTGCGCCCGGACCACCCGCTCGTCTACGTGAACTCCGCGTTCGAGGAGCTGTCGGGGTGGCGCTCGGAGGACGTCCTGGGCCGCAACTGCCGGTTCCTGCAGGGGCCGGACACCGACCGCGCGACCGTGGACGAGGTCCGGGCCGCGATCCGCGACGGCCGGGAGTGGCGGGGCGTGCTGCTCAACGTGCGCGGTCCCGAGCGCACGCCGTGGTGGAACGAGGTGCACCTGGCCCCCGTGGTGGACTCCTCGGGGCGGGTCGTGCAGTACGTCGGGATCCAGAACGACGTGACGGCCCGGGTGCAGGCGCAGCGCGACCTCGAACGGGAGCGGGAACGTTCGCGAGCGTACGTGCGGCGGATCGAGGAGCTCGCCTCCACCGACCCCCTGACGGGGCTGGCGAACCGGCGGCACGTGGAGTCGGCGCTGCGCACCGCCGAGCACGCCACGACGTTGCTGTTCTGCGACCTGGACGGGTTCAAGGTCGTCAACGACGAGCTCGGGCACGCCGCCGGGGACGAGCTGCTGGTCGAGGTCGCCCGGCGGCTGCGCGCCGCCGCCCCGGCCGACGCGCTGCTGGCCCGGCTGGGCGGCGACGAGTTCCTGCTGGCCCTCACGGGGCCGGACCCGGACGCCGTGGCCCGCCGGGCCGCCGGCCTCGCCGGCGAGGTGGCCGCACGGGTCGCCGACCCGTTCGCGGCGGGCGGGCGGCAGGTGTCGGTGGGCGTCAGCGTGGGGGTCGCCCACGGCGGGCCCGGGGAGTCCTTCGAGGACCTGCTGCGCGCCGCCGACCACGCGATGTACCGCGTGAAGAACCGTCGCGCGCAGCAGCAGCGCCTCCCCGTCGGCTGACCCCGCCGGGCCTGGGCCCGGGCGGGGTGAGGGGTCGCGACGCGGCGCGCCCGGCGCACGGGCGAACGGGTGACGGTCCCGGGGGAACCTCGCGGGTGGCCCCCAGGGCGGCGGGGTCCGTGCTGTGCTGCCCGGGTGCGCCGCCCGTCCCCCGCCACCCCGCTGTTCCTGCTGCCGGTGCTGCCCCTGCTGCTGACCGCCTGCGCCACCGCCGGTCCGGGGGCCGGACCTGGTCCTGGTCCTGGTCCCGGTCCGGACGAGCCCGTGGCCACCACGGCCGCAGCACCCGAGCAGGTCGCGCCGGTCGTCGGGTTCCGCGCGTGCGAGGACACCCCCGCCGCCGTCGGCAGCACCCACCTGCGCCCTCCTGCGGCGATCGAACTGCCGCCCGCCGGACCCGACGCGCCCGGACTGTCCGGTCCCGTGCGGCTGCAGCACGTCCTGAGCCTGCAGCTGCCGACGGGTTCGGTCCGGGCCGGGTCCGGGGCCGACGCCGTGTGGGCCCTCGGCGGGAACGCCTTCGCGCTCGCCGACGGCGCGGTGGACGCCGAGGTGACGGCCGCGGTGTGGGCCCCGGGCGACGTCCGCCAGGTCGCGTGGCTGGAACTGTCCCTGGGGCCCACCGACCCCGTGCGCTGGGAGACGGCGGCGGACCTGACCATCGTCACGGACGGGGGCGACGGGGGTTTCTGGTCGCCGGACGCGCCGGACGCGTCCTCGCAGCTGCCGGAGGACCCGGAGTCCGGGGACCTGGGACCGGCGTTCGCGGCGTACCTGGCCACCGCCGTCCCGGACGGCGGTCCCTACCCGACGTGCGTGGTGCGCGACAGCGACGGGGTCGACGACGGCCTCGTCTTCCCGACCGGCACCGGCGACGGCTGGTACCCGACGTACGCGGGGTACGACGCGCAGGGACACGTCGTCTCCCTGCTCAGCGACGGCGGGATGGACTGGGACACGGCGGGCGTCACCGGGACCCCGCCGCCCGACTACCTGCCGCCGGAGCCCTGAGCCAGAGAGCTCTGGACCACGGTGAGCGCGGTGCCGAGGGCCTGCACGGCGGCCGGGGGGTCGACGCGGGCGAGGACGAACGCCGTGACGACCGCGGAGGTGCACACGGTCGCGATCCGCTCGGCGTCCTGGATCCCGGCCGCGACCGCCCCGCGCCCGAACGCGGCGTGCAGTTCGGCGCGGTAGGCCGCGACGACCTCGGCCACGGCGCTGTCGCGGCCGACGGGGGCGGTGGCGGCGTTGACCAGCAGGCACCCGCTGCGCGCGGCGGCGCTCGTCCCGGCCAGGGCCGTCCGCAGTCCGGTCAGGTAGTCGTGCAGGGCGGCGGGTTCCACGGCGGGACCGAGCAGCGGGCGCAGCCGGGGGCGCACGACCTCCTCGAGGTAGTTGTCGACGGCGGCGTCGAACAGGCCACGCTTGCTGCCGAACGCGTGGTAGAGGCTGGAGCGGCCCACCCCCGTGGCGGCTTCCAGGTCCGGCACCGCGACGTCCTCGAAACCCCGCTGCCAGAACAACGTCCGCGCCGCCCGGACGACGGTGCCGGTGTCGAAGGTCTGCGTCCTGCCCATGGACGTGAGTATAGTGGAACAGTCATCACACAAACGAGCGTCAGGAGCCGTCGTGATCGTCGCCGCCCTCGCCCTGGCCGCCGTCGCGGCCCTCGTGCACGTCTACGTGTTCGTGCTGGAGTCGATCCTGTGGACGGGGCCGCGCGCCGCGCGCACCTTCGGCCTGGACGTCCCCACGGCGCGGGCCAGCGCACCGATGGCCTTCAACCAGGGGTTCTACAACCTGTTCCTGGCCGTCGAGATCGTCGCCGGGATCGTGGTCCTGGCCACCGGCCACCGCGCGGTCGGTGCGACCCTCGTGCTCGTCGGGACGCTGTCGATGGTCGGCGCCGGTCTGGTGCTCATCGCCTCGGACCGCTCGAAGGCCCGCGCCGCGCTCGTCCAGATCGGGCCCGCGCTGCTCGGCGCCCTGCTCCTGCTGCTCGCGCTCTGAGAGGAAAACCCGTGACCACCAGCACCCAGGTCCAGCTCGTCTCCCGCCCGAAGGGCTGGCCGACGCCGGAGGACTTCCGCACCGTGCAGGTCGAGCTGCCGGAGCTCGGCGCCGGCGAGGTCCGCGTCCGCAACGAGTTCGTCTCCGTCGACCCGTACATGCGCGGGCGCATGAGCGACGCCAAGAGCTACGTCGCTCCCTACGCCCTCGGCGAGACCATGACCGGCGGGGCCGTCGGCCGGGTCACCGAGTCCACCGCCGAGGCGCTGCCCGTCGGCACCCTCGTCCTGCACGGGCTCGGCTGGCGCGACGTCGCCCAGGGGCCCGCTGACCAGTTCCGCCAGGTCGCCGAGATCCCCGGGGCACCGTCCTCGGTGCACCTCGGGATCCTCGGCATGATCGGCCTGACCGCCTACGTCGGCCTCACCGAGATCGCCCACCTGCAGGCGGGCGAGACGGTGTTCGTCTCCGGTGCCGCCGGCGCCGTGGGCACGGCCGTCGGCCAGATCGCCCGGCTGCTGGGCGCCGGTCGCGTCGTCGGGTCGGCGGGTTCGGCCGAGAAGGTGGACCTGCTC
Source organism: Kineococcus rhizosphaerae (assembly GCF_003002055.1). Taxonomy (NCBI): domain Bacteria; kingdom Bacillati; phylum Actinomycetota; class Actinomycetes; order Kineosporiales; family Kineosporiaceae; genus Kineococcus; species Kineococcus rhizosphaerae. The sequence goes on from NZ_PVZF01000007.1 coordinate 49,571, forward strand.
ACCAGCCGCTACGGCTACGACGCGGCCGTGAACTACAAGGACGCCCCGATCCGCGAGCAGCTCCCGGCGATCGTCCCCGACGGCGTCGACGTGTTCTTCGACAACGTCGGCGGCGACCACCTCGAAGCCGCCATCGACGTGTTCAACACGAACGGCCGGGCCGCGCTGTGCGGGGCGATCTCCGGGTACAACGACGTCGAGCGCCCCGCGGGGCCGAACAACCTGTGGCACCTGGTGAGCAAGAAGCTCACGCTGCGCGGGTTCATCGTCGGCGACCACGCCCACGTCGCCGCCGAGTTCGGCGAGAAGATGGCCGGCTGGTTCGCCGAGGGGAAGGTCGTGTTCGACGAGACCGTCGTCGACGGGATCGAGAACTCCGTCGAGGCGTTCCTCACGATGATGCGCGGCGGGAACACCGGGAAGATGGTCGTGCGCGTCTGACGTCGACGGGTACGGCGGTCGGAGCGTCGGTGATGCTCCGACCGCCGTACGGGTCAGGAGGCCGCGACGCGGGCGGGGTCCTTCAGGGGAGTCCCCACGAACACCTCCGCGGGCCACTGCAACGTGATCCCGAGCCGGTCGGACAACAGGGACCGGTAGCGCTCCAGGTGGGCGGGGTCCCCGTGGACCTGGTGCGGTTCGGTGCCCGTCCGCGTGCAGTAGGCCGCCAGTGCACCCACGGCCTCACCGATCGACCACTCCACGGGGTGGAGCCGGTAGGCCCCGTTCGTGACGTGCGTGGTCCCGATGTTCTTGTTCGCGGCCAGCAGGTTCCGGCAGTCGCGCGGGACGAGCGTCCCCAGCGGGATCTGGAACGGCAGGGAGTCGATGTCGACGTACGTCCGGCCGGCCGTGGAGGGGTGCAGGTCGATCCGGTAGTACCCGGTGCCCACGGAGTCGTGGAACTGCTCGGCCACCCGCGACCCCCGCTGCTCGGCACCGATGTGCTCCTCGGTGACGGTGAACAGCGCGCGGATCCGTCGCGACTCGCGGACGTACACCTCACGGGCCAGCCCGTCGTCGGTCCCCGTGGCGTCACCCCGCAGACGGAGCTCGGGGTAGCCGGTACCCCCGTCGTGGCGGGGGGCGGCGGTCTGGAGCCAGTGTACGAACGACAGCGTGAGGTCGCGGGCCCCCTCCAGGGCCTGCGCACGGGTGGAGTCGGGCACCCCCAGCAGCGGGAGGTCCCAGTAGTCGATCTGGGGCCAGTTCACGCACGTGATCTCGCCACCGGGGAAACCCTCCTCGAGCTGCGCCCGGGCCAGGATGCGCCGGTACTGCCACAGGTCGTGCGTCGACTCCCGCTCACCACGGGCGGGGTCGACGTCGAACAGGGGGCGGGTTCGCCGTTCGAGGGTGTGCGGGACGACGTCGTCGAAGGAGAGCTGCGACCCCGGCCAGAAGGGGTCGCGCTTGGTCAGCCACCGCTGGTACCCGGCCGGTTCGGGGATCGTCCAGTCGCCCGAGCGGGTGAACTCCAACGCGGCGCACCACGTCACGGCCTGCTGGTCGAGCGGGTCGGCGACGTCGGGCGCGTGCAGCTCCCCCGTCTCGGCCCGGGACTCGGCGCCGATGACGTGGTCGAGGCCGGCGAGGTCGAGGACGTCGCCGAGCTCGGTGGCGTCCGCGACCCAGGACGCGGTGAGCTCGCGCTCACCCCCGGGACCGCGGACGAGGACGCCGGTGATCCGCTCCCCCTCCCGGCGCACCTCGACGACCTCGTGCCGCCGCAGCACGGTGAGCAGGCCCGAGGCCTGCGCACCGGACAGCAGTTCCTCGACGGCCAGCTCGGCGACCCGGGGTTCGCAGCACAACCTCGACACGTACCCCAGTCCGGGGTTCAGCGCCTCCACCTGCGCCGCGCTGCGCTTGAGCGGGTAGGCGCGGCGGTAGTGGTCGCGGATGCCGCTGCGCAGCCGCTGGTACGACGGCGCCGCGAGCGGGCCCTCGATCCACCGGTGCTCGTCCGGGGGGACGGCCTGGGCGGTGAGCTGGCCCCCGAGCCAGTCGCCGCGCTCGACGAGCACGACGCGCAGGCCGAGCGAGACGGCGGTCGAGGCTGCGGACACCCCGCCCAGCCCACCCCCCAGGACGAGCAGATCCGTGTGAGTCATCCCTTGACGCTCCCGTCGGTGAGTCCGGACACGAAGGCCCGCTGGTTGAAGAGGAAGACGGCCAGGACGGGCAACGTCACGAGGACCGCCCCGGCCATGAGGGGCCCGTACTGCACGTTGCCGGTGGACAGGAACCGCGCGAGGGCCAGCTGCACGGTCTGGTTCTGGGGTGAGCTCGTCACGACGAGCGGCCACAGGAAGTCGTCCCACACGCCGGTGAAGGAGAAGATCGCGACCACCGCGACGAGCGGCCGGGCGAGCGGCAGGTGGATCCGCCAGAAGATGCGGAACTCCCCCGCCCCGTCGAGCCGGGCGGCCTCGGACAGGTCCGGGCTCGTCGCCGCGAAGTACTGCCGGGCCAGGAAGATGTTCATCGGGGTCACCACGTACGGCAGCAGGACACCGCCGAGGCTGTCGAGCAGCCCGCTCCCCCCGACGCCCATCAGGTCGTTGCCCCCCGCGAGCGGGAACTGCTTGGCCATGAGGAACAGCGGGATCAACGTGACCGAGGCGGGGATGGCCGCGGTCGAGACGAGGCCGTAGAAGAGCACCCGGCTCCCCCGGAACGGCAGGAGCGCGAACGCGTACCCGGCGGCCGTGGCGAGCGCCACGTTCGTGACGACGGCGACGACCGTGAGGATCGCCGAGTTCAGGAACGCCCGCCCGAGGTCGGCGTCGACGACCGCGGTCGCGTAGTTCGACAGCGTCGGGTCGGCGGGGAACAGCCGGGGCTCGCCGAACGCGTCGCGCGTCGGTGTGAAGGACAGGCTGATCACCCACAGGAACGGGATGAGGACCAGGACCGTGGCCACGGCGAGCACCGTGACGTTCAGCGCCCGGCTGCGTGGTCGGGACCGGCGGCGCGAGACGTGCCGCACGTGGACGGGCGGTGGGGCCAGAGCGGTCACGACTTCCTCCCGGCGACTCCCCGCACCGCGACGGCGGAGAACGAGACGATGAGGGCGAACAGCACGAACGCCATGGCTGACGCCGACCCGAAGCTGTTGTACTGGAACGCTTCGGTGTAGACGAGGTAGTTGACGGTGGTGGTGGAGCCGAGCGGGCCGCCCTGGGTGAGGACGAAGATCTCGGCGAACCCCTGGGCGAGGAAGATGATGTCCATCGCCACGACGTAGGTCAGCATGGGTCGCAGACCGGGGAGCGTGACGTAGCGGAACTTGTGCCACCACCCGGCACCGTCCACGGACGCGGCCTCGTACAGGTCCCGGGGGATGCCTTGCAGACCGGCCAGCAGCAGGACCATGTTGCTGCCCAGCGCCTTCCAGATCCGCATGGCCGAGGCCGCGGCCAGCGCGGTGTCCTGGTCCAGCAGCCAGCGCTGACCCGGCAGCCCGAGGCCGTCGAGCCAGTGGTTGAACAACCCGTCCGGGCTGTACATCCACAACCACACCATGGCGACGACGGTGAGCGACACGATGTGGGGGACGTACAGCGCCGACCGGAAGAACCCGACACCGCGGAAGGGGCGGTTGGCCAGCAGCGCCAGACCCAGGGCGATGAGCACCGTGAGCGGGAGCACCAGGAGCACGTACTTCCCCGTGACCCACAGCGCCTTGCCGAAGTCGCTGTCGTGCAGCAGGGCGGCGTAGTTGGCGAGGCCCACGACCCGCGGTGCGGAGCGGCTCAGCGGCGAGTACTCCGTGAAGCTCAGCGCGAGCCCGTACAGCACGGGGAACAGCTGGAACACGACGAGGTAGAGCGCGGCGGGGGCGACGAAGACGGCGCCGACCCAGTGGGTGCGCCCGACCCGCCGGGGTTTGGCGTACAGGGGTGCGGTGGCCATCACGAGCCACCGGCCCGGGCCGCCTTGGCCAGCACGTCGTCGACGGCGGGCGCGGCCTGGGCCAGGGCGTCGTGGGCGGGGACCTGGCCGTTGAGCGCCTGCTCGAGGAACTTGCTGAGGGTGTCGCGAACCTGCACCCAGCCGGGGACGTTGGGGTTGGGGACCCACGCGTCGGCGGCGTCCACGAAGGCCGTCATGATCCGGCTCCCGGTGACGTACTCGCTCGTCGAGGCCGACCGGCGGACGGGGATCGCCCCCACCCCCTGGGTGTACGTCGTCGACGTGGCGGGGTCGATGAAGTAGGTGATGAACCTCCAGGCCAGGTCCTTGTTCACGGAGTCCTTGTTGATCATCAGGCCGGGCCCGGCCCCGCCGAGGACCCCGGGTTCGCCCCCGGCCAGCGGGAGCGGTGGCACCACGCGCAGGTCGAACTCCGGGTGGGCCGTCGCGATGGTCTGGGCCACCGTCGCGGTCAGCATCGTCATGGCCGCCCGGCCCGTCACCAGGGGTTGCTGCTCGGTGGGCAGGCTCGTCCAGTCCTCGCCGAGGTCGGCGGCGACGGCGGGGTTCCCGCGCCAGAGGGCCGTGAGGTAGTCCAGCGCCGTCTCACCCTCGGCGGTCGCGAACGACGCCTTCGCAGGGTCGCTGTCGGTGAGCTGACGGCCGCCCGTCGAGGCGAGCAGCGTGGCGAACGACTGCTGACGGCCGATCGGGTGGGAGGCGAGCAGGAGGCCGCTGCGGGTGATCCGGTCGCCGTCGCGCGCAGTGAGCCGCAACGCCGCGTCGTGCAGCTCCTCCCACGTCGCCGGGGGGCGGTCGGGATCGAGACCGGCGGCGGTGAGGTCGGCGGCGCGGTAGGCGATGAGGCTGCCCTGCAACGACAACGGGATGAGGTACTGCCGGCTGTCGACCTGTCCCCCGGGCAGGGCCGCCGACAGGTCGTCGCGATCGTCGCCGGGCAGCTTCGCGACGAAGGGGCTGAGGTCCTCGAGCCGGTCGTTCACGACGAAGTCGGCCACGGCTGCCGGGCCGTGGCCGAAGACGTCGGGCGCGGTCCCGGCCGCGAACGCGGCGTTGAGCTTGGTCGACAGGTCTCCCCAGTCCAGGTAGGTGACCTCGACCCGCACCCCGTGGTCCTTCTCGAACTGCGGGACGATCGTCTTGGTGACGAGGTCGATCTCGGTCTGGTTCGTGCCGGGGAACCAGACGACGAGGCGGTCGGTGGACCCCGCGGACGAGTTCGACGCGGGCCGGTCACCGCCGGCGAACGCGCAGCCCCCGAGGCCGAGGGTCGCGGCGCCGAGTCCGCCGAGGACGGTCCGACGGCGTGCTGCGGATCTGGACATGGAGCCTCCTGTTTCGTATGAGCGAGCGACGTTGCTGCGACAGGAACTGCGGGTTCTCAGGGGTGGTTCAGCGGGGCGGGGCGATGGTGCTGCCCCGCAACGGGGTGCAGGGCACGACTTCGACGTGGGTGCGCGGCAGGTCGCCGTCGAGCAGCCCGAGCAGGACGCGGACGGCGGCGGCCCCCATGGTGCGCCGGGCCACCCCGACGTGACTGACGTGCGCGGCGAGGTGGTCGGCACGGGGGACGTCCAGGAGGACGACGGACACGTCGCCCGGCACGTCGCGGCCGAGGTCGGCGAGCAGTTCGAGCACCTCCTCGCCGTGCTGCGGCGACTCGACGACGAAGGCCGTCGCCCGCTGGTCGCGGACCCACTCCGGGCCGACCCCCCCGTGCGGCACGAGCAGGGGTTCCGACGAGGACAGGCCCGTCGCGGCGAGCAGGGTGCCGTAGGCGTCGAGGCGTTCGGCCTGGGGGCGGCTGCGCTGGTCGAGCCCGACGTAGGCCAGGTCGCGGTGGCCCGCGGCCTGGAGCGCCTCGAGGGTCTCGGCCACGGCCGCGACGTAGTCGGCCGCCACGTACGGCATGGGGTGGACCGCCCCCGAACGGTTCCCGATGAGGACGTACGGGAAACCCTCGGCCGCGAGCCGTTCGAGCTCGTCCTCGTCACGCTCGCGACCGAGGACGACCGCCCCGTCCGCGAGACGCAGCCGGTTGGCACCGGCGTTGTAGACGCTGCGGGTCCCGTCCTGCCGCTGGGTGGAGGCGAACAGGACCAGGTCCTGCCCGGCGGCCACGGCCTGCTCCTCGATGCCCACGAGGAACTCGTGGTAGTAGTCGTCCGGTGCGACGGGGAAGATGCGTTCGAACGTGTGGACGCCGAGCAGGCCGTTCCGCCCGCCGCGCAGGGAGCGCGCGGCCGCGTTCGGGACGTAGCCGAGCGCTGCCATCGCCTCTTTGATCTTCGCCTGGGTGGCCGGTGCGATGCCGCGTTCGGTGGCCTTGCCCGTGAGCACCAGCGATACCGCGGCCTGCGAGACCTGCGCGACCCGCGCGATGTCCCGCTGGCTCGGGCGCCCGTCCCTGGTGTTCGGCACTCGTCCGCCCCCGTCGTCCTCGACTCGGCTCATACGAAGCAGTAGTTCGTATGAGGAAGAAAACCACCTCGCTCAGGGACCTGTCAACGACAACGCCCCCCGTCCCGGTGGGGGACGGGGGGCGCTGTGCGTCCCGGGTCAGCGACCGGCGGGTTCCGCGGCCTCCGGGAACGGCAGCTCGGAGACCTCCAGGTCGGGGTTCTCGTCCTGACCGGCGACGAGCTCGCGGGCCTCCTGCTCGCTCGCCACGCTGGGCATGGCGCCCGGCAGCGGGCGGCGCGCGGACTCCTTCATGAGGCCCACGGCGATCGCGCCGACGACCGCCGTCAGCACGAGGTAGGCGGCGGGCACGAGGTCGTTGCCGGTCCACTGGACCAGCGCCTCCTGGATCAGGGGCGTGGTCCCCCCGAACACCGCGACGGCGATGTTGAAGGAGATGCCCATCCCGCCGTAGCGGCTGGAGGTCGGGAACAGGGCGGGCAGCGCCGAGGCCTGGCAGGCGATCCCGCACGCGACGGGGACCGTCAGCAGCGCCAGGCCGAGCAGCGTCGTGACCGTGGTGCCGCGGCCGATGAGCCAGAACGTCGGGAACGCCAGGAGGATCATCCAGCCGCCGCCGAACCACATGACCGGGCGGCGCCCGAACCGGTCGGACGCCCGGCCCGCGGCCGGGAGCATCACCGCGAGCAGCAGGAGCACCGGGACGGTGAGCAGCGTGCCGTGCAGCGCGTCGTACCCGAGGGAGTCGGTGAGGTACGTCGGCATGTAGCTGGTCAGCGTGTAGCCGACGCTGTTCGCGGCCGCGACGAGCGCGAAGGCGATGAGGATCGAGCGCCAGTGCAGCTTCACGAGGTGGAGGGTGTTGCGTGGGCGGCCCTCGGCGTCGGCCGTCGCGGCGGAGTTCGCCTCGTGCAGGTCCTGGGTCGCCTGGAAGGCCGGGGACTCCTCGATCCGCAGGCGGAAGTAGATCGAGACCGAGCCGATGACGCCCGCGAACAGGAACGGCAGTCGCCAGCCCCAGCCGAGCAGCTGTTCCTCCGAGAGGGCCAGTTGCAGCGCGGTGACGATGCTGGCGCCCAGCGCGAACCCGAGGTAGCTGCCGAAGTCGAGCAGGCTGCCGAAGAACCCGCGCCGCGCGTCGGGGGCGTACTCGCTGACGAACGTCGTGGCGCCGGCGTACTCACCACCGGCGGAGAACCCCTGCACGAGCTTGAGGACGACGAGCAGGACGGGCGCGAGCGCGCCGAGCGTGGCGTAGGAGGGCAGGAGACCGATGACGAACGTCGCCCCGGCCATGAGGATCAGCGTGGCCGCCAGCACCTTCTGCCGTCCCACCCGGTCGCCCAGGCGGCCGAAGAAGATCCCCCCGAGGGGCCGGGCCAGGTAGGTGGAGGCGAAGACCCCCAGGCTGAACAGGACCTGCAGACCGGGGTCGGCGCCGGGCAGGAAGACCCGCCCCATGGTGACGGCGAGGTAGCCGTAGACGCCGATGTCGTACCACTCCATCGTGTTCCCCACGACGGTGCCGCCGACGGCGCGGCGGAGCATCGAGGAGTCCACGACGGTGACGTCGTCGACCCTCAGGCGCCGACCCCGTGGACGAAGGGGCCGCTGTCTCGAGCCGGTCTTCGGAACGCGTGTGTCATGCGACATTCAAACAATTGTACCGAGACATCGGATCGTCGCCACATCGCGCGATCCCCCCGCTCGGGCAGGATCGATGCACCCACAGCCCCTCGGACCCTCGGCAAACGCTTGCCGGACCCGTCGGAGGGGAGTGGGTGCATCGATCGTGCCCGCCCCTCGTCAGCCGGCGGCGACCGCCTCCTCGGCCTCGGCCGACGCGTCGTCCTCGAGCAGCTCCACCGCGGCGTGCGCGCGGTTGAAGAAGTCGACGGAGACGACGACGGCGGCCTCCTGCTCACCGCGGGTGATGACCAGCGGACGCCGGACGATGCCGTCGACGACCGACCTCAGATCGACCGAGTCGAGGTCGGCGTGGGGGTAGATCGCGGTCGCGGGGTCCTCCCGCGCGTCCCGCCTGAACTCCTCAGCCCGTTCACGTGCCTCCCAGGCGGAGGCGTCGGACGAACGGGGCTGCTCCTGGACCGAGTGCGGATCGAGCTCCATCCGTCCACGGTAGTCCGACGGGCCCCGTTCGTCTCCGGGAGCCTCAGTCCTGGGCGACGAACGAGCCGAAGGACGCGTACGCCGCGGCCGGGACGGACGGCTGGCCGCCGAAGACGACACCCGTCGCGAGCGGCTTCGCCGCGTTCAGCGCCGCCAGCGCCGAGCGCGCCGACGCCGACAGGTCCGCGCCGGAGGTCAGCAGCAGCGGACCACCCATGAGCCCGACGGCCGAGGCCCCCACGAGCGCGTCGGGCCACGTGTCGCCGGTCGCGACGCCGACGACCTTCGTGGGCGTCCCGGTCGTGAAGCGGCGCGCCACGAGGTTCGCGGTGTCGAAGCGGTCGACCCCCACGATCGCCCGGGTCGCGCTGCCCCCGGCGGCCGGCAGGGCCTTCGCGGCCTCGGCCGCCGCCCCGCCGACGGGCACCACGCGGGCACCGTTCGGGTCCACGGCCTGCAGGTAGGCCTTCGTGGCGGCCGGCAGCACGGTCGCGTCGGTCAGCAGGACGACGCCGCCGGTGCGGGCGGCGAGCGCCGAGACGGCGAGGCCGTCGGGGAAGTTGACCCCGCTGGCCAGGTAGATCGGGGCGGTGCCGGTCCCGGGCGCCTGGGCCGCGACCTCGCCGGTGATCTTCGCGGCGGTGTCGTAGCGGTCGTCACCGGACAGCCGCTTCACCACGTAGTTCGGGGACAGCCCCGCGAGCGCCGTCTCGACGCCGCTGGACACCGTCCCGCTGCCGCCCAGGACGTAGATCGTCCCCCCGGGGGCCAGGACGCGGGAGATCTCCGTGCCGACGCTCGCGCTGAGCTTGTCCGACTCCGTCAGCAGCAGCGGCGCCGAGGTCGCCGACGCCAGCCGCGCCCCCGCGAGGGCGTCGGCGTACTTCCACGCGGCGGAGACGACGACGGAACCGGCCGACCCCGTCGTCGGGAACAGGGCCTTGGAGGAGTTCACCGCGGTCTCGATGCGGTCCTTGCCCGACAACCGGCTGACCGGGACGTCCAGGACGGGCTTCTTCACCGTGGCGTAGGGCGTGACGGCCGTCGAGACCGCCGACGCGGTGCCCGTGCCGAACGAGTTCGTCGCGGCGAGCGTGAACGTGTACTTCGCGCCGTTGGTGAGGCCGGTGACGACCTGCGTGGCGGGCTGGGTCGCGGTGAACGTGACGGGGGCCTGCGCGACGCCGTCCTTGTACGGGGTCAGGGAGTAACCGGTCACGTCGGTCGCGGTGGTTCCGGCCGCGGCCGCGGGCTTCCACGTCACGACGGCCCGGCCGTCGCCCGCGACGGCCGTGGGGGCGGCCGGAGCGGCGGGCAGGGTGCCGACGGTGAGGGTGACGACCTGGTCGTCGTGGCCCTCACCGTTGGTCGCCCGCACCGTGAAGGTCACGGTCCCCGCCTTGTCCGGCGTGGCGGTCAGCACGCCGGTGCCGGCGTTCAGCGACAGCCACGCGGGGACGCTCTGGTCGACGAAGGACCACTGGGCCGTCGGCGTGCCGGTCGCCGTGAACCGGTGCACGAGAGTGGTCTTGACGGCCGCCTTCGTCGGGGCGGCCGACGTGATGCGCGGGGCGCTCGCCTGCGCCGAGGGGTGCAGCTCGGTGATGGAGCCGGAGTCCGCCACCCACAGGTAGCCGCTGGCGTTGGTGGCGACCGCCGTGGGCGCCACGGGTGCGGAGTCGACCGTCACGAGCTTCGGCGCTCCGCCGGGGACGATCCTCTGGATCGTCCCGGCGGCCGGGTCGGTGACGAACACCGATCCTGCGAGGTCGACCGCCAGGGACGTGACCGAGCTGGACGGGCCGGTGCTCCCCAGGACGCTGAGGTTCCCGGAGGGGTCGACGCGGTCGACCGAGTGGTTCGCGGCGTCGGCGACGAGGAGGTTGCCGTAGACGTCGAGCGCCACGGCCGACGGGCCGTTGAGCGGGGAGCGGTTGGCCGGACCGGCGACGGGCGACGCCGCCGTGCCCGTTCCCGCGAAGACGGTGAGCGTCTTGCCTGCCGCGGTGTACTTCTCGACCTGGTTGTTGCCCGAGTCGGCGACGTAGACGTTGCCCGAGCCGTCGACCGCGACACCCGTCGGGTTCCTCAGCAGTGACGTGGCGCCGTTCGTGGGGGCGCCCGCGACACCTTCGGTGCCGATGAGGACGGTGAGCTTGGCGGGAGCGGCGGACGCCGTCGCGTCGGCCGTGACCACGACGTGGTTCGCCCGGTCCGCGATGTAGAGCGTCTTGCCGTCGCTGCTCAGAGCCAGACCTGCGGGGTGGTCGAGCAGCCCCTCGGACGGTTTGCCCTCGCTGACGTCACCCGCGATGACCGTGCCCTGGGTCTCGCCGGGGGCGAAGCGCTGGACGCTCGCACCGTCGGCGACGAAGACGTTGCCGGAGGCGTCGACGGCGACGGCCTGGGGGTCGTACGCCGACAGGATCGTGTCCGTGTCGACGAGGTAGTCGGGGCCGGTGGCGAACGCGTTCGAGGCACCCGCCACGATCCCCACGGGCAGGCACATCGCGAGCAGCCAGGCGGCGGGACGGCGGAGTCGGCGCGGGGCGGTGGCGGGGGTCACGCCGTGTCCATCGGCCGATCGGGTGTCACCCTTGAACTCCCGCGCCCGGGAGCGCGGCCCCGTCGCGCACGACGCGGACGGCGCGAGGGTGGCGTCCGCCGCCGCGCGTGCGGGGCTCCCGGATCAGGGTGCGGTGGTGAGCCAGACGTCCCCGGCCGTCCCGGTCGGGACGTCGGTGGGCTGCACGTAGACGATCGCACCGGGTCTCACTGCGGCGTTGAACTGCTCCGCGGTGGCCAGGGAGCCGTCGACGTGGATCCGGCACCCCCAGCCCAGCGACCACGTCTGCGGCGCCCCGGTGTCGGTCGCGTGCCCCCGGAAGGTGCTCAGCGCGCCGGTGCCGGGGTCCGCCGTCGGCAGGGTCCCGCTCTCGTAGACGCTGGTGAACGGCTGCGGGGCGTAGTTCGTGAGGTCGAGGCGCCGGACGCCGCCGACGGTCTGGTCCTGCACCGCGTCGCCGACGGTCAGCTGCTGCGCGAACTGCGCCGCGCTCATCGCCGTCCCGGCTTGCCGGACGTCGTCGGCCGGGCCGGGCAGCGGGTACCGGTACGCCGCGGTGTCGCCGTACCCCCGGGCCGTGTAGCCGGTGGCGTCGACCCCGACGACCACCCCGCCGAAGGCGACGTTCGTCAGCGCGAACGTCGTCCCGGTGACCCGCACCCGGTCGTCGGTGTTGAGGTCGGCCAGGAGACCGCTGCGGGTGCTGCTCGTGCCGTCGACGGTGTACGTCCCGCCCGCGGGCAGGTCGGCGTCGGTGAACGTCCGCAACCGCAGGCCAGTGACGGGGTCGACGAGGGCGAAACCCCCGGTGAAGCGCTCGATCTGCCCGTCGGTCCAGTCCTCGGGGCGGGTCGTGAGCAGTGTCCAGGTCACCGTCCCTGGGCGGGGGATCTCCCACTCCGCGACGATCCGGCTGCCCGCGTGCGCCGCGGCGATCAGCTCCTGGCGGGTGGCCTGGCGCTCGTCGACGACGTAGGTGTCACCGGGGTGCAGGTCACCCTCGCGACCGCCGACGAACAGCTTCCCGCCGGCCACGTCCACCGAGGTGACCGCCTGGGGCGCAGCGGGTCCGCCGTGGGCGAGTTCGCGCGCCCGCACGGCGAGCGCCTGCGGGACGCTGCGCTCGTCGCCGAAGACGGTGCCGCGGGTCATGCCGGTGCTCGTCAGGTACTCCGCGGTCCCCGACCCCAGCGAGGCGGTGCCGTCGGTGAGCAGGATCGGGGCGTGGCGCAGCCCCGCCCACACGCCGGCGCCGAGCGCGTCGACCGTGTACCCGTTGGCGACGGCGACCTGCCCGCGCCACTCGTACAGGACGTCCGGCGATGTCGACCTGGCCAGCATCGCGGCCGTCTCGGTGCGGTCGGCGCCGCCGATGGTCTGGATCCGCGCGCCCGGGACGAGGTCGGCCACCTCGTCGTGGACGTCCTGCGAGATGCCCCGGCCGAGGAACACGACGTTCTCGGGCTGCACCGCGTCGAGGGCGTCGGCCACGACGTCGGGGAGCCGGTCGGCGGCGGTGAGCAGGATGGGACGGCCGTTGAACGCCGCGGGACCGGCGGCCAGGGCGTCGGCGGCGACGGTGCCGGTGGGCACGTCGCCGCGGGCGATGAACACGGTCCGCGGAGCGGTCTCACCGAAGCCGTAGATCTGGACGGCGGTGTCGTAGCGGTCCTCGCCGGCCACGACGTCCGCGACGCCGATGCCGGCGGCGTCGAGCTGGTCGAGCGCGGCGTCGCCCACCGAGTTCTCGTCGCCGAGCACGACGACGTCCTCGACGCCGAGGGCGCGCAGCGCGGCGAGGGTGCTCGCCGGGACGGTGTCGCGGTCGGTCAGCAGGATCGGGGCCTTCTCCAGGCCCGCGAGGTAGGCCCCGGACAGCGCGTCGATGTTCCGCCAGCCGTTCGCGAGGATCGCGGTGCTCGCCCCGTCGGGGAACGCGTCCAGCGCGGTCCGGGCCGCGGTGTCGAAGCGGTCGACGCCGCCGATCCGGCGGTCCGGGGCGTCGGGCTGGAAACCCGTGCTCGCGGCGGCGGGCAGCACCGACCCGGCGGCGGTCAGGGACGTCAGGACGAACGCGGCGGCGAGGGCGCGCAACCGCGGGGACCGCGAGGTCATGGGTGGGGTTCTCCTTCAGCGCGGGGCGCGACGGCCTCCGCTGGTGGTTCGTCCCTCCACTGTAAGGACGCGACCGGCCGAGCGGGGGCTTTCGGGGAAGTCGCGCACAGGGTGGGTGCCCTGTCAGCCGCGCGTCAGGATCCCGTCAGGGCCACGTCAAGGACTGTTCCGCAGCGGGTTCCGCGTCCCTAGCGTTCACGACATGCCCAGCACCACCAGAACGGCCACCGCGGCCGACGGTTCACCAGCCCGTCTCTTCGTCCCGGTCCTCCAGGGTTCCCACGCGAGCCTGCGCACCTTCGTCGACCCCCTCGGGAACCGCACCGGGGTGGCCTTCACCTCCCCCGACACGTTGCACGCGGTGCTCGGGGACGCGCAGGCGTACCGGGAGATGGGCCCGAACGCGTTGCGGGCGCTGCTCACCGCCGCCGGGACGCAGGAGTTGCGGATCGACCCGCGCCTCGTCGCCGCACCGCCCGCCGACCGGGGAGCGGAAGCAGCGGTGGCGTCCGTGCCCCGGGCCCGGCTGCGCGTGGAGGGGTTCGCCGCGTGAGCCTCCTGCTCCCCGACCCCCAGCCCACCCCCTCTTCCACCCCCGTGCCCACCGGGGCGCACCGGACGGGTTCCCCGTGGCCGCGCAGCGCCCGCACGGTCGGGGGTGACGTCCGCGTCGCGGGGGTCGCGCTCGCCGACGTCGCCGCCACCTTCGGCACCCCCGTCCACGTCCTGGACGAGACGGAGGTCCGCGCCCGGGCCCGCACCTACCGCGAGCACTTCGGCGCCGACGGGGTGTTCTACGCCGCCAAGGCGTTCACGTGCCGGGCCCTGGTGCGCTGGCTGGCCGACGAGGGTCTGGGCATGGACGTGTGCTCGGCCGGGGAGTTGCGCACCGCGCTGGACGGGGGCCTGCCGGCGCACCGCACGCTGCTGCACGGTGTCGCCAAGAGCCCCGCCGACCTGCGGGCGGCGATGGAGGCCGGGGTGGGGCGCATCGTGCTGGACTCCCCCGACGACGCCGACCTCGTCGCCTCGCTCCTGCCCGCCGGGGCCCGGCAGCAGGTGCTGCTGCGCCTGGTGCCCGGCATCAGCGCCGGGGCCCACCCGAAGGTCCGCACCGCGACCCCGGACCAGCAGTTCGGCACGGCCACAGCCGACGTCGACGGTTTCGTCGACCGGGTCCTGGCGCACCGGTCGCTGGAACTCGTCGGTCTGCACTGCCACCTGGGCTCGCAGATCACCGAGATCGCGCCCTACCAGGAAGCGGCGCTGGTGATGGCCGGGGTCCTCGCCCGCGTGCGGAACCGGCACGGGCTGGTCCTGCGGGAACTGGACCTCGGCGGCGGCCACGGCATCGCCCACCGCCCCGGCGAACCGGGGCTCGACGTCGCCGACCTGGCCCGGTGCCTGCGCCGGGAACTGCGCGACGCCTGCGACGCCCACGGTCTGCGCGTCCCGCACCTGAGCGTGGAACCGGGCCGGGCGGTGGTCGGACCGGCCGGGGTGGTGGTCTACCGCGTCGCGGTGCTCAAACGGACGCCCCACCGGACGTTCGTCGTCGTCGACGGCGGGATGAGCGACAACCCCCGTCCCGCGCTGTACGGGGCGCAGTACGCCCCGCGCCTGGTCGGCCGCGTCGCCGCCGGTGCGCAGCAGACCGTGACGGTCGTGGGCCGCCACTGCGAGACCGGCGACGTGCTGGCCGCCGACGTCCCACTGCCCGTGGACGTCCGCCCGGGTGACCTGATCGCGTTCCCCGCCGCCGGCGCCTACCACGTGTCGATGGCCTCGAACTACAACGCGGTGCCCCGCCCGCCCGTGGTCGCCGTGCGCGGTGGCGAGGCGCGGCTGTTGGTGCGCCGCGAGACGGTCGAGGACCTCGGCCGCCGCGACGTGGGGCGGTGAGGCACCCCGTGAACCCGCCCGCCCCGTGGTCGGCGGCCCACCCCGTCCTCGCCGGCGAGGTGCACCTGTTCGTCGCGGCGGGAACCCTCGTCCTCGGCACCGGTGCCGCCGTCGCGGCGCACGCCTCCTCCGCCGCGTCCGTGCTGGTCCTCGTCGTGACGGTCCTCGTGGGGTCCTTCGGGATCCCCGTCTGGGCGGCCGGTCTGCTCGCCGCGGTGACGTGGGTCGTGCACGTCGGGTTCTTCGTCGAAGCACGGGGGTTCGGGGTCGGGCCCGAGGAGGTCGAGAACCTGCTGCTGTTCGTCGCGACCGCGGGGGCGGGGTGGTGGTTGGGGCGGCGGGCAACGGTAGGAACCGTCGCGGTTCAGCCAGCGCCCCGGGCAGGTAGGCACCGGCAGGACCCTGGCCCGGGGCACCGCGGCACCGGGAGTCCGCGGTAGCGGACGGGGGCGGATCTGCCGGCAACTGCTCGCCACGTCAGGTCGAGACCATCCAGCCTCACGAATTCATCGAGAGACTCGTTGGAAGTGGGCCGCCCGGCCCTTCCCCGGGCCGCGCGCCACGGTGTTCCCCGCCTCAGCCAGTGCGGTCAGGTGCTTGGAGGCGTTCGCCTGCCACATCCCGGTCAGGGTCGCGACGTCCCCGGAGGTGACACGGTCGTGCACCTCCAGCCACAGTGCCGCCACTGCCGCGACCGTGTCGGAATCGCTGCGGCGGTACCAGAAGCGTTCGTCGCGAACGGGCAACGCCCCGAAACGACCTGAGGCGACGAGAGCCTGGAGCTCACCGCTGAGGACGTGGGCGTCGCGGACGTGGGCGAAGACCGGGTGTCCGTCGACGCGGCAGTCGGCGACGGTCTCGAGGGCGAGGTCTGCTGCCGCCTCGGAGACCTGGAGGACCTCCGCCGCCTGGACCGAGGTGAGGAAGGGACGGCGGGACAACGCATCGATGAGGACGGCGACCCGGACGTCTCGTCGCCGGGGTGCCGGTTCGATGCTGACGAGGAGTCGGGCGACGACCGGGACCTGCGGCTTCCCCGCCAGCGTGGTGCGCACCGCGGGTCCGGGAACTTCCTCCAGGAGGGGTGCACGGTGCCCCTCGGCCAGCATCGTCTGGTACATCCGGGGAACCCCGACCCCCTGCCGGTCGACCAGACGGAGGGCCTGGAACAGGTCTGCCAGCGCGGGGTACCGCGCGTGCCGGGTGCTCAACGCGTTGCCGGGGGTGACGCCGCCGGTGAAGCCACCGGGGCTCGTCACGACCAGCGTGTCATCCTCGTCGATCCACCGGACCGTCGTCGGCTCGGACCGGAACCAGTCCCGGTGGGTCAGACCGTTGAGCACCGCCTCGCGAACGGCTCGGGGCGGTAGGGCTCGGGACGCCTCCTCGACGAGACCACGGTTCACCGGACGTACCCGGTTCAACGCGTCGAGCCGGATCTCGACCTCCCGCAGCGCTTCGAGGACGCTGGACCCGGCAGCGGGGCGGAACGTCGAGGTGACGTCGCCGCCCACGACGTCGAGCTGGGACAGTTCCAGACCCGGACGTGGTGAGGGGCACAGCAGGACGACCCCGGCCTGACTCAGCGACCCGTCCGGGCGGAGCACGCCCAGCCTCGTCAGCAGCTCCTCGTCGGTGGCGTCCGCACTTCCGGTGTCCCCCGCCTCCGCCAGCAGCGCTCTCGCCACGACGATCGCACCTCGGCTGACGTCGGTGGCCCGGCGATCCGTGGCGGCCGCCGTGGGGTCGACGCCGATCCGTTCCGCCCTGCGGGCCCACCACTCGGCCCGGTCGACGCTGCGGCACTGGTCGCCCACCCGCCACCGCAGCCGGTGGTCGGGATCCTCCAGCGGCACCTCGCTCTCCGCGATGAGCAGGAGCAGCAGACGGTGACCGCGGACGACCCGCTCCTCGATCGCCGGAGCCACTCCGGTGGCCACGTGGAGTCGCTGTCGCAGCCACTCGACGTCGAGCCGGGTGCCGATCAGGTCGTGGGTCTTGTCATCGACCCCGAGCACGATGGCACCGCCACCAGGGCTGTTGCTGAAGCACCGGAGCTCGGGGGCCAGCTTGTCGACGGCCGCCTGGTTGCGCGGTTCGGCGGCCAGCAGGTCCCCGGAGCGGTCACGACGGCCGGCTTCCTCCTTGAGGTCGACGACCTCCGTCTCCCACACGGGTGGCTGCTTCCCGTCCTGGAGGGCCGCCAGGATCTCGTCGGCGTGCTGCCGCAGGCGCTCGCGCGCCACGACGGGGTCGGGAATCATGGCGGACACGGGCGCAGCCTCTCCGATGGCTAAGATTCAGGAAGCTCTAATCTTAGCCAGGCTGCCCCGGCTTCGGAAGAGACCGAGATCGCAGCAGAGCGACGGCACTCTCGTCCGTGAATGTTCCGGCACCGCCTCACACCAGCACGTGGTCCGACTGCTCGGTCGCGGCCGAGGTGCGCCCCACCCGACGAGCCGCCACCACCCCCGCCAGCAGCAGCACCCCCACCGCTGCCGGCAGGCTGCGGTACACGAAGAACGCGTGGATCTGCGAGTGGTTGCTCAGCACGCAGTACCAGGCCGGCACGACGAGCGCCGGCAGGCCGATCGCCGCGAACCCGAGCAACCCCGCGACGCCGTGCCGCTTCACCGCGACCGCGAGCAGGACGACGAGCAGGACGGCGGCGGCGACGACGACCGGGACCGCGGTGATGGAGTGCTCGGTCCAGAACCTCCAGTTCGCGACGACCCCCGCACCGAAGGCGTGCGACACGTCGCCACCGTCGAGGCGGAACTGGCTGACCTCCTGGACCCGGGAGAACACCGACAGCCCTTGACCGAGGGCGCCGATGAACCAGCGGAACACCCAGGTGAACCCGAACGCGACCGGCCAGGCGGCACCGACGGCGAGGACGGTCCGCCAGGTCTCGCGCCAGTCCCGGCGCGTCACGTGGGTGACGGCGGCCGCGACGCCCGCGCACAACGCCCAGCTCATGGGCGGGACGGTCAAGAGGTCCGTGTAGCAGAACAGGGCAGCGGAGAACCCCGCGCCGAGGACCGCCGCTCGCCAGCCCCGGCTCGCCGCGACGGCCGTGACGGCCACCCCGGCGGCCACCGTCGCCAGGGCGATCCCGTGGGTGAACGCCCGGTCGGGCATGGCGAGGGCGTTGGTGGTCGCGGCGATCGGCAGGAACAGGGCGAACCCGGCGAAGGCCCCCAGCCGGCGGCTCACCGCGAGGAACGCGGCGAGCACCGCGGCGGCGAAGACGCCGGTGACGACGAGCCGCAGCCCGGGGACGTCGGTGAGGGCGAGGACCGGCCGGGTCAGCACCGAGTACCCGCTCCAGTAGCGGAAGTACGTGGCCGGGGTCTGGAAGTCCTCCCCCGCCGCGAGCTTCGCGATCTCGCCCTTGCCGTCGTCGCAGGACGACAGGCGCGGGCCACCGGTGGTGAGGTCCCACAGGCTGCGCGGGTCGTCCGGGGTGGTGACGCCGTACCCGAGTTCGGCGCACTCGGTGAACCGGTCCGCGGTGCCGCCGACGCCGTCGGGGCCGTAGGGGTCGCCGTAGTCGCCGGTCGTGACGGCCTGCGCGAGGTGGTCGACGATCGGCTGGTTCGGCACGGCCTGCGCGCCCATCAGCAGCGCGAAGAACACGACCTGCAGGACGACCAGCCCGGCGAACGCCTTGAGGACGAAGGTGACGACACCCCTCACCGCTGCGCCCCCGTGCCGCGGCGGACGTCGACGGGCCGCACGTCGGCCTGCACCCCGTCCAGGAGCGAGTGCGGGCTCGGGTACTCCAGGTACACCAGCCGCGACGCCTCGTCCGAGGCGTGGCGGATCGCCTCCAGGATCACCCCGACCGCGGTGACGACGACGGCGATCATCACGAGCGCCGACGCGAGGATCGCCGTCGGGAACTTCGGCACGAGCCCCGTCTGGAAGAACTCCACTACGACCGGGACGCCGAGGACGAGGGCGACCAGGGCGATGAGCCCGCCGAGGATCGAGTGGACGAGCGTCGGGCGTTCGTAGCGCGCCAGGCGCACGATCCAGCGCAGGATCGCCCACCCGTCGCGGTAGGTGCGCAGCTTGCTCGTCGAGCCTTCGAGGCGGTCGCGGTAGTCGGTGAGGACCTCGGCCTGCGGCACGCGCAGGTTGATGGCGTGGACCGTGAGCTCCGTCTCCACCTCGAAACCCCGCGAGATCGCGGGGAACGACTTCACGAACCGCCGCGACATCACCCGGTACCCCGAGAGCATGTCGGTCACCGGCTGCCCGAACACCGTCGCCACGACCCGCGTCAGCGCCTTGTTGCCCGCCACGTGCCCGGGCCGGTACGCCGCCTGCGTGCTGGCCCGCCGCGCTCCGACGACGTGGTCCAGCCCCTCGGTGATGAGCTTGTGCACCATCTGCCCCGCGGCGGCGGCCTCGTAGGTGTTGTCCCCGTCCAGCAGGACGTACACGTCGGCCTCCACGTCGGCGAAGGCCCGCCGCACCACGTTGCCCTTGCCGGGCCGGGGCTCGTGGCGGACCAGGGCGCCGTGGGCGCGGGCGACGTCGGCGGTGGCGTCGGTGGAGCGGTTGTCGTAGACGTAGACCGCGATGCCCGGGACCGCGGCCAACAGGTCGTCGATGACGTGGCCCACCGAGCTCGCCTCGTTCAGGCACGGGACGATCGCGGCGATGCGGACGGGGTGCTGGGGCCAGGCCATGGGACGAGGGTATTGGCCGGTGACGGTGGGTCAGATCAGCTCAGGCGGGGTGTCGGCGGCGGCACCGTCCCCGTAGCCTGTGGGCGTCGTGCGCTCTGCGACTCGCTGCCGCGGGTCGCTGACCGGACCAGGGGGGACACCGTGGACACGTTGCAGGTGCAGGGCCGGGTCCGACTGGAAGACCTGCCCGAGGACACTGCCTGGCCCAAGCACGAGATCATCGACGGGAGCTTGCTGGTGACACCCTGGGCGGGGACCATCCACCAGGCGGTGGTCGGAGACGTCTACTTCGCCCTGCGAAGTGCCGCTCCCGGCACGGTGACGGTGTACCCGGGTGCGAACGTCCGGCACACCCGGGACGGCGAGAGCGACCTGCTCATCCCCGATGTCGTCGTCTCCGCCGCAGGCTCCGGGGACGGCACGTACCTGGACTCCAGTGACGTGCTGCTGACAGTGGAGGTCATCTCCCCCTCCACCCGGTTGACGGACACCGTGACCAAACGGGCGGTGTACGCGGAGTGGGGTGTGCCGGCCTACCTGATCATCGACCCGGTCACCCGCACCAGCGTGTGGCACGGGAACATGGCGGGCATCGAGTGGGCCGTGGACGCGGTCGAGGTAATCCTGCCCTCGGCCTGAGCCAAACGCGCGGCCTGCGGGACGCGCAGGTTGATCGCGTGGACGGTCAGCTCCGTCTCCACCTCGAAACCCCGCGAGATCGCCGGGAACGACTTCACGAACCGCCGCGACATCACCCGGTACCCGCTCAGCATATTGGCGACAGGCTCGACGAACACCGTCGCCAACACCCGCGTCAACGCCTTGTTGCCTGCCTTGTGCCCAGGCCGGTACGCCGCCCGGGTGCTCGCCGGCCCGCCGCACGGCGCTGTCCCTCTGCGGCCGGGGCTCGTGACGGACCAACGCATCGTGAGCACGAAGGTCGTCAGGTGAGCGGTTAAATCATAATCTGCGGGATCGCGACTGACAGGTCGACGTCGATATAGACTGCCGCGGCTTTATTCAGCAGAGAAAGACAATAGCGATGCGGACGGAATGAAGCCAGAGTCGAGCACTAGAATGAGGTTTTGTCAGTAACGGCCAACCACCACCGATAAAGCCCCAGTGACCGGCCGGCTACTAGGCGGCAGCGTGTTCTGATCCTGCCGAGTTCAACTACCATGGCGCTGCCGGCGAGGGCTTACGGCCCTGCATGGCCACGACGTAAGCGGCGCTCGCTCCGGACGACGGGAGGAGTCCCGCTCACGAGTGGCTATGGGTTAGGCGGCCGACCAGCCGCCGTCGGAGGCGAGGATTGCTCCGTTGACGTTAAAGGCGTCGTCGCTGAGTAGCCAGGTGATGGAGGCTGCGAGGGCGTTCGGCATGACCGGTGCGGGCATGATGCAGCGGGCAGCGCGCAGGCGGTCCGGGCCGTGCTGGGAATCCACCGTGACCTCGATGCCGGTCATCGTGGGGCCGGGGGCGACGGCGTTGATGCGGATGCCGTTGGGTGCGTACATGAAGGCACCGCTCATGGTTAGGCCCGCGA
Source organism: Kineococcus rhizosphaerae (assembly GCF_003002055.1). Lineage (NCBI taxonomy): Bacteria > Bacillati > Actinomycetota > Actinomycetes > Kineosporiales > Kineosporiaceae > Kineococcus > Kineococcus rhizosphaerae. Next base: position 70,890 of record NZ_PVZF01000007.1, read on the forward strand.
CTGCGTGCTTGGAGGCGGTGTAGGCCGCGCCCGCCGCCGAGCCGCGAAGTGCGGCCTCGGAGGCGGTGTTGACGATGGAACCAGCACCCCTCTCCAGCATCCCGGGCAGCACCGCCCGCATGAGCTTCATGGTGCCCTCGACGTTGACCGCGAACACTCGCTGCCATACTGCGTCGCTCATGTCGTGCAGCGCTGACATGTCGTCCATGATTCCAGCGATGTTGGCCAAGGCGTCCACCTGACCGGCGGCGGCTTGGAGGATGGAGGCGATGGAAGCATCGTCGGTGATGTCCGCTCCCACAGGCGTCAACCGTCCCCCGCTCTCGACGTCGGCGACTTCGGCGAGGAGGCCGTCTAGCCGGTCGGCATCGATGTCGACGCCGACGACGTGACCGCCCTCGCGGATCACGCGTGCCGCGGTGGCCCGCCCGATGCCGGAACCGGCGCCGGTGACGATGACGGTCTTGCCGGTGAATCGACCTGGGGTGGGTCGTTCAGTCCACCGCGAGGCAAAGGTGGTGGGGTCCAGTTCGGTCATGTTTTCTTCTCCTTGGGTTCTTTTGTGGGGCTGGAGGTGGGGCTGGAGGTGACCTCGCAGCCGAACCGGGTGATCGGGTAATCCGGTGCCAGGTCTTGCTCCTGGCGTTGACCCAGCCGCTTCCGGTTCGCTCACTTCCTCTGACTGGCACGGGAACGTCGGGCGCGGAACACGCACCAGCGTTCAGGTCTGCCGCCGTCCCAGCGGCGAGGTCGTCGGCGGTTGCGAATTGACGTGCTCGAACACCCACCCGCATCTGCTGCGTTGTGCTGCGGCTGCGCAGTGTTGGGAAGGCGAGGTGAGGATCCGGGATTGGCGGCCATGCTCGTGGTGAAGCTGCTCATGAGACTGGATGTTCAGGCTCTGCATCATGCAGTCAGTGTCTGCACCGGTTACGCGTGGGGGGCACCGCCCGAACCCGATCGCCGCGGCCCAGCCAGCAGGGCCGCGATCTACCTGAGCTAGCCGAACAGCCGTTCGTGCTGGAGGACATGTGCTTTGGCCACTACCTCAGCAACCGGGTCCGAGTGCATCACGTTGACAGAATCCACGCGTGAGACCTCGATCATCGGGCCTTGTTCGTGGCCCTACGGTCGAGACGTTCGGTCGATCCCTACTGGGTTGGTTCCTTCGCTGCAGCCTGCAGCAGTCGAGTTACCCAGGACTCTCGCGCGGCGGTAGCCGTGTGGGCCATAACCGATCCGGGGATAAAGGCTTCCCACCCGTGCGTGCCTCCGGGCCACACGTGCAGTTCCGCGGCCACGCCGCCCTCCCACAACTTCGAGGCGTAGGCCACCGTCTCGTCGCGGAACACCTCGGCGGAGCCGACGTCGAGGTAGGTGGGAGGCAACCCCGAGAGATCGAGTGCACGTGCGGGCGCGGCGTAGATCGAGACGTCGTCGGAAGCGCGCCGTTCTCCCAGTAGCGCAGTCCACCCGGTGAGGTTGCTGCTGCGGTCCCAGGCTCCCAGGCCGTCGAACTGGTGCGTGGAAACCGTGGCGTCGCGGTCGTCGAGCATCGGGCAGAGCAGGAACTGACCGACCAGGTTCGGCCCGCCTCGATCACGGGCAAGCAGCGCCACACCTGCAGCGAGACCACCACCTGCGCTGGCCCCGGCAAGCAGGATGCGGGCGGGATCGATCTGCAGGTCATCGGCGTTCTCACCGACCCAGCACAGGGCCGCGTAGCAGTCTTCGACCGGAACGGGGTCGGGGTGCTCTGGAGCCAGGCGGTACTCCACGCTGACCGCGACGACATCGTGCGCCGCAACCCACGGGGCGACCAGGGAGATGCCCGTCATCCGGTTGCCCATGACCATGCCGCCACCGTGGACGTTGAAGACACCCGGGCCGGCACCGACGTGGTCGCGGCGGCGAAGGACGGTCAACGTCAGCGGCTCACCACCGTATCCGGGCACGGTGTAGTCCCGCTGCTCCAGGTCCAAGGCGCTGATGTCCTCCGGAACGGCGTACTGACGCATCTGCGTGATGCTCTCCAGCGTCAACGGGGCGAAAACGGGCGCCTTTCCGATGGTTTCCAGCGCAGCAGCTACTCCTGGGTCGTAGGGCGGCCGCCTCGTCTGCGACCGGTCTGTGGTAGTCGGTCCGGGTGGTGGTGTCGAGGTCTTGGAGGTTTCCATGGTTTCTCCCGAGTGGTGAGCGGCCAGGGGATCGAGCAGCCGTGACGTGGCACGGGGACGGTCGGGGTCACGGCGGGAGAGGAGAGAACGGATTACGCTCGACGCCGGGTGAACGCTTTCGCCGTGGGTGCAGTCGGCGGTGACGTGCTTCAGGTGCGCATGGTGGTTCCGCCGTCCACGCAGAAAGTCTGCCCTGTGGTCCACTCCGACAGGTCTGACATGAGGAAGGCGACGGTGGCGCCGATGTCGTCGGCGTGTCCGTGGCGGTGAGACGGGGTGGAGCTGAGGATGACTTCCTGGTACTCCTGCGGCAGGTTTCGCATCGTCTGTTCGGTGAGCACCAGTCCGGGGGCGACCCCGTTGGCTCGGACACGATCTTTGCCGTAGGCGCGGGCGACGTGTCGGGTCAGGGCGCCGACCCCGGCCTTGGTGACCGAGTAGGCGACCTTGTCGGCCATGCCGGCGTAGACGGCGCCGGACATCGTGTTCACCACTGATCCTCCGCCCCCGGCAATCATGTGGGGCAGTGCGTGCTTGAGTGTACGGAGGTAGCCGGTGAGGTTGATGTCGATGCTGCGTTGCCAGGCCTGCAGGTCGATGTCGATCGCGTTGGTGTCCAAGGCCACCTCGGCTGGGGCGATGTTGGCCGCTACGTTGAAGAGTCCGTCGATCCGGCCGTAGGTGTCCATGGCCGTACCGATCAGGCGCGCGACGTCGTCGTCGTCGCTGATGTCCATCTCCAGAGCCACTCCGTCACCACCATTCTCCACAGCGGCCTGAAGAGTGCGCTGGGCAGAACCCGTGTCGATGTCGCCGATGACGAGACGGGCTCCTCCACCGGCCAGGAGACGAGCGGCGCTGGTGGCGATGCCACCTGCTCCGGCGAAGACGACGACCTTCTCGTCCAGTCCTTGCATGCGAGTTCCTCCTCATGAGGGCCGACGTGGTCGGCGGTGAGTACGAGCCGACGTGGTCGGCTGTGGCGACGTGGTCGGTAGCGGGATTGGTTCAGGAGCGGTTTCGGTCCCTGTCACCGAGAGGTGATGGATCTTCGTCGGGATGAGCGGGGGCCCTGTCGATCCACTGAGAGTGGAGCGGTGCGCCCCCGCCGGGCGCGGTGGCGCAGTACGGCTAGGCCGTGCCGCCGGCGACGATGCGCAGATCGATGGGGGGCGGAGTGGGGGCGTCGTCCTGGCCCAGGGCCTGGAGGGCGATGGCGAGCACGTTCTGCGCCACGGCGGACAACTCGTACTCGATCGTCGTCAGTCGTGGAGCGGTCACACCTGAAAGGGGGATGTTGTCCATGCCGATGAGGCCCAGATCGGTCGGCACGTTCCAGCCGCGCTGGCCGGCGGCGGTGAGGAGCGTGATGGCGACGTCGTCGTTGTAGCACGCGACCCCGTACCCCGGCGCGAGCGCGTCCAGCGCCTGAGTCGCGTCGTCAAGGTTGATGCCCAGACCGAGGACCGTCGGCGCGGGCAGCCCGGCCGCGGCGCACACCTGCGCCACGGCCTCCTCACGGCTGGCGCCGTAGGGGTCCTGCCGGCTGTCGCGCAGGTGCGCGAAGGCCAGACGCCGGTACCCGCGGGCGACCAGGTGCTGGGCCTGAAGACGGCCGATGTCAGCGTTGAGGTCACCGTCGGTCGTGGTGTCGAAGCCCGGCACGCCGCGCTCGTCCAGGATCCGCCGTTCGGCCTCACTGAACGGCTGCAGGGACAGCACCGCGCGTGGCTGCATGCCCGCCAGCAGCCGGTCCAAGGTGGTGGAGGACGCAGCCGAGAGGCGCAGGACGAGGGTGAGCCCGCGTTGGGCCAGCACGTCGGTGACGGTGTCGAAGATGTCCTGCAGGTTGGTGCCGAAGGTCGTGTGCGGGATGAGGGCGATGACGAAGTCGCTGGAGCCTCGTCGCAGCATCCGCCCTGCGACCGAGGGCTCGTAGCCGAGCTCCTCGGCCGCCCGCAGTACGCGCTGGGCGGTTTCGGGGGCGAAGCGGTGCGCGTGGCCGTTGAGCACCTGGCTCACCGTGGCACGCGACAGCCCGGCGTGCCGTGCCACGTCCGCACTGGTGGCCGCCATCTCTTCCCCACCGTCCTTGGTCACGTTCAGCCGAACCTGGACTGACCCCGGATCTTGATCGGACCTGGGCCGGTCCCGCTCGGCCGAGCTCTCATCGCTCGATGTCGGTCGACGTTGTCTATCAGTGTTGACACGAGATAACAACCGGTGCTCTACTCCGTTACCACGTGACAAGCGACCCGGTCCGATGTCGGCGGCTCGTTATCACGAGGTAACCCTCGGTGCACAGCCACTACCCCTACCGAGGGCCACGGCACCCTTGCTTGCGATCGACGAAGGAGTCGTCATGCCTGAACACCACCCCACCGCCGCCTCCGCGGCGACGGCCGCTCCGGCCGCGCCGGGCGCGCCGGTCGCCCAGGTCCTCGCCGCCGACGTCGTCGAGGCCGGTGCGGACTCGGGACCGATGCGGTCCCCGGTCAAGGCGGGCTACATCATCTTGCTGCTGGTGACCATGTTCGGCGCCTACGTCGCGCTGGTGGCCCCCATCGGCCTGTCCCTGTCGCTACGAGTGCAGCAACTGGCCCCCTCCAACGTCGAGGTCCTGGGCTACATCATCGGCGCCGGCGCCCTCGTCAACACCGTCACCGGCCCGCTGATCGGCTTGTGGAGCGACCGCACCCGATCGCGGTTCGGCCGCCGCCGTCTCTTCTCCCTGGGCGGGGCCCTGCTCGGCATCCTCGGTCTGGTCGTCATCGCCACAGCCGGGGCGATCCCCCTGGTCTTCGTCGGCTGGATCCTGGCCTCCTTCGGCTGGACCACGGTCATGAACTCCCTGCTGTACTCCCAGGCCGACCGCCTGCCCGAGTCGCAGTACGGGAAGGTTGCCGGCTTCAGCGGATTCGTCCAGATGGTCGCCCCCGTCGCCGGGGTTGGCCTGGCCAGCGCCTTCTTGGGCAACAACTACCTGGTCTTTCTCGTGCCCGGCGCCCTTGGCCTGCTCACCGCGCTGGCCTGGTTCGCCTTCTCTCGCGAGCAGGACACCCGCACCGTCGACCTTCCCCAGCCGCTGACGCCGCTGGCCCTGGTCCGCAGCCTCGTCTTCGACCCCCGCCGCTACCCCGACTTCGCGTGGAATTGGCTGGCGCGTCTGCTTTTCATGACCGGGGTGACGTTCTCCTCCACCTTCACCTCCTTGTTCTTCGCCGCCCGCCTGACCCCCAGCGGTCAGGTCGCCGACCTCGGCTCGATCCTGGTCATCGCCTCGATGGTGAGCCTGGTCACCACCGGCATCGGCGCCCTGGGCTGCGGGTTCGTCTCCGACAAGCTCGGCCGCCGCAGGATCTTCGTGCTGGGCTCCGGCGTCCTCTACACCCTCGGCGCGATCATCCTGGCCTTCGGCGGCCACAGCTTCAACGTCTTGATGGTCGGTTCGGGGATCATGGGCCTGGCCCTGGGCATCTTCTCCGCCGTCGACCAGGCCCTCGTCCTGAACGTCCTGCCGGAGAAGGACACCGACGCCGGCCGCTTCCTGGGCATCAACGGCTATACCACCTCGATCGCCCAGGCCGTCGCCCCCCTGCTGGCCGCGCCGCTGCTGCTCATCGGCGTCAGCGCCGGGCAGAAGAACTACGCCCTGCTGTTCATGGTCGCCGCGGGCTGCACCCTCATCGCCGGATTTCTGGTCCAGGCGAAGGTTCGCGCCGTGCGCTGACCCCTCACCCACCGCTTGGACCTGCCCCTTCCCGCCCTGGAGATCCCTCGATGACGACCACGCTGTTCACCGGTGGGTGGACCTTCCACCGCGACCACAACCTCGACGCCAACGCCGTCTTGGAACTCAACTCCATCGCGGGACTCCCCGTCCGCCTGCCGCACGACGCGATGATCGCCCAGCCCCGCACCGACCAGGGGGGCTCGGGCAACCATGGCGGCTTCTTCACCGGTGGTCGCTACACCTACCGGACGTCGTGGACGGCTCCCGAGGACGCAGGAACCATCACCTACCGGCTGATGTTCGAAGGCGTTTACGGCGTTGCACGAGTCCTGGTCGACGGGGTGGAAGTCGCCCACAACGACAGCCCCTACCGCGAGTTCACCGCCTCCCTGGCCGGGGTCCGGCCCGGTTCGACGGCGAGCATCGTGGTGGAGGTGGACAACCGCGCCACCCCCAACAGCCGCTGGTACACCGGGTCGGGCATCTACCGTCCGGTGTGGCTGCAGGCTCTGACCCGCAGGCGCATCGCCGGCGACGGCCTCCGCGTCGTGACGCGATCGGTACCGGTCCCAGGCGCCACCGGTCCCACCCGCGCGGTGGTCGACGTCAAGGTCGCGCTCGAAGGTCCGCGCGTGGCGGGAGAGCGAGTGTTGGCGCAGTTCGAACGAGACGGCGCCGTGGTGGCGCAGGCTGAGGGCGCGGTGTCGGTCGATGCCGCCGATCTCACCCTCACCCTCGACGAGCCCCAGCTGTGGTCGCACGACAACCCGCACCTGTACGACCTGCGGGTCCGGCTCCTCGTGGGCGGCGAAGCCGTCGACGAGCGCGTCGAACACACCGGACTGCGCACGATCGAGGTGGATGCCCGGCGCGGCTTGCGCATCAACGGCCGCTCCGTCCTGCTGCGTGGGACCGCGGTGCACCACGACAACGGGCCGCTGGGGGCCGCAACCTTCGCCGCGGCCGAGTGGCGGCGGGCACGAGCACTCAAGGAAGCCGGCTTCAACGCCGTGCGCAGCGCCCACAACCCGCTCTCCCGCTCCTTCCTCGACGCCTGCGACGCGCTGGGCCTGTACGTCATGGACGAGCTCACCGACGTGTGGGTGCGCCACAAGACCCCCCACGACGAGGCCGAACGGTTCCTGGACAGCTGGCGCGAAGACGTCGCCTCGATGATCGCCAAGGACCGCAACCGCCCGAGTGTGATCCTCTACTCCATCGGCAACGAGATCGCTGAGTCGGCCACGCCCGAAGGCGTCGCCATCGCTCACCACATCAGCCGCCATGTGCGTGAGCAGGACCCCACCCGCCCCACGACGATCGCGGTCAACCCGCTGCTGGCGATGATGGCTTCCCGTTCGGCCAGCGCGGGCACTGGCGAGCAGGGCCCGGCCGAGCGGTCACCGGCCACCAGCACCCTGGCCAACGAGGTCGCAGCGCGGATGGGCCGCCTCATGGTCTTGGCCTCCCGCTTGCCGGCTGCCGAGCGCGCCACCCGCGACGTGTTCGAGGCCGTCGACGTCGCCGGGTACAACTACGGCTACGCCAGTTACCCCGCAGCCCGGCGACGTCACCCGCACCGGGTGATCGTGGGGACGGAGTCGCTGCTGGGCGACCTGCCGGCGATCTGGAAGCGCGTCACCTCCGACCCCGGGGTGATCGGTGACTTCAGTTGGACCGGCTGGGACTACCTCGGTGAGGTCGGGCTGGGGTACTGGAGCTACGGTTCCGAGCCCGGCGGCATCGCCAAGCCCTACCCCGGTGTCCTGGCCGGCTGCGGAGCCTTCGACATCACCGGCATCTCCGGTGCCGCCCTCATGCTCGTCCAGGCCGTGTGGGGCACCACCGACGTCCCCGGCATCGCGGTGCGCCCCCTGGACCGCGCCGGGCAACGCCCCAACCGCTCACCGTGGTTGCCCTCGGACGCCGTGGCCAGCTGGTCGTGGGGCCAGCTGAGCGGCACCGCGCAGATCGAGGTGTACACCACCGGTGACCGGGTCGAACTGCTGCTCAACGGCCAGTCCCTGGGCCGGCGCACACCGCGCGGCTTCGTGGCGCGCTTCCGCACCCCCTACCGCCCCGGGGAGCTGACCGCGATCGCCTACCGCGGCGGTGTCGAGATCGGCCGCCGCAGCCTGCGCTCGGCCGGCGCCCCCCGGTTGCGGGCGCGTGCGGAATCGGCGGACCTGCGCGGCCCGGACGACCTGTCGTACGTCTGGCTGGAACTGGCCGACGAGGCCGGCACGGTCGCCTCCACCCACGAGGACACGATCAGCGTCAGCGTCTGCGGCCCGGCGACGCTCATCGCGCTGGGTAGCGCGGCCCCCTCCACGACCGAGGGTTTCACCAGCTTCACCCGCACGACGTTCCGCGGCCGAGTCCTGGCCATCGTGCGTGGCACCGACGAATCCGGCGAAGTCACCGTCCGCGCCAGCTCGAAGAACCACGGTGACGCCAGCTTGACCCTGACCGCGACAGGCAGCACCCGCCACCTCGTGGCCGCCGCCCGCAAGGAGTGACAGTGAGCAACACGCTGAGCAACACGGTGAGCAACCACGAGCCGGTCATCGCCGGCTTCTTCCCCGACCCCTCCATCTGCCGGGCGGGTGACACGTACGTCCTGGTGAACTCCAGCTTCGAGTACCTGCCCGGACTGCCCGTGCACACCAGCACCGACCTGACCACGTGGACGTTCGCCGGCAACGCGCTCACCCGGGTCGAGCAGATCGCCGAGAGCGGCGGGCACCCCAGCTCGGGGATGTTCGCCCCCACGATCCGCCACCACGACGGCCGGTACTGGATCATCGGCACCGACGTCAACGGCATCCCCGCCGGACGCGGGCACTTCCTCATCCACGCCACCGACCCCGCAGGGCCGTGGTCGGACCCGGTTCACCTGCCCGAAGCGATCGGCATCGACCCCGACATCGCCTGGGACGAGCACGGCACCGCGCACGTGACGTGGTGCTCGCTGGACCCCAGCCAGCCGGGCATCCGCTGCGCCCCCTTCGACACCGCCACCGGTGCCCTCCTGGCCCCCTCCCGGCAGCTGTGGTCGGGCACCGGCCTGGCCGCTCCGGAAGGACCGCACCTGTACCGCCGCGACGGGTGGTGGTACCTGCTGCTGGCCGAAGGGGGGACCGAGCGCGGACACACCGCCACGATCGCCCGGGCCCGCACCCTGGAAGGTTCCTTCGAGGCCAACCCCCGCAACCCCTTCCTCACCCACCGCAGCCTGACCCACCCGGTCCAGAACGTGGGGCACGCCGACCTCGTCGAACTACCCGACGGACGGTGGGCGGCCGTGCACCTCGGGGTGCGCAACCGCGGACCGTCGCCGGGGTTCCACGTCAACGGTCGCGAGACCTTCCTCGTGGGCATCGACTGGGTGCAGGGCTGGCCCGTGGTCGACGAGGACCGCTTCGACGTCCCGCCCGCCGACCACGCGTTCCACGACAGGTTCACCGCCGCCGACCTGCACCCGCGCTGGCTCGGCGCCGGACGCTTCCCGGCCTCCTTCGCGCGCACCGGTCCCGACGGCCTCGTCCTCGACGCCGGCGGCGGCCGTTCGCTGCTGGCGGCCCGCGCCACCGACGAGACGTGGACCGCCTCGACCGAGGTCAGCCTCGAGGACGGCAGCTGCCGCTTCCTACTGCGCATCGACGACCGCCACTGGTACGGGCTGACCTACGACGGACACGCCGTCGAGGCCGTCTTGACCATCGGCCCGGTCCAACACACCGTCGGGCGCTGGGAACCGGAAACCGACACCCCCGGCACCGCCACGCTGGGCATCCGGGTCACCGCGCCCCGATCGCTGGCTCCTGGCCTGTTCAGCGAGCCGGACGGTGTCGAACTGCTGGCCGGCTCCAACGGCTCAGGCGGCTTCGCGCACAGCTTCGGGGTCTTCGACGGCCGTTACCTGTCCACCGAGGTCGCCGGAGGGTTCACCGGCCGAGTCTTCGGCGTCGAAGCGGTCAGCGGTCAGACCCGGGTGCACGCGATCAGCTACCAGCCGGGCGACCGCACCCCGCCGACCCCCTGAAGCAGACTCCACCACGCCGTGAGGAACTCCATGACGCCCCCCCCCGTACCGCGATGCCGCGCTGCCCGTGGAGCAGCGGATCGACGACCTGCTGAGCCGCATGAGCTTGGAGGAGAAGGCCGGGCAGCTGACCCAGTACTTCTACCTCGGCGTCCCCGAGCTGCCCGAGGACTTCGACATCGACTCCCTGCCCCCCGAGCACCGCGCCTTCGTCGAGCAGCCCAAGCAGATCGAGAGCGCCATCGCGGCGGGCCAGGTCGGATCGGCGCTGTTCGTCAAGGACCCGGTGCTGGTGAACCGTCTGCAGCGCCTGGCGGTGGGCACCACACGCCTGGGCATCCCGCTGCTGTTCGGCTTCGACGTCGTGCACGGCCTGCGCACCGTCTTCCCCGTGCCCCTGGCCCTGGCGGCCAGCTGGGACCCGGACCTGATCAAGGACGTGCAGGCGGTCGCGGCACGCGAGGCCCGGGCGGCGGGCATCCACTGGACGTTCGCGCCGATGATCGACATCGCCCGCGACGCCCGCTGGGGACGCATCGTCGAAGGCGCCGGTGAAGACCCAGTGCTGGGGGCTGCGGTCGCCGCCGCTCAGGTGCGCGGTTTCCAAGGCGACCTGGGCGCCCAGAGCGTCCTGGCCGGCCCCAAGCACTTCGCCGGGTACGGAGCCGCGCGCGGCGGACGCGACTACGAGGACGCCGAGGTGTCCGACAACGAGCTGTGGAACGTGCACTTCCCTCCCTTCCGCGCCGCGATCGACGCTGGGGCGGTGAACGTCATGAGCGCCTACATGGACCTCAACGGCGTACCGGCCTCGGCCAACCGCTGGCTGCTCACCGACGTCCTGCGCCAGGAGATGGGCTTCAGCGGGTTCGTCGTCTCCGACGCCAACGCCGTGCGCTCCCTGCAGATCCAGCACCTCGCAGCCGACCCGGCCGATGCCGCGGTCCGGGCCCTGAACGCCGGGCTCGACATGGAGATGGCCATGTCCGAGGCGGCCTTTGCGCACCTGCCCCAGGCCGTTGCCGCAGGGCGGGTGGCCGAGCGCGACATCGACGTCGCGGTACGGCGGGTACTCGAAGCGAAGTTCCGGCTCGGGTTGTTCGAGACGCCCCTCGTCGACGAAACCGCCGCCGAAGCCACGCTGAGCTCCGGCGCCCACCGCGACCTGGCCCGTACCGCCGCCGCGCGATCGATCGTGCTGCTGAAGAACGCCGAGCACACGCTGCCGCTGACCCCGTCGTCCCTGCGCTCCCCGGGGTCGGTCGCGGTGATCGGGCAACTCGCCGACAGCCAGCGTGACCTGCTGGGTCCCTGGGTCTTCGACCACGACACCAGTGAGACCGTCACGATCCTGCACGGGCTACGCCAACGGCTGGGTGAGGACGTCGTCGCCCACGCTCCCGGAGCAGGCATCACCGAGCGGTTGTTCCCCTCCGCCTTCGACCAAGCTGACCCCACGATCCTCACCACCCCCGCGGACTGGGACGACGACGCCGAGATCGAACACGCCGTCCAGCTCGCCGCGGCCGCCGCCGTCGCCGTGGTGGTCGTCGGTCAGCGGCAGAACCAGGCCGGGGAAAAGGCCTCGACAGCGACACTAGCGCTGCCCGGGCGCCAACTCGAGCAGCTGCAACGCATCACAGCCACGGGAACCCCCGTCGTCGTCGTGATGGTCTCCGGGCGGCCGCTGGACCTGCGGTGGGCCGATGCGCACGTGGGAGCCATCGTGCAGGCCTGGTACCCCGGTACCCGTGGGGGCGAGGCCGTCGCGGACGTCCTGCTCGGGCAGGTCTCTCCCGCCGGGCGGCTGCCCCTGCAGTGGCCCCGCCACGTCGGGCAAGTCCCGATGACCTACGCGCACTACCGCACGTTCGAGCCGGAGAACGCCGGCTCACGCTACTTCGAGGAACCCAGCACCCCGCTGTACCCGTTCGGGCACGGCCTCAGCTACGCCTCCTTCGAGTACAGCGACCTGCGTCTGGACCGTGACGAGATCACTGTCGGGCAGAGCACCACGGTCTCGGTGACGGTCCGCAACACCTCCCAGCGCGAGGGGGACGAGGTGGCGCAGCTGTACATCCACCAGCGCCACGGCACCTCCTCACGTCCCGTGCGAGAGTTGAAGGGGTTTCAGCGCATCACCCTCGCCGCCGGCGAACAGCGCGAGCTGACCTTCACCCTGGGCCCGGAACAGCTGAGCTACTGGAGCGCCGTCACCCGTGGCGTCGTGCAGGACGCCACGACCGTCGACCTGTGGATCGGTGGCGACTCCACCGCCGAGCTGAGCACCACCTTGAGCGTCCGCGCGTGAGCAGCGCCGGACCTGACGACACCGAAGGACGGACGATGACCACCCCCGACGAGACCACCCCCGGGACCCGCGCCGATGAGACGAGCGCCTCCGACCAGACCACCGGTGCGATCGCACCCTCCGGTTTCCTCTGGGGAGCCTCCACTGCTCCGCACCAGACCGAAGGCAACAACGTCGGCAGCGACTGGTGGGTCTACGAGCAGCGCATGCCGTACTTCAACCCCAGCGGTGACGCCGTGGACAGCTACCACCGTTACGAAGAGGACATGCGCCTGTTGGCCCAGGCCGGGCTGAACGCCTACCGCTTCGGGGTCGAATGGGCCCGCATCGAGCCGCTGCCGGGTCAGTTCTCCCTCGCCGAGCTCGCCCACTACCGCCGGATGATCGACACCGCCTTGAGCCTGGGGCTGACCCCAGTGGTGACCCTGCACCACTTCTCCAGCCCCCGGTGGTTCGTCGAAGGAGGCGGCTGGCTCGCCGAGAACGCTGTCGAGCGGTTCTGCGCCTACGTCGAGCGCGTCAGCGACATCCTCGACGGCGTCGAGTGGATCTGCACGATCAACGAGCCGAACATGTTCGCCTTCATGATGCTCATGGCCGCAGCGATCAACTCCGACGCGGTTCCCGCGATGGACACCCCCACCGTGCAGCGCGAAGACGGGTTCGTGCTGCCCCGCCCCCTGCCGCAGGCCACGCAGCGGTTGATCGAAGCCCACCACGCCGCCCGCGAGGTCCTGCGCCGCCGCACACGGGCCAAGGTCGGCTGGACCCTGGCCAACCTCGTCATCCACGCGACGGGACCGGAGGCTGAGGCGATGGCGCAGGAGGAACGTGAGGTCCGCGAGGACGTCTTCCTGCGCGCCGCACGAGGCGACGACTTCATCGGCGTCCAGGCCTACTCGGTGCAGCCCGTCGACAGCGATGGCCTGGTGCCGCACCCGCCGCACCCGGACAACACCCTGGTGGGCACCCCCTACCGCCCCGACGCCCTCGGGATCGCCGCGCGGCACGCCTGGGAGGTGACCGAGCACGTCCCCGTCCTGGTCACCGAGAACGGCATCGCCACCGCTGACGACGCCCGCCGCATCGCCTACACCCGCGAGGCGCTGAAGGGCTTGTTCGGCGCCGTGGACGACGGAGTCGACGTGCGCGGTTACCTGCACTGGAGTGCACTGGACAACTTCGAGTGGGGCCACTGGGAGCCGACCTTCGGGCTCATCGCCGTCGACCGCCAAACCTTCGCCCGCACCCCCAAGCCGAGCCTGGCCTGGCTGGGCGACACCGCTCGTCGCGGGCGGTCCTGAACACCTCAGATCGCACCAACGCCGCCGCCCGCCGGTGTTGCAACCGGAACTGATGCCGGCTCCACCGCCGACGCCGACGCCGACGGCGACGGCGGCGGCGGCGGCCTGTGCTGGCCTGCTCGATGAACCACCATGGAAGCCACCGTGAGAACCATCCGGACTGCGCCCTCGCACCCATCCCCACCAATAGTGCTCTCACAACGGCACCGCCAAAGCTACCCCTCGTGAGCACCACGCTCGCTCAACCGACGGCACCGATCCTCGTGAGGGGGACATGTGGACACCATGGATGAGCTGGTCGACCCCGCGCTGCGCCAGGCTGCCCACTTCTGGCGACGGTGGACACCCCGGACGCCGGTCGCCTACCGGCGCCAGGTCCGCGCCATCAACGCGTTGAGGATTCTCAACACCCTCAGCGCCCGCCCGCCGCGCGGTGGCGTCGGTGTCACACGCGAGCGTGTACACGGTGACCTCCGCACCAGCCATCACTGGACCACCCGGCGCGATGGCACCCCGATGCGGCTGATGGTGATGCGGCCCGCGGTGGCACGTACCGAGGTGACCGGTGTGCTCTGGATCCACGGGGGCGGCTACGCCACCGGCAGTCCAGAGCAGTCCCGCGCCCTCGCCGAACGCCTCGTCGCAGCGACCGACAGCGTGGTGGTCCTGCCGGACTACCGTCTCTCCGTCCAGATGCCGTACCCCGCCGCGCTGCACGACTGCTACGACGCACTGATCTGGTTACGCGATCACGCCGGCGAGCTCGGTGTGGCCCGTGACCAACTGGTCGTGGGCGGTGAGAGCGCCGGCGGCGGATTGACCGCGGCGGTGAGCCTGCTGACGCGCGACCTCGGCCAGGTCGCCATCGCCTTCCAGGTCCCGCTGTACCCGATGCTGGATGACCGGCCCACCGAATCCTCGCGCTCTAGCACCGCGCCGGTGTGGAACACCGTCACCAACGACACCGCCTGGGACCTTTACCTCGGCCCCCTGCGCGCCCACGCCAAGAACGGCACCGGCCCACCAGCCTATGCCGCCCCCGCACGAGCGCTCGACCTCTCCGGATTGCCACCCACCCTGACCTTCGTCGGCGACCTGGAACCCTTCTACGACGAAGTCGTGGACTACGTGAGGCGCCTGCAGGAAGCTGGAGTGCCGGTACTGCACCGCATCTTTCCCGGCGCCTTCCATGGTTTCGACCTGGTCGCTCCCGCCGCGCCCACCAGCCAGGAGGCCCGCGCCTTCACTCTCGACGGCTTTCGCCAGTTCAGCGCGACGTTCCGGTCAGAACAACCGTCGTCAGCAGCGGACTGATGACCGAACCTGGCCGGTGGCGTTGTGAGCAACTACTCGGGACAGGGTCCGAAACCAACGCTGATGCAGGATCCGCTGTCCTCATTACAACCAATTTCGACCACCATGCCAGCCAGGACCTCCGTGCTCTCCTATCGTTCCAGCCTTGATGTCTCCCGTGAACTCGCTCAGGCCGTTGCCCGCCTACTATCGGCTCACCGCGTCAGGGTTGGTACTCGTCGGGGACGCCGGGCTCTAGGTTGCTTCGCTCAGGCCGTACTGCTGCTGCGGTTCATGCGTCAACGTGCCGCGGTCGCCGACCTCGCCCGCGATAACGCCGTGAGTCTCAAGACGGCCTACCGCTACCTGCACGAAGCTTTGGATGTGCTCGCCGCCGAAGCACCTGAACTGCCTGAAGTCGTCGCCAAGGCCGTGACTAGGAGAACCGAGCACCTACTGCTCGACGGCACCCTCATCGAAAGCGACCGAGTTCACGACCCTGGCGGTCAAAAGGACCGCTGGTACTCCGGCAAGCACCGCCACCACGGTGGTCTCGTGCAGGTCGTTACCGATCCCGACGGTCGGCCGCTGTGGGTGTCACCGGTCGAGCCCGGCAGTACCCACGACTTGACCGCGGCGCGTGTGCATGCCCTACCTGCCCTCTACCGTGCTTCTCGCAACGGCGTTCCCACCCTGGCCGATAAGGCGTACACCGGCGCTGGGGTCGGCATCCGCGTTCCCATCCGGCGTCCCAGGGGCAGACAAGTTCTCGACGCTCCCACGCAGGGATGGAACTCATATGTGAACTCCGCTCGTGTCTTCGTCGAGCACGGTATCGCCCACTTGAAGAGTCGCTGGCGGGCGCTCCAGCGGGTCAGCCTCTGCCCGTGGCGCATCTCCGTGATCGTCGCCACGGCCCTCGTCCTTAGTCAAATAGAAAACCGTTACTGACAAGGGCTCAATATAAATAGGGTTGATAAGTTAAGTTAAAAACCATTGCGAGCCAAAAAATTCTACTTTGCGCCAGTCAGCTTCAAGCCTGAACCAGCATAACTATACTTGCACTCAGTGGTTCTTATGTTCCTACGCCGGCATAGAAAACGGACGAGGGCCAGCACCGGTTGGTGCTGGCCCTCGCCTGCGCAGAAGTCCTAGTGCCTCAACTGAAGGTCACTGCGCGATGATCATTGACTTCAGCCAAGAGGGGTGTCGATGATCAGGTCAGTGCTTCCCGTCAGGTTGACGGTGTTACCCGCCGCGTCCGTCACCGTGGTGGAGAAGGCGTTGATGGTGCCCGGCACCTGAGCCACGTTCGGAGAGCTGGGAACGGTCCCACCGACCTTCGCCAGGTTCGCAGTCGTCACCGGAACGACCACCTGACCGTTAGTCACAGTCGCGCCCGCAGCATTGGTGTAGTTGCCGACAGTCCAAGCGTCCGTAGCCGAGTTGGTGATCTGGAAAACTTCACCATCAGCGTCCGTGAAGCGGAGTGCCGCGGTGGAGCCGACCGTCACCGCTTCGCTGAACTGCAAGGTGATCGAGTCACCATCGTCGATGACACCGCTGATGCCGCTGCCTTCGGTCAGCGTGGTCGAGACGACCGTGGGCTTCACCGTGTCAGCGTCGCCCTTCTGAACGGTGAAGTAGGTAGCCGACGACTCATCGCTCGACGAGCCCTCAGCGGACACAGCGGTGACCGTCGCACCGTACTTGGCGTTCGGAAGGTTGAAGACCGTCGCCGTCGTAGCGGATCCAGTGGTGCTCACCGTCTGCACAGCAGTTCCAGTGATCAAGCCGGTGGTGGCGTCAACTGCGTACACATTGACGTCGTAGTGATCGACGAGTCCCGCTGCGGGGCTTGCGGGCGTCACCGAGAACTTGACGTCGTAGTTGCTCGCAGAGGTGTCGTCGAGGTTACCGATGGACGTGACCGCAGGGGCGGCAGGGGCGGCCGGGATGTCCGTAACCAGGTCGAAAGTCGACTGGAAGTTGGAGCTGTAGGTGCTCGCGGTCACCGTGTCACCAACCGAGAGCGCCGACAAGAACTGGGCCTGAGACGTCGTGTTCCCGTCGTAGGCGTACACGTCGCCGGACTTGAACACGTAGTTCGCGTAGTCCGTGCCGTCGAAGAGAACAGCCGAGCTCTTGTCGCTCGCCACACTCGTGACCGTGGCAGCGGTCACCGAGCCGGTCGCCTCTGCAGGAGTCCAAACCGTGGCTGCACCGACAGCGAAAGCTTCGACGGGTGCCTTGGGGTTGGCGTTAGCAGAGGTCGGGACGGCAAGGTCAAGGCCGCTGCTGAGCGCAGCGTCGGTGGAGTTCAGCCACACAACGGGACGAACATTGCCGTAGGTGCTGCTGTTGACCGCGAAAGTGATCGAGCCAGCGGCAGGAGTCACCGAGGTCACTCGGCTGCCAGTCGCGCTCACACCATTGACCACGGAAATCTGAGCACCAGTGCTGGAGCTCGTCTGGGTACCGTCCGCAACATTCGCCGTGCCGTCAGCGTCTGCGAAGAGGGTCGCTCCGGAGGCGTTGGTGCTGATGCTGCTCGCAGGAACGAGGGCGATGGAGTACGTCTTGGTGGAGTCGAGACCGGAGACGGAGTACTGCACGGATCCCGCGGTCGGCGCCGCGCTCGACGATGCAGGAACCGTGGCTCCGCCACCCGCGATGGTGTACGCCTGGTTGCTCGTGACGTCGCCGCCACCAGCGGTCTTGGCCGCTGCGGTCAACGAAGCCGGGACGCTGTTGACGTCACCGAAGACGGTGGCGGTCTTGAGGGTGCTGGCGTGCGTCGCCAGGTACCCAGAGGTACCGGTGCCGAGGCTGCCGGTGCCGAGGGTCAGCAGGATCGGGGCCTTGTTGATCGCGGCCCAGGGGCCGGCCGCCAGGGCGTCGATCTTGTCGCCGTTGGCGATGGAGGCGGCGGTGGTGCCGTAGGCGTTCTGCGTGATGCCGTACTCGGCGATCTTCTGCGCGGTCAGCGAACGGTCGTCACCGGCGAGCGTCGTCACGGTGGCACCGAGGGCGCCGACGGCGGTCTTGACGGAGTCGGTGATGGCGTTACCGAGGACGACGACGTTCTTGACGCCACCGGAGGTGATGGCGGCGGCGGTCTCGGCGGGCAGCGAGTTCGCGTTCGTCAGCAGCACCGGGGTGCCGTCGTACGAGAGCGGGCTGGCGGCGAGCGCGTCGGGGGAGACCTGGCCGGCGAGGAGGTCCGCGCGGGCGAGGAAGACCGTCGTGGCCTTGGTCGACGCCAAGTTGTAGACCTTGGCGGCGGTGTCGAAGCGGTTGGCACCGGCGACGACCTGGACCGAGAGGCCAGCAGCGGTCATCTGGGCGAGCGCGGTGGCGTCGACCGAGTTGGTGTCCCCGAGGACGATCGCCTTCGTGGCGCCGAGCTTCTTGATGGCGTCGACCGTGAAGGTGGGGACGTTGCTCTTCTGCGTGAGCAGGAGCGGCGCCTTGTTCAGACCAGCGGCGTAAGCCCCGGCCTGAGCGTCGATGGCGCGGTCACCGTTGGCGACGACGACGGTGTCAGCCGTCGTGAACGCGGTGGTGGCGACGCGAGCGGCGGTGTCGAAGCGGTCGACACCGGAGACCTGCGAAGCGGCGGGGTCGAAACCAGCTGCAGCCTGAGCCGGCACGGCCGCGAGGCCGAGGCCGGACAGACCAACAAGAGCCGCAACGCCGGCCCCGATACCACGCCGGCGCAACCGGGAGGTTGCTGCGGTCACGATTGCCTCCAAGGCATGTGAAGTGATGTTCCCCCCCGTGGGGGCCGGCCCGATTTCGAGCCTCGCCACCCCGCCGCTCCGCTACTCAGCGGAGTGACTCGGTGACGGAACTGAACGTACACGAGAGTCACACCAGCAACACGGGGAGTAACGGAAGATCATCACGGTCTACGGCGTGTCGCATGGCACACACAGCGCGTGACCTGCGGTTTTGCTGTCGACAGCTCAAAGTTACAGTTTGGTAACGGACAGCATCACTCGTCCCGACTGCCCCAGGTACCCCATCCGGAGTAGTCACAAGGGGTGGGGTGACCATCTACGCACGGACCATCACTCTTAGTGACTCGTGTGGGTGAGCCTTCCTGGACCACCTCTCACTGGCTCAACTGGGTAGCCGTCGCTGACTGTGACGAGATGGATCACGACCTGGATCCATCGGGCGCACGATGAGCCGGAACGGCCAAGCTGTGCGATCACGAAGAGTGGACCACCGCCGTACCCGGCCTCCCTACCGACTCTCACTCCACGTCACCAACCACATCGATGCGGCTACGGATATTGCGTTTGTGGGCGATGTTGCCGATGCTGTCGACCTACACCGAGGGGGACCGCATGACCATCGACGCGAGCAGAGGACCCACCGACGCCGACAGAGCCCGAGAGGCGCTCGAGACGGTCCGTCGGTACCTGGCCAGCCACCCGGAGACACCCGAGTTCGTCGAGCTGCTCGCCGCGGGCGAGAGCGAGCCGCTCGTGGTGCCCCGCCACGTGGTCGAGCTCCTGGCCACGATCCTGTCGCACATGGCGGCCGGCGAAGGCGTCGCCGTCGTGCCCAAGAACGTGGAGCTGACCACGCAGCAGGCCGCGGACATGCTCAACGTGTCCCGCCCCTACCTGATCAAGCTCCTCGAGCTGGACGAGATCGAGTACCGCAAGGTCGGCACCCACCGGCGCATCGCCTTGGAGTCGCTGCTGGCCTACAAGCGCCAGGACGACCTGCGTCGCGGCGAAGCCGTGGACGAGCTGGGCGCGCTCACCCAGGAACTCGAGGACTGAGCCCGTGTCGTTCGTCGTCGTCTACGACGCCAACGTCCTGTACCCCAACCTGACCAGGGACCTGCTGATCCGCATCGCCCGGCAGGGCCTCGTGCAGGCGAAGTAGTCCGAGCGCATCCTGGACGAAACCTTCGGCAACCTGCAGCGCAACCGTCCGGACCTGCCCGCCGACAGGCTCCTGCGGACGCGAGAGCTCATGGTGAAAGCGGTGGCCGACTGCCTCGTCAGCGGCTACGAGCAGCTGATCGACGCCGTGGACCTGCCCGACCCGGACGACCGTCACGTCCTCGCGGTCGCCATCAAGTCCCACGCCCAGGTGATCGTGACGAGCAACCTCAAGGACTTCCCGGCCAAGGAGCTGGACCGCTGGGACATCGAGGCGAAGTCACCGGACGACTTCGTCTCCGACCAGATCCACCTCGACCGCGCCGTCGTGTACGCCGAGGTCGCGCGGATCGCCGACTCCCGACAGAACCCCCCGCACACGGTGGACGACGTCCTGGACAAGCTGGAAGCGCTGGGACTCGTGAGCTCAGCGGCGCTGCTGCGTCGCACCTGATACTGCCGGTAGCCCGCGCCCCACCCGTCGCGTCACCGACTCGGGCGATCCAGCCCCCTCCCCCACCGCCCGATCCCTTCCGCATGAGGTCCCCCCAGCACGCCAGGCGCGCGGCCCTGTCCGCCGCGGCGCTCGCCGTGCTCGTCCCCCTCCTCCTGCTCGCCCGGGCGCGGTGGGGCGAGGCGCAGCACCTCACCGTCGCCGTCGGCCTGCTCGCCCTGGCCGCGACCGTCCTCGTCCCCGCCCGCCGTCCCCGCGGCTCGCTGGCCGACCTCGCCAAGCACACGGGTGCGGCGGCCGTGTGGAGCACGGGCACCGCGCTCGCGGGCCTGTACCCCACGACCCTCGTCGGTCCGGTGCTGCTGAGCCACGTCGCGCACGCGTTGTCGCTGTCCGGGCTGGCGGTCATCGCCGTCCAGCAGCTGCGCCACGCCCGCGTCGGCGGCGACGACCAACCCCTGCTCGTGGAGGCGGGCCTGTACGGGTCCGTCATGGCCTCGACCGCGTGGGACGGCTTCGCCCGCGCCGGGTACTCCGGCGACGGCTGGTGGGACGCGAGCGCCGGGCTCGTCATCGCGGTGGGCTCGCTCGTGGCGGCGGGCACGATCGTCCTGGCGATCGAGCACCCGCGGCTGCGGCTGTCGAGCGCCGGGGTGGCGCTGGGGGCGCTGGGCACGGAGGTCAGCGCCCTCACCTCGACCCAGCAGCCCCTGACGGGGCAGGTCGCCCTGGTCGCAGCTCTCGTCGGGGCGGTGGCGGTCTTCGCCTTCCACCCCCGCAGCGGTCTCGTCCGGCACGGGGGCGCGGCCACGGCGCGGGCGGTCCGCCGGCTGCGCGTCGCCAGCGTCCTGCCGGCGACGCTGCTGCTCGCCGACGTCGCCGTGTTCGTCGTGTCCCCGCGCGCGGACGGGGTGGTGTTCGTGTTCTTCGCGGCCGTGATCGTCGCGGCGGGCCTGCGGTACGCCGCGACGGCCCGCGCCATCGACCGCACCCGTGACCGGCTGTCGTTCCAGGCCCTGCACGACCAGCTGACGGGCCTGCAGAACCGGGCGGCGCTGCAGAACGCCCTCACCGGGCCCGACCGCACCCAGTCGCTGGTGATCCTCGAGGTCGGCGGCCTGGACGACATCACCGACGTCCTAGGCGTCAGCGTCGGGGAGGACGTGCTGCGCGCGGCCGCGACGAACCTGCGCGAGCACGTCCGGGCCCTGGGCGGCAGCACGTTCCGCGTCCGCCACGACGAGTTCGCGGTGCTGCTGCCGGGCTTCCCCGACGAGGTGGTGCGCCACCTGCCGGGGGCGTTCGCGGCGGTCAGCGCGGCCCCGCTGCAGGTCCCGGGGGCGGGACGTTTCCCCGTCGAGGCCGTCGCGGGCGTCTCCCGCGTGGACCCGGGGGTGCGGGCCGAGGGCGACGCGACGCTGCCGCTCGTCCACGCCGACCTCGCGCTGCGCGACGCGCGGACCACCCCGGCCGGGTCCGGGTACTCGGTGTACTCCGGTGCGGTCGCCGCCCAGCACGCGCGCCGGCTCCTGGTGCGCGAGCGCCTGGCGCTGGCCGTCACCGAGGGCGCGGTGGACGTGCACTTCCAGCCGATCGTGGACTTCTCGACGGGCCGGGTCGTGAAGTTCGAGGCGCTGGCGCGCTGGGACGACGCCGTGCTGGGGCGGGTCTCGCCGGTGGAGTTCATCGCGGTCGCCGAGGAGTCGAACCTCGTCGTCGCGCTCGGCGAGCACGTGCTGCGCCGCGCGGTGCGCTCGGCGCACGCGGCGGGGGTGTTCGCGGCGGGGGTGCGGCTGGCGGTGAACGTGTCGGTGGTGCAGCTGCAGTCGCCCGGTTTCGCGGACGTCGTGCGCGAGATCCTCTCCGCGTACCGGATCCCGCCGAGCCTGCTGACGCTGGAGCTGACGGAGTCGGTGTTCCTGGACTCCGACTCCCCCGCCGAGCGCGTCGTCACCGACCTCGCGGGCCTGGGCTGCCAGATCGCGATCGACGACTTCGGCACGGGCTACTCCGCGTTCGGGTACCTGGACCGGCTGCCCGTGCACGTCCTGAAGATCGACCGGTCCCTGACGCAGTCGCTGACGGGTGAGGGCAACGGCCGCTCCGTCGTGCGGACCGTCGTGGACCTCGCGAACCGGCTGGGCCTGACGGTGGTCGTGGAGGGCGTGGAGACCCACGAGGAGGCGTCAATCTGCCGGTCGATGCAGGCGGGGCTGGGGCAGGGCTGGCTGTACTCGGCGGCCGTCACGGCGGACCGGGTCGCGGCGGAGCTGGAGCGGGAGTACCCGGTGTCGCCGGAGGCGGTGCGCTGACACCAGCGGCCGAGGTGGCTACGGGCGGGTCGTGAGGACCATCGACGTGAGCGTCCTGCGCGACGACGTCGAGCCGATCGTGCGCGACGTCGAGGCCGGCGAGACGGTCACCCTCACCCGCGACGGTCGCCCGGTGGCGCTCGTCACGCCCTGCGTCGACCCGGAGGGACCGCAGACCTGGGTGCCGGCCGCGCGAGCGGTGGGTGCCCTCGCGCACCTGGGGCTACCCGCCGACGTCGCCGCGCGGTGGCGCGGGACGGTCGACGAGAACGTCGTCACCGAGGCGGAGGACCCGTTCACCCGCTGGGAGGAGCTCCAGGCCCGGCTCACGGAGAAGTGACGCACCTCGTGACCTCCGATTCGCCGGGCGCTCCTCCGAGCGGGAGGACGGGGGACCTCACCCAGCCCGGGAGGCCGCCACCACGGCCTCCAGCCGCGGCTCGATCGCCTCGGCCATCAGCACGATCTCGCGTTCCCCGATCCCGTTCCTGCGCGCTCGGTCGCCCCAGTGGGCCAGCGCCTCCGCAATCTGGCGCATCCGCTCCCGAGCCTGGTCCACGGCCAGGCTGCAGTCCCCGGCGATCGCGAGCAGGCCGTCGACCTCGTCGGGAAACGTGTCGGCTCCCGCGATCGACGTCGAGCGCGGACGCCACAGGTCCGGGTTCGGGTTGACGTCGAAGGCGGGGCTCAAGGACCACGACCGGCGGTCGGCCAGGAACCCGTGGTTGCGCAGGTGGTCGTCGGTGTTGCCGAGCACCACGCCGGCGACGATCCGGTCGAAGAGGGCGTGGTGGTCCTGCCGGGGTGAGGACGACAGGTCGCGCACCGCTTCGGCGATGTCGGCGTAGTCCCGCCGCTGGCCGTCGGTCGACTCCGTGGCCGTCATGGCGCTGAGGTACCCGATGCGCACGTCGGGGCCGGCGCGGTCGAACCTGCGCAGGATCAGCACGCTGCGGTCCCCGACACGGGTGAGCCGCCGCCGGGGGGTGGTGATGCCGGCGTCCTGCAGCAGATCGAGGGCGGTGGCCTCCCACGCCATCACGTCCCACCGGTCCGCGGCGTGCGGGAACTTCGCGATCGCCAGGTCCCCGTCCTCCAGCCGCACCGACGCCTTGGGGCGTGCGCCGCCGAGACCCGTGGTCCCGGTGTCGAGGAGCTGCTTCACCGCAGCGGAGGGGTCGGCATCGGAGGTGACCTCGTCCGAGGCGCGCAGCAGCTCCGGCAACGAGACGAGCGGCGGGACGGTCGAAGGGCTGCCGAGGAACTCCTCGTGGCCGGGGGACCGGAACCTCAGCGCACCCTGTCGCGTGTCGTCGCTGACGCCCAGGAGGAAGTCGAGGTCGTCCAGCCGGCGCGGAGTCCGCTGCTCCTCCCGAGCCCGGACCCGCTCCGCCTTCTCGATGAGGTTCCGTCCCCACCGGTCCGGGGCGCTGTCGGCGAAGGCGCGGACCAGTCCCCGCTGGTGCTGGGAACCCGTGACGAGCGGCAGGGCGGGGTCGATGCTCGTACCGTCACCGACGAGGTAGCCGGGGTCGTAGAGGAAGGTCGTGGAAATCTGTCCCCGCGTCCTGGTGACGTGCGCCTGCCCCACCAGCCGGGTGCGTCCGTTCTCGTCGACGAGGACCTCGACGGTCGTCACCGCGCCCGCCTGCGGGTGAGGTGGCCGGCACGCAGACGGCCGAGGTCGGAGTTCAGGGGGTCGATCGACTCGACGACCTGGTCGAGCACGCCGAGGGCGCGCAGCACCTGCGCCACGTTGCCGAAACCCACGCTCGGATCACCTGCTTCGACCTTGCGCAGGGTGTCCCTCGTGATGCCCGCCCGTTCGGACACCTGCGCGGCCGTCAGCCCCAGCACCATCCGCCACCCGCGCACGTGCTCGCCGAAGGAGGTGAGCTGTCGCTCGATGCGGTAGCCGGACACTTCAACCTCCTACGTTGTGGCGATCCAGACAGTCCAAATGCATCTTTGTGACGAGTGTAGTCGCCACTAGTCTCTTTCCGGGCATGTCGTCCTCCCGGCTGACAGACTGGGCCGACCGCGCAGTGAGGGGAGGGTGAGGCACGTGAGCGCTCAGCTCGCCTGGTTGCACCGCGACGACTGGACGTTCGAGGACCTCGCCGGCCTGCCCGACGACGGCTACCGCTACGAGATCCTGGACGGACGGCTCCACGTGACTCCCCCGCCCGAGACCCGCCACCAGGACGTGATCGAGAACCTGCGCGACATCATCCGGCCGCGGCTGCCGGACGGCATGCGCTTCAAGGTGGGGCAGGGGCTGCGAGTGCCCGTGCTGGGCCCGGAGCGCTACGTCATCCCTGATGCCGTGATCGTCACCGGGAGCAGGCCCGACCTGTACTGGGCTCCGGAGAACGTGGTCACAGCGATCGAGGTCACGAGCCCTGGGAGCCAGCTCGACGACCGCGGCAACAAGAAGGAGCTCTACTGCGAGGCCGGGATCGAGCAGTACCTCCTGGTCGACCTCGCTCAGGAGCGTGTCACGAGCTACGGCCTCGAACGGGGCGAGTACGTCGTGTCGTGGGTCCTCGACCGGGACACCGACCCCGTGGGGACGTGGTTGGGGGGCCACCGGTTCGAGACGCTCCTGCGGGACGCCTGACCTGGACGTCCCGACCCGCTCACGACGCGTGTGCAGGTCGGGACGTCGGACTCACGAGAGTCAGCGGCGGCTGTCCTCCACCACGAACCCGCGGTCCAGGCCGTAGTCGGACAGGTAGTCGCGCACCTGCCGGATCTGCGCGGAGCCGATCCCGTCGACGCTGAGCAGGATCTCGGTGACCTCGCGGCGGAACTCGCGCAGCGACGGGGGACGGTTGCCCCCCGCGGGCGGGCGCCGCTCGGAGGACGCCGCCGGGGCGCCCGTGCGGCGCGACTCGACCTTGACGTTCGACGCCTTCGGCCCGCGCTCGCCCTCGGACAGCGTGAACTCGACGGTGGCGCCCTCGAAGTCGCCGTCCTCGCCGCCGACCACGTCCTTGAAGTGGAAGAAGACGTCGTCGGGCGCCTCGGGGCTGCGGATGAACCCGAAGCCGCGCTCCTCGTCGTACGAACGGACCTTGCCCTTGGCCACTGCACCCACCACTTCCTGCTGAACGATCCCGAGCGGACCCCATCCTCTCGCACCTCGCGGGGCCCGACCGCCGGGAGGACGGGGCCCCGGTCAAGTTCGCCCGGCCGGACGCCGACAACGGACACCATGGCCTCCCCCCTCGCCCCGACGCGCCCCACCGCGGGCCGCGTCCTCGGCGGGCTGGCTCTCGTCGCCCTCGCGGGGGGCCTGACGGCGCTCGCGGTGCACCAGCCGGGCACGGTGCGGGGCCCGGTCGCGCTGACGGGGATCGCGGCCGTCGTCGTCTCCGCCGTGGCGCTCACCACGCTCTACCACGGGCGCAACTCCGACAAGTACCTCGCCGCGGGCACCCTGTGGGGGCTCGCGACGCTGACGGCGGGTCTGCTCCCGACGTCGACGCTCGGCCCGTTCCCGCTGGTGCAGCTGGCGTTCGCGGCCGGGGAGGCGGGTGTGCTCGTCGTCCTGCTGCAGCTGCTCGTGCGCGCCCGCGCGGGCAGCGCCGACCCGCCCCTGGTCGTCGACGCGCTCATGCTCGGCAGCGCCCTGGCCACCGCGGGGTGGGACGCCCTGTCCCGCGCGGGCCTGCACGGCGGCGCCGGCTGGACGGGCGCGACCGTCCTCGTGCTGGCCGTCGCCTCCCTCGTGGCGTGCTCGGCGATCGCGCTGGCCGTCGAGCAACCGCGGCTGCGCGTCGCCGCCGCCGGGCTGACGCTCAACGGCGTCGGGACGGCCCTGGCCGCGGTCTGCTTCCACCACCGGTTCGCCGTGGCGTGCGCGGCGGCGGCGCTCGCGCTGGCCGGCGGAGCCGTCGGTCTCCTGCTGCTGCCCCGCGACGGGGTCGTCCGCCACGGCGGGCAGGACGCCGAGCGCGCCGCCCGCCGGCTCGAGACCGCCTCGCTGGTGCCCGGGCCGATCCTGCTCGTCGACCTCGTCCTGCTCGTGATCAGCCCCCGTGCCGACTCCGTCCTGTACGGCTTCTACGTCACGGTGCTCGTGACGTTCACGATCCGGCACGCCGCGACGGCCCGCTCCATCGACCGCACGACCGCGAGCCTGCGGTTCCAGGCGCTGCACGACGGCGCCACCGGGCTCGGCAACCGCACCCTGCTCGAACGGGCCCTGACCGAACCCGACCGCGAGCAGTCCCTCGTCCTGCTCGAGCTCACCGGCCTCGACGACCTCAACGACGTCCTCGGCGTCGGCACCGGTGACGCCGTCATCGCGGCCGCCGCCGAGGAGGTGCGCGCGGTCGTCGCCGGGCTGGCCGGGACCGCCTACCGCACCAGCGGCGACCAGTTCGCCGTCGTCCTGCCCGGGGGACCCGCCGAGGTCCTGCGGCACGCCGAGACCGTCGTCGCCGCGATCACGACGGCGCCCGGCAGGGTCGAGGGCGCGGCCCGGTTCCCCCTGTCGGCCGTCGCCGGGGTCGCCGGGTGCCCGTCCGGGGCGCAGCCGGGCTCGGCCGACGTCATGAAACCGTTCGTCCAGGCCGACATCGCCCTGCGCGACGCCCGGCCGCTGGGGGCCGGGTCGGTGTCGGTGTACTCCGGGACCGTCGCCGCCGAGCACGCCCGGCGCAGCCTGCTGCGCGACCGTCTCGCCTCGGCGATCCACGACGGCGCCATCGACGTCCACCACCAGCCGGTGGTCTCCTTCACGACCGGGCGGGTCGAGAAGTTCGAGGCCCTCGCCCGCTGGGAGGACCCCGTGCTCGGCCGGATCTCCCCCGTGGAGTTCATCGCGGTCGCCGAGGAGTCGAACCTCGTCGTCGCGCTCGGCGAGCACGTGCTGCGCACCGCCGTCCGCCACGCGCACGAGGCGGGGGTGTTCTCCGTGGGCGTCGGTCTCGCGGTGAACGTCTCGGTGGTGCAGCTGCAGTCGCCCGGTTTCACCGACATCGTCACCGACCTCCTGCGCGAGTACCGCATCGCCCCCGCCCTGCTGACGCTGGAACTCACCGAGTCGGTGTTCCTGGACCCCGACTCCCCCGCCGAGCGCGTCGTCACCGACCTCGCGGGCCTGGGCTGCCAGATCGCGATCGACGACTTCGGCACGGGCTACTCCGCGTTCGGGTACCTGGGCCGGCTGCCCGTGCACGTCCTGAAGATCGACCGGTCCCTGACGCAGTCCCTGACCGAGGACGTCCACGGCCAGTCCGTCGTGACGTGCGTCGTCGACCTCGCGACGCGGCTGGGGCTGACCGTGGTGGTCGAGGGCGTCGAGACCGAGCAGCAGGCCGAGATCTGCCGCTCCATCTCCGCACCGCTGGGGCAGGGGTGGTTGTACTCCCCCGCGGTGCCCCGCGAACTCCTCGGCGAGCAGCTCACCCGCGTCCACCCCGTGCCGGCCCTGCTCGTGGCGGACGGCGCGCACCCCGCCTGACGCCGTACCGGCCGGACGCGTCCGAACCGGTGACGGGTCCCCGGCCCGGCTTCAGGTTCTAGAACGGCACGACGACAACCCCATCGTGCGACGGTGGTGGATCGGGTACCTGGTGGCGGGGGCGGTGCTCCTGGGGTACGTCCTCACCCTGCCCGTCGGCCTGCTGCGCTCGGCGGTGTACGAGCTGTTCCCGCTGGCCTCGGCCGCCGCCGTGGTCGCCGGGGTCGTCCTGCACCGCCCGCCGCGGCGCCTGCCGTGGCTGCTCATCGCCGGCGGGCAGCTGTGCTCGGCCGTCGGGGACCTCCTCTACGCCTGGCTCGACGTGGTCCTGCACGTCTCGCCGTTCCCCTCCGTCGCCGACCTGGGTTACCTGGCCGCCTACCCGCTGCAGGCCGCCGGGATCGTGCTGCTGACGCGGGGGCGGCGGCTGAACGCCGCCGGCCGGCTGGACGTGGGGATCGTGACCGTCGCCCTGGCCCTGCCGCTGTGGGTCTTCCTGGTGGAACCGGTGGTCCTGAGTCCTGCCGAACCGCTGCTGGACCGGCTCGCGGACCTGTCCTACCCCCTGGCCGACCTCGTCGTGCTGGCCCTGCTCGTGCGCTGCGGCGCCGTCACCCGCGGGCTGAACCCGGCCGCCCGGCTCCTGGCCCTGGGCGCGCTCGTGCTGCCCGTGGCCGACCTCGCCTACGCCGCCTTCGGCAACGACGGCGTCCTGGCGCACCTGAACACGGCGTGCTGGCTGACGACGTACCTGTGCTGGGGCGCCGCGGGGCTGCACCCCTCGATGGCGAGCGTGGACACCCCGGACCGCACCGCGGACCCCGCCGGGTGGCGCCGCCTCGGCCTGGTCGCGGCGTCCATGCTCGCCGTCCCGGGGGTCCTGGTCCTGGAGGCCTTGGAGGTGACCGGCGAGCACCAGCTCGACGTCGCCCTGGCCGCCCTGCTCATCGTCGTCCTGGGCATCACCCGCACCCAGCTGGCCCTCGGCGCCGCCCAGCGCCACGCGCGCCGCTCCGAGCGGCTGCGCGCCGAGGTCGACCACCACCTCGCCCACGACCCCCTGACGCTGCTGCCGAACCGGGCGACGGCGCTGGGCCTGCTGCGGCGCAGCCAGGAACGGGCCGGACGCACCGGCATCGGGGTCCTCGTCGTCGACGTCGACCACCTCGCCCGCGTCAACGACCGGTTCGGCGACCACGTCGGCGACGACGTGCTGCGCGCCGTCGCCCGTGAACTCGGGCGGGTCGTGCCCGCCGGGAGCCACCTCGGCCGGCTCGGCGGGGACGAGTTCGTCGTCGTCGTCGAGGACGTCCGGGACGAGACCGTCCTGGCCCGGGCCGCCGAACGCCTGACCCGCCTGGACCTGCACCTGGACGCGCGCGACCTCACCCTCAGCTGCTGCGTCGGGATCGCCGTGCAGACCGGCGGCCGCACCGTCGGGCCCACCGAACTGCTGCACGAGGCGCTGTCGGCCGCCGCCCGCGCCAAGAGCCTCGGCGAGGGCCGCACGTGGTTCTCCGACGACGCGCTGCGCGCCGAACTCACCGAGCAGGCCGACCTCGAGGCCGCCCTGTCCGACGCCCTGGCCCGCGGGGAGTTCGAACTGCACTACCAGCCCGTGGTCGACCTCGCGACGCGGGACGTCACGGGTTTCGAGGCCCTGATCCGCTGGAACCGCCCCCGGTGCGGGACCGTCCGCCCCGACCTGTTCATCCCCGCCGCCGAACGCAGCGACCTCATCTGCGACATCGGCCGCTGGGTCCTGCACGAGGCCGGCCGGCAACTCGTGGCCTGGCGCGCCGAGGGCACCGTCGGGGAGCACGTGCGGGTCGCCGTGAACCTGTCGGGCCGGCACCTGGCCCGCCCGACGCTCGTGGCCGACGTCGTCGCGGCGCTGACGGCGACCGGGGTGCCGCCGCAGGCGCTGGTCGTCGAGGCGACCGAGACGACCGTCCTGGACGGCGACGAGGTCCTGGCGAACCTGCGCGCGCTGCGCGCGCTCGGGATCTGCGTGAGCCTGGACGACTACGGCACCGGGTACACGTCGATCGAGCACTTCCGCACGCTGCCCCTGGACACCCTCAAGATCGACCGGAGCTTCCTGTCCTCGACGCAGGCCCAGGACGAGGCGCTGCTGGGGCTGATGGTCCACGCCGCGCACACGTTCGGGCTGAAGGTCGTCGCCGAGGGCGTCGAACGCCCCGAGCAGGTGGAACTGCTGCGTTCGCTGGGCTGCGACCTCGGGCAGGGTTTCCTGTTCTCCCGGCCGGTCCCCGCGGCCGCCGTCGCCGAGCTCGCCGACCTCCTGCGGGCCGCGGCGTAGCCGGACGGGCCGCGGGCCCGGTCAGAGCGGGGCGGGTTCGGGGGCCTGCAGGACGAGCCGTTCGCGCAGGAACGTCTGCAGGTTCGCCCCCAGCGGGTCACCGGGCTGCGCCTTCTCGGGGTCGTC
The DNA here is from genome assembly GCF_003002055.1 of Kineococcus rhizosphaerae. Lineage (NCBI taxonomy): Bacteria > Bacillati > Actinomycetota > Actinomycetes > Kineosporiales > Kineosporiaceae > Kineococcus > Kineococcus rhizosphaerae. The sequence continues at coordinate 101,345 of NZ_PVZF01000007.1, forward strand.
GAGACCGCGCTCGCGGCGGGAGATCGTCGGGCCGTCCCGGCGCAGCGACTCCAGCAGCTTCCGGGAGTAGGTGCCGGACAGCAGGCAGTGCAGCGCTTCGGCGCGCAGGGCGTCGTCGAGGCCGGCGAGCCACTCGTCGTGCGAGGCGATCACGTGAACAGTGTGCACCCCGGCCGTTCACGGGGACGACACTCGTCGGAGTCCGGCCCAGTGCCGTCACCCACCGTGCTGAGCCCTTGACGCAGACGCAGTGACAAGCGCGTCGACGGCGCCGGCGCGCCCGCCGCCCGGGCCGCGCACCGCGCTCGCTCGCAGGTGTCCGACCCCACGGTTACGCTCCCCCGGTGGACGGGACGAGCGCGGCTCTGGCCGGGGCAGCCCTCGGCGACCAGCTGCCCCAGGTGCTGCACGGCCAGCCCGGCGCCGTGCTGCTCGTGCGGGTGAGCGACGCGACGGTGCTGTTCGCCAACCCCCTGGCCGAGCAGCTCGCCCCCGACGTGCACCTGCCGTGCCCGGTCGACGACTGGTCGCGGCACGCCGGTCTGGAGAGCTCCCCGGGCGACGACATCACCGACCCCGCCAACGACGCCTCGCCGCTGTCGCGCATCGCCCACGGCGAGCCCGTCCACGGCGAGCGGGTCACCGCGGCGCGCGCCTCGGGGATGTCGGGCGCGCGCGAGGCGCTGTGGGTCGTCGGGCTGCCGCTGAGCGACGCCCCCGTGGACCAGCTCACCGGCCTGGCCCTGGTCGTCCTGCTGCCGTTGCGCGAGGAAGGGGCGGTCCGCGACGCCAAGGAGTCCGCCGAACGCCTGCACAGCCGGGCCGTGCTGGCCAGCGACCTGTCCTTCACGATCTCGGACCCGAACCAGCCCGACGACCCGCTGGTCTGGGTCAACCCCGCGTTCGAGAAGGTCACCGGGTACGGCCGGGAGGTCCTGGGGCAGAACTGCCGGTTCCTGCAGGGGTCCGACACCGACCGCGAGGCGGTGCGCCGGCTGCGGGCCGCCCTCGACGCGGGCGAGACCGTCACCGAGCTCCTGCTGAACTACCGCAAGGACGGGACGGCGTTCTGGAACGAGGTCGTCATCTCCCCCGTCCGCGACGCGGAGGGCCGCCTGACGCACTTCGTCGGGGTGCAGTCCGACGTCACGCTGCGGGTGCAGGCCGAACGCGAACGCGACGCCGCGCTGGCCGTCGCCCGCGACGCCAAGCACCGCCTGGAGTTCCTGTCGCGCGTCACCGACCAGTTGTCCGAGGTCCTGGACCCCGTTGCGGCGCAGGACCTCCTGCCGTCCCTGGTGGTCCCGGAGTTCGCCGAGTGGGCGTTCGCGACCCTCGTCGACGGGACGGGCCGGACCCGGCACATCCGGGCCACCCACGCCAACCCGGACCGCGCCGACGACGCCGCGCGCTTCCAGGAACTGCACGCCGGCCTGGGCGACAACTCGATCTCGATGCGCGTCCTGCGCGGTGAGCTCGGCCCGACGCTGGTCGAGGACGTCGCCGACCAGCACGTCGACGACGTGACCCGCAGCCCCGAGACGGCGCAGGTGCTGCGGCGGCTGGGGCTGGGCACCGCCGTCGTCGTCCCGCTGCGCGCCCGGGGGCTGGTCACGGGGTCGCTGACGCTGCTGTCGGGCCCGGACCGGCCGCCGTTCACCGAGGACGACCTGGCGACCGCCACCGACCTCGGCGCCCGCGCCGGGGTGGCGCTGGAGAACGCCCGGCTGTACGCCCAGCAGCGCACCTCCTCCGAGACGCTGCAGCGCAGCATGCTCACCCCGCCGCACCCGTCGCCGGGGCTGTCCATCGCGACGCGCTACCACCCGGCCGCCGAGGCCGCGCAGGTCGGCGGCGACTGGTACGACGCGTTCATCCAGCCCGACGGCTCGACGGTCGTGGTCATCGGCGACGTCATGGGGCACGACGTGTCGGCCGCGGCCGCCATGGGCCAGGTGCGCACTCTCGTGCGGGCCCTGGCCTACGACCGCTCGGCCCAGCCCGCGGAGGTGGTCCGCCGCCTCGACGAGCTCCTGGAGGGGCTCGGGATCACGACGCTGGCGACGGCGGTCGTGCTGCAGGTCGCGCCCGCGCAGTCGTCGCCGGCCGGGGGGCGGACCATCCGGTGGTGCACCGCGGGGCACCTGCCGCCCGTCGTCGCGGCGCCGGACGGCACGGCGGTCCTGCTGGCCGGCGACGGGATCGTCCTGGGCCTGGGCTCCGGCCAGCACCGCGCGCAGCAGGAGACGACGCTCGTCGACGGGGCGACGCTGCTGCTCTACACCGACGGTCTCGTCGAACGGCGGGACCGGCCCATGGACGTGCGGCTGGCGGAGCTGCGCGACGCGGTGCGCGACCTCGGGCCCGTCGACGTGGACGACCTGTGCGACGAGCTGCTGGAGCGGATGCTGCCCGACGGCAGCGACGACGACGTGGCCGTCGTCGCGGTCCGGGTCGACCCCTCCTGACCTCGCGGCTCAGGCGGGCACGTCGCACCAGACCGTCTTGCCCGCACCGTCCCGGCGCACCCCCCAGTCCGAGCAGATCGTCGCGACCAGCCCCACGCCGCGGCCGGACTCGGCCTGCGGTCCGGGGCTCAGGTGCTGCGGGAACGCCGGGCTGCCGTCGCTGACCTCCAGCCGCAGCACGTCGCTGCGGCAGTCCACGCGCGCCCGCACGGGCGGGGCACCGTGCTCGACCGCGTTCACGATGAGCTCGGAGACGACCAGGAGCACCCCCTCGAGGGCGTCCCCGCCGTGGTCCGGGCACCACCGGGCGCGCACGAACTCCCTCGCCCGCCGGGCGGCGCTGAGGTCCACCGGCAGGTCGAGATCGGCCACCGGCATCGCCCCGCACACGGCTCCATGGTGCTGCCGGGACGGACGGGGCGCCTCTGGTGGAGAGCGCAACCACCCGGGTCGTGGTCACGCCGACGTCGGGATACGGTCGGGGCGGCGCAACGACGCGCGTGACCATGATCCCCCCCGAAGTGCAGGAGACGTCGTGCCCACCACCGTCAAGGCCTACGCCGCAACGTCGGCCACCGAACCGCAGAAGCCCTTCGAGATCCAGCGTCGTGACGTCGGCCCCAAGGACGTCGCGATCGACATCAAGTTCGCCGGCATCTGCCACTCCGACATCCACACCGCCCGCAGCGAGTGGGGCCCGGCCAACTACCCCGTGGTCGTCGGCCACGAGATCGCCGGCGTCGTCACCGAGGTCGGCTCCGAGGTGACGAAGTACGCCGTCGGCGACCGCGTCGGCGTCGGCTGCATGGTCGACTCGTGCGGTGAGTGCGTGAACTGCGAGGCCGGCGAGGAGCAGTTCTGCCTCAAGGGCATGATCGGCACCTACAACAGCGTCGGCAAGGACGGCGAGCCCACCCAGGGTGGCTACTCGCAGGCCATCGTCGTCACCGAGGGCTTCGTCTGCCGGATCCCCGACGGCCTCGAGCTCGACGTCGCGGCCCCGCTGCTGTGCGCCGGCATCACGACCTACTCCCCGCTGCGCCACTGGGGCGCGGGCCCGGGCAAGAAGGTCGCCGTCATCGGCCTCGGCGGGCTCGGCCACATGGCCGTCAAGATCGCCCACGCCATGGGCGCCGAGGTGACCGTGCTGTCGCAGTCGCTGAAGAAGCAGGAGGACGGACTGCGCCTGGGCGCGGACCACTACCACGCCACCTCCGACGAGGACACCTTCTCGGCCCTGCGCGGGCAGTTCGACCTCATCGTCAACACCGTCAGCGCCCAGCTGGACTTCGACAAGTACATGTCGCTGCTGGCCGTGCGCGGCGCGCTCGTGAACGTCGGCCTGCCCGAGGACCCGATCTCCCTGCGCATGTTCTCCGTCGTCGGCGGCAGCAAGAACTTCGCCGGCTCGAACATCGGCGGGATCCGCGAGACCCAGGAGATGCTCGACTTCTGCGCCGAGCACGGCATCGGGGCCGAGGTCGAGGTCATCCCGGCCGAGAAGATCAACGAGGCGTACGAACGCGTCGTCGCCTCGGACGTGCGGTACCGGTTCGTGATCGACACCGCCACCCTCTGAGAGGTCGCGCGTTCCGGCACGTTGACTCCGCGGTCTCTTTCACCGGGACCGCGGAGTCAACGTGCCGCAACCCCTGCCCGGTCGTAGCGTCGCGGCCATGGACATCGGGATCATCGGCGCCGGCAACATCGGCGGCAACCTCACGCGCGCGTTCACCCGCCTCGGGCACACGGTCCGCGTCGCGAACTCGCGCGGACCGGAAACCCTGGCGGACCTCGCCGAGGAGACGGGCGCGACGCCCGTCCTCGCCGACGACGCGGCCCGCGGGGCGGAACTGGTCGTCGTGACGATCCCGCAGGGCAAGGTCCCCGACCTGCCGCGCGGCGTGCTCGACCCCCTGCCCGACGGGTCGGTCGTCGTCGACACCGGGAACTACTACCCGCAGCGCGACGGCAGGCTCGACGAGGTCGAAGCCGGGACGCCGGAGACGGTCTGGACCGCGCAGCACCTCGACCCGACCGAGCGGCTGCACTGGGTGAAGGCCTTCAACGGCATCCAGGCCGAGCACCTGCTGACGGCCGGCCGGCCCCCGGGCGACCTCGAACGCCGGGCCCTGCCGATCGCCGGGGACTCCGCGGACGCCAAGCGCACCGTCTCCGGGCTCGTCGAGCAGCTGGGTTTCGACGTCGTCGACGCCGGTCCGCTGGCCGAGTCGTGGCGCCAGCAGCCGGGAACCCCGGTCTACGGCGCCGAGGCGGGTGTCGAGGGCATCACCGCCGCGCTGGAGGCCGCCCCTTCCGAGCGGCCGGCGGAGTTCCGCGCCTGACGGGCGGACGGACCGGGTTCCGAATGTGAGCGACGCCTCAAGGGTCGCCGGACGAGGTCGATCTTCCACCCATGACCTCGTCCGGGCCCCGGCTGCGTCGCGCGTGGCGCGACGCCGGGCTGCGCCGCAAGCTCAACGCGCTCACCGCCGTGGCCGTGCTGGCGGTCGCGGCCCTGTCGGCGCTGACCGTGGACGTCCTGCGCGACACCACCGCCACGACCACCGAACTCACCCGGGTGAACGCGGCGACCCGCGCGACGCTGGAAGCCGACATGGCCCACGACGCCCTGCGCGGCAACGTGCTGCAGGCGTTGCTGTTCCCCGCCGGGGACCAGTACGCCGAAGCCCGCGACGGTGGTGCGGAGGCGGCGCAGGGGCTCACCGGTGAGCTCGCCGGCGTCCGCGGGGCCCACCTCGGGGCGGCCGTCGACGCCGCCCTCGACGCCGCGGACCCCGCCGTCGCGGCCTACGTCAGCGCCGGTCAGGACCTCATCGCGCTGGCCGGGCAGGACCCCGCGGGCGCCCGGGCCGCCTACACCGCCTTCCTGGCGAGGTTCACCGAGGTCGAGCGGCTGCTGCCGCAGGTCGCGGACGCGGTCCGCGCCCGGGCGCAGGCGCAGACGCAGACGGTCGCCGCGGTCCGGGCCCGCAGCGTCCGCGTCCTGGCCGTCGTCGCCCCGGCCACGGTCCTGGCCGCGTTGTTCGTGGCCTGGCAGGTCACCCGCAGCGTGGTCGAACCGCTGAACGGCGTGGCCCGGGTCGCTGCCGCCCTCCGCGCCGGCGACCTCACCGAACGCGCCCGTCCCCGGGCCCGCGACGAGGTCGGCCTGGTCGGTGCGGCCCTCGACGACGCCCTCGACTCCCTGTCCGCCCTCGTCGACGGCATCGGCGGCACCGCCGACCGCCTCGAAGGGGCCTCGGGCCGGCTCAGCGCCACCGCCGTCGAGATCCAGCGGGCGGGCGAACGGTCCACGCGCCTGGCGTCGTCGGCCGTCGCCGAGGCCCACCGGGCGCGCGACGCCGCCGACGGGATGGCCGCCGCCGGCGAGCAGATGGTGGCCGTGATCGCTCAGGTCTCGGCCAGCGCGCTGACGTCGCGGGACGTCGCCGAGCAGGCCGTCGCCGCCGCCGCCGCGACGTCGTCGGTGATGGACCGGCTCGCCGGGTCCAGCCAGCGGATCGGCGCGGTGGTGCAGTCCATCGCGGGCATCGCGGCGCAGACGAACCTGCTGGCCCTGAACGCGACCATCGAGGCCGCCCGCGCCGGGGACGCCGGCCGCGGTTTCGCCGTCGTCGCCGGTGAGGTGAAGACGCTGGCCCGGGAGACGGCGACGGCCACCGAGGAGATCACCCGGACCGTGGAGGCCCTGCAGCAGGACAGCGTCGACGCCCGTCGGCAGATCGACGAGATCACCGACGTCATCGACCGGATGTCCCGCTTCCAGACCGACATCGCCGCCGCCGCCGACGAGCAGGGCCACGTGAGCGCGGACAACAGCGACCGGGTGTCGCGGGTCGCGCAGTCCACGCGCAGCTCGGTCGACGACCTGACGACGCTGGCCACCAGCGTGGGGGAGACCGCCGACCGCGGTCGCTCCACGGGCGAGGCCGCGCAGGACGTGGCGGCGCTGACCGCCGACCTGCGGACCGCGGTCGGCCGGTTCCGGGTCTGACGCGCCCCACCCGACCACCACCGCGATCAAGGAATCCATCGTGGTGATCAAGGACTACCACTTCCGTGGTCTCCCGTTCCACGGCAACCCGAGCAGGTTCCCGACCGCTTCTTCGAAGTGCTGCCTGCACCCGAGGACGTCACCCTTGCCGACGACGAGGACCTCCCAGCCGACGCTGCGCAGGTGGTCCCGGCGCCGCTGGTCGTGCCGGCGGTCGGCGGCGCTGTCGTGGTGCTCGATCCCGTCGTACTCGACGGCCTTGCGCAGGTGCGGCCACCCCATGTCGAGGCGGTAGGGCCGTCCCACCCCCGGCCGCCGGACCGGGACCTGCGTCTGCGGCGGTTCGAACCCCGCGTCGACGATCCGCAGCCGGGTGCACGACTCGAGCTCCGACTCAGCCCCCGGGTCGGCCATCTCGACCAGTGCGCGGGCCTGCGCCACGAACCGGTGCCCGCGCGCGCTGCGCAACCGTTCCAGCAGTTTCACGCGATCCAGGACCTCCTGCGCCGCAGCCTGGTCGAGAGTGGCCAGCGCCACCGGGCGGGACGCGAAGCGCGCGACGTCGAGCAAGGTCCGATCCAGGTCGGTGACGGGGAGGCCGTCCAGGACGGTCACGTCGTGGAACAGTTCCGCGACGTACGGGCGAACACCGGCGCGGGAGACCGGTTCGGTGCCGAAGGGGACCGTGACCTCCAGCGCGAAGGTCGCGTCCTGCTCGAACGGCATCCGGACGTCGAACCCGTGCAGGCGTGCGGCCGTGCGGCGGGAGAACGCCGCCCCGGGTGGCAGGTGGGGGACGAGGAGTTCTCGGCGGTGGGCCTCGTCGACCGAGAGGTCGCTCAGCAGGGCGCGACGGTGACGGGTGGACGGCGGGGTGGGCACGCCGCAACCCTGTTCGTCACGCGGCGCCGGTGGGGCTGTTCGAGACGCGCCTGTGGACGAGGGTGTGTCGTCCACCGCCACGACGTCCTCGATCGCGACGCAGGGGTGCTGCGCCGTCACGCAGGGACTCCTCGTCGACACCGCCGAGGCCGCCGCCTCGCCCGCTCCTCGACCGCGGTGGTGCGGTCCTCGATCGCGGTGGCGCGGTCCTCGACCGCGGTGGTGGGTTCCTTGATCGCGGTGGTGGGTTCCTTGATCGCGGTGGCGGATTCCTTGATCGCGGTGGCGGATTCCTTGATCGCGGAGGGGAGGATGGGCGGGTGGACACACCTCCCGCCTCCGTCCCCACCCCCGAACCCGAATCCGAACCCGCCCTCGAACCCGACCCCGCGCTCCTCGTCGTCCCCGTCGGCAGCTCCCCCGACACCGCGGCGCTGCCCGGGACGGTGGAGGTCGTCGCCCCCGACGACCCCGCGCTGCCCGGCGCCCTCGCCCGCGCGGACGGGCTCGTGGTGTGGGACGGGTCGCACCCCGGGGTGGAACGGGCGTGGCGGGCGGCCGACCCGCGACGGCTGCGGTGGGTGCACACCTCCAGCGCGGGCCCGGACCGGCTCCTGTTCCCGGCCCTGCGGGCCCACCCGAGCGTGCTCACGTGCAGCCGCGGGGTCCTCGACACCGACATCGCCGAGTACGTCCTGGCGTGCGTCCTGGGTTTCCTGAAGGACCTGCCGACGACGGTCCGGCTGCAGGGGCAGCACCGGTGGCAGCACCGCCTGACCCGCGGTCTGGCGGGCCGGCGCGTCCTCGTCGTCGGGGCCGGTTCCATCGGGACCCGGGTGGCGCAGGTGTTCTCCGTCCTCGGCGCGCACGTCGACGGCGTGGTGCGCTCGCCGAGGCCGGCGCGGGCCCCGTTCGGGGCCCTGCACGGACCGGGAGAGCTGGCGGACGTCGTCGCCGGGTACGACGTGGTGGTCGTCACCGCACCCCTGACGGACGCGACCCGGGGGCTGCTCGGCGCCGCGGTCGTGGACCGGGTGCGGCCGGGCGCGATCGTCGTGAACGTGGGCCGCGGGCCCGTCGTGGACGCCGGGGCGCTGCGGCGGGGGCTGCTGGAGGGCCGCCTCGGGGGCGTCGCGCTCGACGTGTGGGACGTCGAGCCGCTGCCCGCCGACAGCCCGTGGTGGGACACCCCCGGCGCGCTGGTCTCCCCGCACCTGGCGGGCGACGCCGAGGGTTTCGCCGAGCGCCTCGAGGTGCTGCTGCGCGAGCAGGCGCGCCGGTTCGTGGCCGGTGAGGAGCTCCTGCACGTCGTCGACAAGGAGCACGGTTACGCGATCACCCCTAGTCTCACGACGTGAGCGAGCTGAGCCGTGTCGTCGTGGTCCTCAACCCGAACAGCACGGGGGACGGACCGTCGAACGCGCGCGGCCTGCGCGACGAGCTCGACGGCGTGGTGGACGTCGAACTGGTCGAGACGCAGCACGCCGGGCACGCCGAGGACCTCGCGCGCGACGCCGTCCGGCAGGACCCGGGGACCCTCGTCGTGTCCGCCAGCGGGGACGGCGGCTACCACGAGGTCGTCAACGGGGTGTTCGACGCAGGGCGGGGCATGGCGGCCGTGCTGCCCTCGGGGAACGCCAACGACCACGCCACCGCGGTGCAGGAACGTCCACTGGGGGAGGCGATCCGGGCGGTCGTCGGCGGCGAGCCGGTGACCCGCATGGACCTGCTGGAGGTCAGCGGCGCCGGTCGGCGCAGGGTCGCCCACTCCTACGCCGGGGTCGGGATCACCCCCGTCGCGGCTGCGGCGCTCAACGAGCACGACCTCGACGCCGTCAAGGAGGCGCAACTGGTCGTCCGCGCGTTCTGGAGGTACCGGCCGCTGACGATCACCCACGACGGCAACGACATCAGCATCGACAGCCTCGTGTTCGCGAACATCGACCGGATGGCCAAGTACGCGCAGCTGGCCGAGGGCTCCGCCCCCGACGACGGCCGGTACGAGACGCTGCTCATCCCGCACCGCAGCAAACTCCGCCTGGTCCTGGACTTCACGCGCGTCCTGCGCGGGGCGCACCCGGTGCGCTCGCGCTCGGAACCGTACGAGTTCACGACCCACACCCCGATGCCGCTGCAGCTCGACGGCGAGGTCTTCCACGTCGACGCCGGGTCGTCGGTGACGGTGCGCTGCCTACCGCGGGCCCTGCGCACCGTCCTCTGAGACGACGGCGAGGGTCTCGGCGAGGAGCCCGGCGGCGCCGTCCAGCGCCGGTCCCGGGTCGAGGGCGAACACCTCCTGGGCGCGACGGGCGAAGCCCCTCGGGCTGCGGGGCAACGAGTCCGTCGCCGCGACCGCGCCCTTCTCGTTGAGCACGAAGCGGCCCGCGTCGGCGTGCAGCGCGTGCACGCACAGCAGGACGACCCGGAACGCGCACGCCGCGACGTAGGCCCGGTCACCGCGCGGGACGGCCTTGGCCGCGCCGCCGAGCAGGAACCGCGCCTCGTCGAGCCGGCCCACCACGGCGGTCCGCAACGCGGGTGAGAAACCCTGCAGCCGCGACGCCGCCAGTTCCCCGGAGGGGTCGGCCAGCAGCACCCCGTGGAACAGTTCCCCCGCGTAGGTGGTCCCGGGGAAACCCAGCGGGTGACCGACCTGGAAGTGCCAGTCGAAGGTCCCCGCGAGCGCGCCGGAGCAGCTCGCCCGGACGCGGTCGACGTCGCGGTAGATCCAGTCGACGGCGGCGCCGTCCACGCGCAGCCACCCGCCGCCGTCCACCCACGGTCCCCACCCGCCGGGTTCGGTGACCGCGGCCGGCACCTGGGACAGCTCGTCCACGAGCGCCTGCAACCGGGCGGTGTCCAGGGGTGGGCGGTAGTACAGGCCGAGGTCGGTGTCGGAGTCGGGCCGGTGCTCGCCGCGGGCGCGGCTGCCGCCGAGGCTCACCCCGACGATCCCGGGGACCTGCACGAGCCGGGCGGCGACGTCGACGGGTTCCACCCTGCGATCCTGCTCCCGGACCGGGTGGGGTCGTCCACCGGTTTCAGCTCAGGAAAGCGGCCACGAGGCCGGAGGCGGCGGGCCGGAACTCCTCGAGGTAGCCGTGGCGGGCGCCGGGCAGGACGTGCAGGTGCGCGCCGGGGACGCGGCCGGCGAGCAGTTCGGCGTTCGCGACGGGGGTCATGGCGTCGTCGGCACCGTGCAGGACGAGCGTGGGGGCGCTGATGCGTGCCAGCAGGTCCCAGCCGTCGTGGCCGGTGCTGGCCGCGTGGTGGGCGCGGCGCACGCGGGGGCTGCCGGTGGGCAGGAACCGGCGGGCGACGTCCGGGTGCGCGGCGCTCCAGGCGGGGGTGAAGAACAGGTCGAGCAGGCCGTCGCGGCCCTGCGGGCTGGAGCTGAACCGCAGGGTCCGGTCGACCTGCGGGTCGCGGGCGACCTCGTGGGGCCCGCCGGGTCCGCTCGCGGCGAGGACGAGGCGGTCGACGCGCCCGGGGTGGTGGGCGGCGAGGACGGTCGCGACGCGCCCGCCCATGGAGAACCCGTGGACGTGGGCGCGCTCGAGGCCGAGGGCGTCGAGGACGGCGACGGCGTCGGCGGCGAACAGCGCGGTGGTCCAGGGGCCGGGTTCGGCCTGCGAGGCGCCGGTCCCGCGGGTGTGGACGACGGCGGTGCGGAACGCGGGCGCGAGGTCGGCGGCCAGCCCGGCGCACACGTCCGGCCCCAGCGACTGGCCGGGCAGCAGCAGGACCGTCGGGTCCTCGTCGCGGCCGGCCACGTCGGCCGCCACGTGGCCGCCGTCGACGGGCACGAGCAGGCGGCGGGACGACATCCGCGGGAGGTTACCGATCGGCCGCGGCGGACTCGCGGTGGGCCCGCTTGACGACGTACATCCGAGCGTCGGCGGCGGCCAGGAGCGCTTCGACGACCTCCTCGACGGGGTCGGTCGCGGCGGTGGGGAGCGCGGCGAGCAGACGGCGGGGGTCCTCGCGCACGGCGCCGATGCTCGCGGTGGCCCGCCACGGCCGCCCGGCGACCGGCAGGGGGTCGAGGAGGGCCGCGCCGAGCCGGTCGGCGACGGCGTGCGCGTCGGCCCCGGGGTCGGTGACGAGGACGGCGAACTCGTCGCCGCCCCAGCGGGCCGCGCAGTCGTCGTCGCGCACGCAGGTCCGCAGGCGGGCCGCGACGCCGCGCAGGAGGTCGTCGCCGGCGGCGTGGCCCAGGGTGTCGTTGACGAGCTTGAACCGGTCGAGGTCGACGAAGGCGACGACGAGGGGGACCCCGGTCCGCAGCGAGGAGCGCACGGCCTCGGCCGTGCGCTCGGCGAACCGGCGGCGGTTCTCCAGCCCGGTGAGGGGGTCGACGTGCGCGACGGCGTCGAGCAGGCCCCGCTGGTGCTCGGCGACGGCGAGCAGCCGGCGGTGGTCGTCGAGGGCGACGACCTGGCGGACCACCACGAGGACGACCATGACCAGCCCGGCGACGAGGACGAAGCGGTCGGGGTGGACCCACAGCCGGGTGACGCCCACGGCGGCGGCGGGGACCACCGCGGCGCAGGGCACGATCCACGCCCACGACCCCGCCGACGGGGTCCGCAGCCGGGGGTGCCCCCCGGGGGTCAGCCGGGCGCCGACGGCGAACAGGCCGAACGCGGCGATCCACCCGAAGTCGGCGAGGCCGCCGGTGCGGTAGCTGCCGGTGGCGACCACGCCGTAGAAGTAGACGGCGTCCGACAGGGCCATCGCGGTGGCGGCGGCCAGGCACAGGAGCCCGACGCGGGAGACCCGCAACCGGACCAGCTGGATGATCGTCACGGTGAGGAACACGACGTCCATCACGGGGTAGACGAGCGGGACGAGGAGGTCGGTCAGGGGGTACGGGGCGACGCGGACGGCCTCGGCGAGCCAGCCGACCCAGACGACGGTGAGCAGCGCGGTGCCGAGCAGGAGCCCGTCGAGGGTGGCGGCGATCCCCAGGTGGGAGCGGCCCCAGACCCACAGGTGCAGCAGCCCCGAGGCGACGGAGAGCACGGAGAACACGACGAAGGGGCCGTCGGCCCAGGTGGTGGCGCCCGAGATGAGGTGCAGGCAGTCCTGCACGGCGTACAGCCCCTGCCCCACCCCCCAGGCCAGGCACGCGCACCCGAGCAGCACCCAGGGGGCGCGGACCCAGCCGGTCAGGCGCCGGTGCCGGCCGGGCACCAGGAGGCACGCGCCGGCGACGAGGGCGGCCACGGCCTCGGTGACGCCGAAGAGGGTCAGGGCGCCGTCGCTGCCGCGGCCGAGGAGGGCCTGCGCGACGGCGACCGCGACCAGGACGGCCGCGAGGACACCGAGGTCCACGCCGAGGCGGCCCGCGGCCCCCGGCGCGTGGGCCTCGCTGGAACGTCCCCGCACGTCCTGCTGATCGTCACGTCCGGGCCCGGACTGGACACCCCTCACCCGTCGGCCCGTCCTCTCACCCGTCCGGCGCACCACGGACGCGGGTCAGTCGGGGACGTCACCCGCGGCCGGCGGGCGCATGAGCCCCAGCAGCGGGCCGGTGAGCAGCCGCTGGCGCACGAGGGCGGCCGAGACGAGGAGGACCACGATGGCCAGGAAGCCCAGGGGCCAGAAGTTCAGCAGGAACGCCGCGGCCAGCAGCGCGAGGACCGCGACGACGGGGACCGCCAGGGGCATCCGGTTGTACCAGCGCGGTTGCAGCACGGCGGCGGCGTACCACCAGGCGACGGCGGCGACGCGCTCGTCGGGGTGCCGGCGGCCCTGCCGGGCCAGGGCGAGGACGTCCTCGCGGTCCTCCTTGGGCAGGGTGTGGAACGCCCGGAGCGCCGTCGCCCGCCGCTGGGGGGTCATCTCCGGACCCACGACCGCACTCACCGTTCCGACTCCCGTCGTTCGTCCGCTGGCGGAGGGCATGGGATTCGAACCCATGAGGAAGGAGTGGGTACCTCCCTAGCGGTTTTCAAGACCGCCGCCTTCAACCACTCGGCCAGCCCTCCCTGCGCGGCCCAGTCTACGGACCCGCGGGCCGGCGACCCGCCCGACCGCGTCCTTCCCCCGGGCAGGCGACGGCACGGAGCGGGGTTGACGGTGCGGGCCGCCCGTGAACACTGGAGCGCGTGCCCCGCGATCGGCCGAGGGACCGCCCGTGAGGCGGCAGCGCCGGGGCCTGCGGGCGCTGGCCCTGTTCGTCCTGGCCCCCTACGTCGGGGAGTTCGTGCTGGGGAACCAGCCGATCACCGCCCTGCTGGAACTGCCGCTGCTCGCGACCATGTACGGCGGGGGCGCCGTGCTCGTCCGGGAGGTCGGGCGGCGCACCCGCTCCGGGTGGCCCGTGATGGTGCTGCTGGCCGTCGCCTACGCACTGGTCGAAGAGGGGCTGGTCGACCAGATGCTCTTCAACCCGGCCTACCTGGGGTTGACCAGCTTCGCCGACCAGGCCGCGGTCCCCGGCATGGGCATCAGCGCCCGGTTGACGGTGGACTCCGTGGCGCTGCACGCCACCGGCAGCACGTGCGTGCCCATCGCCCTCGTGGAGGCCTTCGACCGGGGCGCCCCCCGGCCGTGGTTGGGACGACGGGGTCTGGTGGCGGTGGCCGTGGTGTTCGTCGCCGGGTCGGCCGGGCTCGCCGTGCTGCAGGCGGTCGACCTGCGTTTCGTCGGCAGCCCTGCGCAGTTCGCCGTCACGGCCGCCGCCGTCGCCGGGCTGATCGCCCTCGCCGTCCGCCGGGCGCGGCAGGTCGTCGACGACCGGCGCGGCCCCGCGGGGGCGGTCCCCCGGCCCCGGACCGTCCTGCTCGCCGCGTTCGGCGTCACGACCGGTTTCTGGCTGCTCGACCTGTTCCTGGTCCCGGTGGCCGGGGCGTGGGTGGGCGTCTGCTGCGGGGCGGCGGTCCTGGCCGGCGGGGCGGTGCTGCTGTCCCGGGCCTCGCGCCGGGCGGGCTGGGGTTCGCAGCACCGTCTCGCCGCGGCCTGCGGTGCTCTCCCGACGTACCTGTGGCTGGCCCCGGTGAACACGGCCCAGCTCGGGATCCCCCCGGCCCTGGGCGCGGCCGGCAACGTCGTGTTCGGTGCGAGCGCGGTGCTGCTGGCGGTGGCCGCGTGGCGGGCGGACGCGCACCGGCGCCCGGTGGAGGCCCGCGTCTGACGAGGTGACGAGGCGGTGGCGGGGTCGAACGGGGCGACCTCCACCCGATCCCCACCCGACCCCCTCCCGCCCGCGGGCCCGACCGGCGCGATCGCGGCCCGGAACCGGTGTAGCGTCGGGCGACCTGTTCGCCCCGAGCACCCGAGCGAGTTCCCGTTGCCCGAAGCCCTGCGCTGCGTCGTCGTCCTGCCCACGTACGACGAGGCCGAGAACATCGCCGGGATGCTGGACCGGGTCCTGGCCTCCCCCGTCGTGCCCGACGTCCTGGTCGTGGACGACTCATCCCCCGACGGCACGGGGGCGCTCGTGGAGCAGGTCGCGGCGCGCTACCCCTCCGGCCGGGTGCGGTTGCTGACGCGCACCACGAAGGACGGGCTGGGCGCCGCCTACCGGGCGGGGTTCGCGCACGTCCTCGCCACGGGGGACCACGACGTCGTCGTGCAGATGGACGCCGACGGCTCGCACCCCGTGGAGGCGCTGACGCGGATGCTGGCGCAGATCGACCACGGCGCGGACCTGGTCCTGGGTGCGCGGTACGTGCGCGGCGGCGCGCTCGACGAGGCGTGGCCCTGGTACCGCAAGGCCCTCTCGCGCGGGGCGAACGTCTACGCGCGGGTCCTGCTGGGGGCTCCGGTGGCCGACCTGACGGGCGGTTTCAAGGCCTGGCGCGCGGACCTGCTGCGGTCGCTGGACCTGTCGCAGCTGACCGCGGCCGGCTACGCGTTCCAGATCCAGACGACGCTGGCGGCGCTGCAGCGGGGGGCGACGGTCCGCGAGGTCCCGATCCTGTTCACCGAGCGGACCCACGGGACGTCGAAGATGAGCGGGGACATCATCCGCGAGGCGATGGTCTCGGTCGTGCGGATGCGGCGGTACGGCCCGACGGGCCGCCGTCCCTGAGCCGCCGCCCGGATCGGGCGCCGCGTGAGCCAGAACACGCAGGGTCACGAGTGGTCGCTGTGACTCGCTCGTGATTGTGTAGAGCGCAGGGTTCTGGAAAGGTCAGCCGAGCGCACGATCCCGACGCACCGACCCGCGCGGTGCCCGATCGGACTGCGGACACGGTGGGGCAGGCAGGCGACGGGCACGTCCGCGGGAGGTCGACAGGTGCAGGTGCACGCGCAGGACGACGACGCCGACGCCGTCGCCCAACTCCTGGACCTGGCGCGTGACATCTTCGGCACGCCCGTCGCCGCCCTGACCCGCCCCACCGTCACCACGCCCCACCACGTGGAGCAGACCAGCAGCGAGCTGGACCCGCACGCCACCGTCCGGTTGCTGGCGGCGACGGACCTGGCCCTGGCGTCCCCGGCGGTCGACGTCGTCCGTCCCGACGGTGCGGCCGACGGCCGGATCGTCGGGGTCGGCGCGGACCCCTCCGAACGGCTCGAACCGCGGCAGCTGGAGGCCCTGCACGTCGTGGCGGCGCTCATCGCGGGGGTCCTGCACCACCGCGACCGGCGCCGCGCCGACCGCGAGGACCGGCTGGCCTCCCTCGACGCGCTCGTCGCGGGCTCGGGTCGCAGCACGGTCCTGCAACCCATCGTGGACCTGCGCTCGGGAGCGGTGGTGGGCGCGGAGGCGCTGAGCCGGTTCACGAGCCCGGCCGGGACGGCCCGCCGGCCCGAGCAGGTGTTCTCCGACGCCCGGACGGCCGGCGTCGGCGTGGAGCTCGAACAGGCCGCCATCGCCTCCGCGCTGGATCAGCTGCCGCTCGTCCCGATGGGCGGCTACCTCAGCGTCAACGCCTCGGCCGACGCCCTGCTCGACCCCCGCACGCGTGACCTGCTGACCGCGGACGGGTCCGAGCGCCTCGTCGTGGAGATCACCGAGCACGACCCCGTCGCCGACTACGAGGCCCTCACCGGCGTCACCTCCGCCCTGCGCCGGCACGGTGTCCGCATCGCCGTCGACGACGCCGGCGCCGGTTTCGCCAGCCTCCAGCACGTGCTGCACCTGACCCCGGACATCGTGAAGCTCGACATCGCGTTCGTGCGCGGGATCGACACCGACCCCGCGCGGCGCGCCGTCGCGCGGGCCCTGGTGGGTTTCGCCTCCGAACTCGGCTCGACGATGGTCGCCGAGGGGGTCGAGCGCGAGGACGAGCTCGCCGTCCTCACCGAGCTCGGCGTCGAGTGCGGGCAGGGGTACCTGCTGGGCCGGCCCACCGCGACGCCCTACTGGGGCGCCGGCCCCGACGGCACGACCGCGATCGTCCTGCCCCGCTGAACGACCCGCGCCGGACGCACGAGAACCCCCCGCCCGGACGGGCGAGGGGTTCTCGGGACGGACGCGGCTCAGAACGTGACGATGCTCAGCGCGCCCTTGCCGTAGCGGGACACCTCGACGGCCAGGTCGAGACGGCTGCCCGTGCGGGTGGCCCAGTCCACGACGTCCGGGCGCAGGACCTCACCCGGGACGTACGACGCGTACAGCTTCAGGTGCGCGGCACCCTCGACGTTGAACAGCGACGCCATGATGTTGAGCACCTCCCGCGCGTTCACGGCGAGGTTCTCGGGCAGTTCGCGGTCCTCGACGGCGGCCTCGCTGGCCCCGGGGGGCAGCAGGCCGATCGCGGCACCGGCGTGGGCGGCCAGGGCGAAGTCGAAGACCACGACGGCCTTGGACTTCAGGTGGTCGTCCACGTACAGGCCCACGAGCGAGCCGGGCGCGCCGCCGACGGGGACGGCCGAACCGTCCTTGAGGTCGACGTCGCGGTTCAGCAGGTCCGAGAGGAGGTTGCGGATCGCCAGGTTCGACGGCAACGGGTTGACCTCGAACCTGACCTCGCCCTGGGCGACGGAGGTCTCGGCCGCACCGGACCCGGCGTCGCCGCCGAGGACGGGGGCGAGCGCCGCGGCGAACGCCTCGGGGGTGAAGGGCTTGGCGATGAGGAACAGGGCGCCGGCAGCGGCCGCCTTGTCGCGCATCTCCTCCGAGCCCTCCGAGGTGACGAAGCCGAACGGCACGTCGATGCCCGAACCGCGCAGGTTCTGCAGCATCTCGATGCCCGTGGCCTCGGGCATGTTCCAGTCCGAGAGGACGATGTCCGGGTTCTCCGAGCGGACGAGGTCGAAACCCTCCTTGCCGTTCTCGGCCTGGACGACGTCGACCCAGTCGTAGCCCGCCTGCCGCAGCGTGCGGATGACGATCTGCCGCATGACGCGGCTGTCGTCGACCACCAGCGCCTTCACGACGTCACCCCTGCCCGTTCTCGGAACCGCCGGCCAGCCACACTTCGAAGGTGAGCCACTGACCCTGCCAGTTCGCGTCCAGACGCGCTGCCAGGCGGTCCGAGGCGCCGTGCAGGGGCTTGGCGGTCGACACGACCGGCAGACCCAGTGGTCCCGCGTCGGGGACGAGGGCCTTGATGTTGCCGCCGACGATGTTCGCGACCTCACCCAGGGAGTCGTACACGTCCTCGTCCTCCAGCTCGCCGTCCTCCTGCAGGAGGGCGGCGGCCAGCGGGGTGGCGAGCGGGCGCTCGACGCTGACGGTGACGATGCCCGGGCGGGCGCCCGAGATCGTCACCGACGCGCAGAGGATGTCGCCCTCGATGTCGTGCTGCTCGAACGACGGCAGCAGGAACTCGGTGTGCGCGAAGTACGACGACCACATGGCGTCGACGATCTGGCCCAGGGCCTCGTCCTCGACGTAGTCGGTCGGTTCGTCGTAGAACTCCTCGACCAGTTCGGTCACGCCTGCACCCCTTCCGGCAGCAACCCGAGGAGCGACAGCTTCTCCTCGAGGGACTCGACCGTGAACGGCTTGATGAGGTACTCGTGCGCACCGGCGGCCAGGGCGCGGACGATCTGCCCGTGCTCGGCCTCGGTGGTGACCATCATCAGGGTGAGCGCGCGGTAGTCACGGTTCGCCCGGACCTGGGTGACGAACGTGAGCCCGTCCATCACCGGCATGTTCCAGTCGACCGTGGCGAGGTCGGGCAGCGGGCCCGCCTCCAGAGCCTTCAGCGCCTCGGCGCCGTCGGCCGCCTCGACCGTTTCGTACCCGAGCTTCCGCAGCGCACCGGCGATGATCTTCCGCATGGCGCGGGAGTCGTCGACAACAAGAGCCCTCATGCCTGACCTCCGTTCTTGGGACGGTGGACCGAAACCCGTCCGATGAGTTCGCGGTCCCAGTTCTCATCGACGCCCAGCGTCGTTTCTGCACCCCCGAGGAACATGTATCCACCGGGGCGGAGGACCTTCCTGACCCGGGACAGGATGTCCCGCTTGGTCTCGAGGTCGAAGTAGATGAGCACGTTGCGCAGGAACACCACGTCGAACTGACCGAGGGCCGCGTACGAGCTCGTGAGGTTCAGCTGCTGGAAACGCACCATGCGCTTGATGTCGTCGTTCACCTGCCACTGGGTGCCCACGCGGGTGAAGTGGCGGACCAGCAGGGGCGCCGGCAGACCGCGGTTCATCTCCAACTGCGAGTAGCGTCCCGCCTTGGCCTTCTCCAGCACCTCGTTCGAGAGGTCGGTCCCGATGATCTCGGCCCGCCACCCCTCCGCGACCAGGCTGTCCTGCAGCGAGATCGCGAGGCTGTAGGCCTCCTGACCCGTCGAGCTGGCCGCGGACCAGACGCGCAGCGACCGGGTGGTCGCCCGCGCCTGCTTCAGGGCCGGCAGGACCGACGTCGAGAAGGCCTGGAACGGGGCGCCGTCGCGGAACCACGACGTCTCGTTCGTCGTGAGGGCTTCGACGATGGCGGTCTGCGCCCGGCGGTCGGGACGCAGCCGGACACCGTCGACGTACGCGGAGACGTCGGCGGCGCCGGCGGCACGCGCCAGCGGCACGAGCCGGGACTCGACGAGGTACTCCTTGCCCTTCTCGAGGACGATCGCACTCTCCTTGCGCACGAGGGTGCAGACCCAGTCGAAGGCCGTGGGTGTGAGTGCCATGTCACCACCTGCCTTGGGGGGGACGGGCCGCCGGGGCGGCCGGACGGAACGTCGACGGGCGGGCCGACGGGGAACTGGAGGAACCGGAGGAACCGGCAGAACCGGTGGAGCGGGGGGTGGTGCCGAACGGGGTGGACCTGACCGCCGGGGCGGGGGCCGTCGTCCGGGGCGCGGCGGCGGGCGCCACCCGGCCCGCCGGCCCCAGCCGGCGCTGGACGGCGTCAGCGATGGAGCCCAGGGGAAGGACCTCGTCCGCGATGCCCTCGCGGGTGACGGCTCCGGGCATCCCCCAGACGACCGAGGTGGCCTCGTCCTGGGCGAGGACCTGTCCCCCGGCCGCGGCGACGGCCTTGCACCCGAGCTTGCCGTCCGAGCCCATCCCGGTGAGGATCACCGCGAGGAGCTCGCCGCCGTACGTCGCGACCGCCGAGCGGATCATGACGTCGACCGCGGGTCTGCAGAAGTTCTCGGCAGGCCCCTGGTTCAACTTGATCACCGTCTGCGGACCGCGCCGGACGACCTCCATGTGGAAGTCCCCCGGGGCGACGTAGACGGTGCCCGGCACCACGACGTCGCCGTCGGCGGCCTCGACGACGCGCAGCGCGCTGACCTTGTCCAGGCGCTGGGCGTACAGGCGGGTGAAGACGGGCGGCATGTGCTGGGTCACCAGCACGGGGACGCCGAGGTTCGCGGGGAGCTTGGCCAGGACCGCCGACAGCGCCTCGGGGCCGCCGGTGGAGGAACCGACGACGAGGGCGCGGGGCGCCTTGAGGGCACCGGTGCGCTCGCGGGTCGTGACGGGGGTGGCCGCGCGGGCCGGCTCGGCCGCGGCGGGGCGGGCGAGGGCCGGGGCGGCGGGCGCACCGTGCCCGGGGACGAGCGCCTTGATCTTGGGGATGAGCTGCTGGCGGACCGACTCCATGGACTCCTGGACGCTGCCGACGTTGGCCGGCTTCGTCACGTAGTCCGAGGCGCCCGAGGACAGGGCCTCCAGGGTCGCGGTCGCGCCGCGCTCGGTGAGCGTGGAGAACATGATGACCGGCAGCTTCCGGTCGACCTTGCGGATCTCCTTGACGGTCTCGAGGCCGTCCATGACGGGCATCTCGATGTCCAGGGTCACCGCGTCGGGCTTGAGCTGGGCGATCTTCTCGAGCGCGATCCTGCCGTTGGCCGCCGTGCCGACGACCTCGATGGCCGGGTCCGAGGCCAGGACGTCGGTCACGATCCGCCGGACGACGACGGAGTCGTCCACCGTGAGCACACGGATCCTCTGGCCCACCTCGCACCGCCCTTCCTCACCGTCGGCGCGCGGTCCGGCGCCGTGGGACACCGCCCGCGACGGGCGACTCCCTATCCATCGGCGGCGGGGCCGCAACCTTGAACGACGGCACGCACCTCGTGACTGTCCCTACCCAGCTACTGTGCGTCGCCGAGCGCTCACTCGTCGACCGGGCCCGCGTCGGGGCCGGCCGCCGGGCGCCCAGCACCCGGCGAACCCCCAGCGGGACCGGCGATGATGCGCGGGTGCCCCGCCGCCTGACCGCCGCCGACATGCCCAGCGGGCTCACCGTCCGCATCGACCGCGTCCGCCGGGACGGCGCGTGGCTGCGGACGTGGACGATGTGGATCGCCGAGACCGACGACGTCCCCCCGCAGCACCGGCACGACGTCGTCCTCGTCCACGGCCTCGGGGTCTCCTCGGCGTACTTCCAGCGCCTCGCCGTGGAACTGGCCCGCTTCGGCACCGTGCACCTCGTGGAGCTGCCGGGCTTCGCGGGCGTCCCGCACCCGGACCGGCGCATGACGACGCAGGAGATGGGCAGGCTCGTCGCCTCCTGGGTCCGCGAGCAGGGCCTGACGGGGGTGCTGCTCCTGGGGCACTCGATGGGCGCCCAGGTCGTGACCGAGGTCGCCCTGCGCGACCCCGACCTCGTCGGGCACGTCGCGCTCGTCGGGCCGCCGGTGAACCTGGAGGAACGCTCGGTCCCGAAGCAGGTGGCCCGGTTGCTGCAGGCCGCGGTCTTCGAACCCCCCGCGGTGCGCCGGATGTCGATCGAGGGCTACCTGCGCTGCGGGTGGCGGTGGATCGCCCACACGCTCCCGTCGATGATGCGCTACCCCATCGAGGACCGGATCACCGGCGTCGACGTCCCCGTCCTCGTCCTGCGCGGCGCCCACGACGCCGTCGCGCCCGAGGGATGGTGCCGGATGCTCGCCGACCGTGCCCGCAAGGGGACCTTCGCGCAGGTCCCCGGCGCCCACTCGGTCGTGTTCGACCACGCCCGCGAGGTCGCCGACCACCTCGCCGGGCTCGTCACCCGGTGACCGCCCCGTGAACCTCACCGCCCGGCTGGCCGACTACGCCTGGCTCGTGCGGGCCCAGCTGCGGTTGCGGACCCCGGACTGGTCCGCTGGCACGGGTGCCCCGGTGCTGCTGGTCCCGGGGATCTGGGAGACGTGGCACGTGATGCGCGGGCTCGGGGACGCGCTGCACCGGGCCGGGCACCCCGTCCACGGCCTCGACCTCGGGACGAACTCCGCGGACCTGGCGTCCTCGGCGGAGCGGCTGTGCGCGCGCCTCGACGGCCTCGACCTGCGGCACGCGGTCGTCGTCGCCCACTCCAAGGGCGGGCTCGTCGCCAAGCTCGCCCTCGGGCGCACCGACCGCCTCGACGGGGTCGTGGCGCTGGCGACCCCCTTCGCCGGGTCCCGGTACGCGACGTGGTTCCCGGCCCGGCCCGTGCGGCGGCTGTCCCCGCGCGACCCGGAGATCCGGGCCCTGGCCGCCGACGCGAGCCGGCACGCGCGCATCGTCGCGTTCCGGCCCCGCTACGACCCGCACGTCCCCCGGGCCGCGACGGGGGCGGCCGCGCTCACCGGGGCCGTGGAGATCGAGGTCGACCTGGAGGGCCACTTCCGGCTGCTGGGGGACCCGGGCGTCCAGGCGGCCGTCGTGCGCGCGGTGGAGGGGTTCGGCGCCGGCCGGTGAGCCCGACGGCCCCCGCGGGACGGGGAGGCCGTCGGGCCGGTCGTCAGGACCGCTGGCGGCGCAGCAGCACGACCACCAGCGCGGCCAGCCCGAGGACGAGACCGCCCCCGGCCAGGCCGCGGGCCAGCGGGTCCGCCCCCGAGCCCGTCGCCGTCGTCGCGGCCACGGGTTCGGTCGCGGCCGTCGTGGCGTGCCCCGAGCCGTGCTCGTCGTCGGCCGCGGCGGTCGTCGTGAACTCCGGCGCCGGGTGCTCCGGTTCGGCCGCCCCCGCGGCGGCGACCTCGGTCCAGTTCGAGACCTCGCCGTCGGCGTAGGTCTGCACGGTCGGCAGGGTGACGCGGGTGCCCGCCGCGGGCAGCGGGCCGACCTGGGCCTCGAACTCCTGGAACTGGTGGACGGGGATGCCCGGGGTCCCGGGGTCGGCGGTCCAGGTGATCGTCAGCGGCGCCTTCGTGACGGTCGCGCCGGCCACGTCCACCGGCTCCGGCAGGGCCCCCTCGATGACCTGGGCGGTCCACCCGGTGAGGGGTTTCGTCGCGACGTAGGTGAGCGGGTGGTCGGTCGGCAGGGACACGACGATCGACGTCGTGGCGGCCGCGTCGGACTCGTTGGGGACGCGGAACGTCACGACGCTGTACCCGTCGGCGGCCGTCGCGTCGGGGGTGGCGTGGACGTGCGCGGAGGCGGGGACGGCGGCGAGCAGGACTGCGGCGCAGGCGGTCGCGGACACGGCCAAGGCGCGGGTGGGCAGGGTGGAACGGTTCACGGTGGGTCCTTCAGGGGTGTCGTCAGAACGTGGTGGCGAGGGCGGGGACCCTCGGCGGACCACGTCGGCGGACCCGGCGCGCGACGACCGCGCGCGGCCGCGGGACGACCGGCACCGGCGCGGGGACGACCCGCGCACGGACGAAGCGCACGAGCGCGAGCAGCACCCGGACGACGGGGCGCAGCCACGCCCACAGCGACCACACCAGGGACTCGCCGTGCTGCAGGGCGACCACCGCCAGGACCGTCGCCAGCAGGTGGGCACCCGTCATCACCGGCGACGGCGTCATCGGGTCGGCCGTCCCGGACAGGACCAGCGTCTGGTGGTGCCCGGAGGTGACGACCGTCGCCATCGGCCCCGAGCAGGCGTCGAAGACCTCGTGCAGCGCGAGCTGCCCGCCGCCCAGGACGGCCGACAGCACGGGCCAGGACAGCCGCCGGCCCGCCAGCAGCAGGCACACCGCGCTCACCACGACCGCGACGGCCGTGAACAGGAACGGGCCCGGCAAGCGGCCGCCGGCCGCGACGTGGGCCCCCGCGGCCAGGCCCAGGACTGTGGCCGACACCGCCCCGGCCCGCCACCGGCGCAGGACGCCGGTCGTGGGGGCGGGGGTCAGCACCCGCCCACGGTACCGGGGCGGTCGATCACTCCGGGCCGAACGCGGCCTCCCACGGCCGCAGCAGGACCGCGCGGGCGTCCGAGCTCAGCAGGTCGGCCACGACCTCGGCGTGCACGACGCCGCTGACGACGTTCCACAACCCGTTCGCCCCGTCCGCGGCGTCCAGCCCCCCGGCGCGGAACGCGCGCACGGCCAGCAGCTGCGCGGCGGCCGCGGTGCGGACGCGGTCGGACAAGTGCACCGCCCACGAGGCGTCGTGCACGGCGGAGGCCCACTCCCCCGCCGACGGACGGCCGCCGGCGGCGACGGCCCGCAGGCAGGCGCGGTCGGTGCCGTCGAGGCGGCGCAGGGTGTCCAGGACGCGCGCGACCCCGGCCTGCTCGGGTCCCAGGCCCGCCGGCTGCTCGGGCAGCGGCGCCAGGTCGCGGACGGCCTGCAGGTAGGGGTGGGCCAGGACGCGCCGGACGTGGTCGGGCAGCCGGTCGCCGAGGTAGGCGGACACGGCCGCGTCGGCCAGGACGTCCGCGGCCCGGCCGGCGTCCTCGGTGCGCAGCCGGGGACCACCGGCCAGCGGCGTCGACCACGTCCAGTCGAAGACGTCGTGGTGGACGAGCCGCACGAGGGCGTCGGCGTCGGCGATGGTGCTGGTCTGCAGGACGCGCACGACGCCGTCCTCCACGCGGGCGCCGGAGACCTCGTCGGCGAAGTCGTCGTGCTTGAGCCCGTTGGCGACCTGGTGCAGGACGTCGGTGATCTGCGGCAGGTTGTCCACCGCGCGGCGGACCGTCTCCCACGCCGACGCGCGGGCCTGCGGGTCGTGGCGGGCGGCGAGGACCGCGATCTCGCGCGGGCCGCACTCCAGCGCGCGCAGCAGGACCTCCGCCGCGGAGTCGCCGTCGCGGAGCCGGACGAGGTCGAAACCCAGGACGGGGGAGCTCACGAGGGAGTAGTGCACGGTGTCGCCTCCGGTGCCGGGTCGGGCTCGGTACCGGTCGGGTACCGCTCCACCGGTCCGGCGGAGTGGCTCAACCCTGACACTGCGTGACCTCCCGGGCCAGGGGACGTCCTCCGTCCGGCCCCCTGGCGGGGTCCACGACCCCCCGTGCGGGTCACGGCGCGGCACCGCGTTGAGCCGTCCGGGCGACGGCGGACGGCCCCGGCCGTAACGTCGGGTCGTGCAGCCGGAGGGGACCGCCGAGCCCGACCCGCCGCCGGAGGAGTCCCGGCACTGGTTGTCGTGGGTGCTCGTCGCGGGGTGCGCCGCCCCGGCCCTGCTGCTGGCCGAGGCCGCCCGCCGGGTCCTGCGCGGCGGGTACGACGCGCAGTACTTCGGCGGCTACCCCGCCGCCTACCTGGGCGACGCCGACGCCACGGACCGCCTCGACGTCACGACCGCCGAGCGCTTCCAGGTCCTGTGGTCGCTGCTGTCCCTGCCCGGGCCGCTGCTCGGCGCGGCCGTGGTGGGGGTCCTCGTCGTCGCGGTCGTGCTGGCCGGGCGGCCGGCGTGGCTCGTGCCCGACCGGTGGGGCCGCCGCGTCGCCGCGCTCGCGCTGTGGCTGGCCGCCGCCGTCTCCGCGGGGGTCGTCGCCGGGGTGCTGCAGGGGTACTCCGCCCCGGTGGAGTCGCAGGCGGACTCCCTGCAGGTCTTCCTCGGCAACCGCAGCCCCGACGACTTCCCCGGGGTGGCCGGCGCGCTGGCGCTGCTGCTGCCCGCCGTCGTCGTGCCCGCGCTCGGCGGCGCGGTGCTGTGGCGCACGGGGGACGCGCCGCCGGTCGTCCCCGCCGGGGGCGTGGTTCCCGACGAGGACGAGGAGGACGGGGCGCAGGACCCCGGACCCCCCGGACCGGAAGGAGCCGCGGCGGCGCCGGTGCCGGAGCGCGAACCCGTCGCGCCGGTGTCCCCGCCCACCGTGCCCGAGGCCCAGCGCCACCTGTACCGGCGCCCCGGCTGACGTCCGGCTCGTGCGCGCGGCCCACCCCGGGGACGATCACCGGGTGAGCTGGTACGCGGGCAACGCCGACGTCGACGGCGCGCAGGACGGGGGGTGGTTCTTCGGGTCCTTCATGGCCGGTCGCGCACCGGCCCGGACCAGCGAGCACCTCGAGGTGAAGTGGGCGCAGCTGGACCCGGGGTCGCGGGACGAGGAGTGGACCGCGCCGGAGGCGGAGACGTCGCTGTGCGTCCTGGTGGCCGGGTCCCAGCGGCTGCGCTTCCGCGAGGGGGACGTGCTGCTGAGCACCCCCGGGGACTACGTCGTCTGGTTCCCCGGCGAGCAGCACACCTGGGAGTCCTCCCCCACCGAGGTGACCACGACCATCACCGTCCGCTGGCCCTCGCGGGCGGGCGGCTGAGGACGACGCGGGTGCCCGGACAGGTTGCGGCGCAGCACGTCTGACCGCCCGGGACCCGATCCGTCGGCGGTCCGGTCAGCCGTTGCCGCCGACGCGGAACTCGATCCAGGCGTCGTTCATCCGCTGGGCCTGGCCCGGGGTGAACGTGTCCATGCAACCGTCGTCGGAGTAGTCCATGAAGTTGTGGACCGGGTCCAGCCCGGGCGCGGCGCAGGTGTCGGCGCCGACGGGGCACCCGAACTGCGGGACCGCCTCGCGCGGGGTGTCGGCGACCCCGTCACCGCTGGCGGAGCAGGCGCTGGCGAAGGTGTGCTCCAGACCCATCCAGTGGCCCACCTCGTGGGTCAACGTGTCGCCCCGGTTGTACGGGGCCGCCGTGCCGCCCGGCATGGACTCGTCGAGCATCACGACCCCGTCGACGTAGTCACGGCCGTTGTTGTACCCCTTGGGGAAGTAGGCGTAGCCGAGCAGCCCACCGCCGAGGTCGCCGACGTAGACGTTGAGGGTCTCCGAGTCACCCTCGTGCAGCGCCCGCTTCACGTCCCGTTCCGCCTTGCCCGGCGCCAGCGACGCCCAGGCGGCGTTCACCGTGTACGTCGTGCGCTCGAGCGCGAACCGGAACGGGGACGCAGCCGCGTCGGGCGAGGTCCTGCCGGCGTAGGCGTCGTTGAGCACCTTCACCTGCGCCGCGATCAGGGTTGCGTAGCGCGACCTCTCGGCCGGGGTCGTCGGCCGGCCGGTCACGACGTGGAAGACCGTCTCGACCGTCACCGACCCCGCGGGCAGCATCGGGTGGGGTTTGATGACGCCGTACTTCCCGGCGTCCTTCGCCGCGTAGAGCGCCGGTTCCGCGGCGGCACCGCCCTTGGCGACGCGCGCCGCGGAGCCGGACCCGGCGCACCCGGCGGTGGACGCCGGAGCCGCGGCCGACGACGACGTGACCGCCCCGGAGACCGTCACGGCGCTGAGCGTCGCGGCGGCGACGACGGGGGCCAGCCTGCGGGTGAGGTGCCGGACACGGGAGACGCGAACCGTCATGGCGGGATCCAGTCGTCGCGGGGTGAGGTGGCGACCACCCTGGCACACCGCAGGGTCTGCGGGCAGGGGGTTCCCAGGATCCGTCCAGCCGTCGTGCCGCACCGGCGCACGCGGGGTCCCGCCTCGTCCGTCCCGCCCGGACGCGGACGCGGAACGGGGTGGGACCCGAAGGTCCCACCCCGTTCGTCACCCGTGCGTCACCCGTGCGTCAGGCCGCGTGCTCGGCCCCCTCGATCTCGAGCGCCTTGTCGACGTCGAGGACGAGCAGCAGCGCACCGTCGAGCTTGTAGGCGCCGCGGATGAGTTCGCGGATCGGCCCGGACAGCGTGTCCGGCGGCGGTTCGAAGGTCGAGTCGGTGACCTCGATGACGCCCCCGATGGAGTCGACGAGCAGGCTCCAGACCTCCTCGGCGGCCCGGACGACGACGTTCATCGCGACCTTGCCCTCCTCGCGGTCGGGCATGTTCAGCCGCCGGCGCAGGTCCAGGGCCGTGACGACCTGACCGCGCAGGTTGATGAGGCCGGCGACCGCGTACGGCGCCAGCGGCGCGGGCGTGCGGGGCTGCTCGGTGAGCACCTCCTGCACGCGCCGGACCTCGACACCGAACAGGTGCCCGGCCAGGTGGAACGTGGCGTACTGCGTGGACACGTCAGACCCCCAGTCGCTTGGACGCTTCGGCGAGCTCGTTCTGAGCCTGCTCGGTGAAGAAGTGCGGGTCGGCCGCCAGGATCGCGGACCGGACGTCGAGGAGCTCGGTCACGCGGTCGCGGATGACCGCGGAACCGACCAGACCGGCGTCGTCGATGTCGGAGTGCGCGTCCTGACCGGCGACGATGTCGACGATCTCGTCGACGACGATCGCGACCGACCGGCCGCGCGCGGAGTACACGACGCCCGGGAGCGAGGTGACCTCCTGCGCGCCGTAGGTGGCCCGGGAACCGCCACCGAGGTGGTTGGACAGGCGGACCAGCGGCAGGATCTCGCCGCGGTAGCGGACGACCTCGCGGCGCCCGACCCGCTCGATGGAGTCCGTCTTGAACTCCTCCAGGCGGGTGACGACGTCCAGCGGGATCGCGACCCGGCGGTTGTCGCCGAGGCCGACGACCAGCAGGCGCTGCCCGTCGCCGGTGGCGGTCTGGGTCTCGGCCGCGGTGTCGGTGGCGTGCTCGATGCCGTCGGCGCGCATGGTGCGACGGGCCAGGGACTGCACGTCGAGGATCAGCGAGACCCGGCCGTCGCCCAGGATCGTGGCCCCGGCGTAGGCGCCGATGGCCTTCAGGGCCCCGGACAGGGGCTTGACGACGATCTCCTCGGTGTCCAGGACGCGGTCGACCAGCAGGCCGAACCGGCGTCCGTCGCACTCCAGGACCGCGATGACGAGGTTCGTCGGCAGCTCCACGTCGGCGGGGCGCTTGAGCTCCAGCGCCTCCTCGAGGCGGATCAGCGGCAGCAGGGCCCCGCGCAGGCGGTAGACCTTCGCGCCGCCGACGTCCTCGATGGCCTTGCTCATCTTCTCGGTGTCCAGGCTGACGAGCTCGAGCAGGTTCACCTGCGGCATCGCGTAGCGCTGGCCCGCGCACTCGACCGTCAGGGCCGGGACGATCGCCAGCGTCAGCGGGATCCGCAGGCGCCAGACGGTGCCCTGGCCGGTGACGGACTCGACGTCGACGGACCCGCCGATGCGTTCGATGTTCGTCTTCACGACGTCCATGCCGACCCCGCGGCCGGAGACGTTCGTGACCTTCGCCGCGGTCGAGAACCCCGGCAGGAACAAGAACTGCAGGATGTCGTTCGGGGTGAGCGACTCCAGCTTGGCCGCGGAGACCAGGCCCTTCTCGACGGCCTTGGCGCCGATGACGACCGGGTCGATGCCCTTGCCGTCGTCCTTGATCTCGACGACGACCTGGCCGCCCTCGTGCGCGGCGCGCAGCTTCAGGGTGCCGACCTCGTTCTTGCCCGCGGCGCGGCGCGTCTCGGGGGACTCGATGCCGTGGTCGACGGCGTTGCGGACGATGTGGGTCAACGGGTCCTTGACCGCTTCGAGCAGGGTGCGGTCGAGTTCGGTCTCGCCGCCCTCCATCTCGAGCTTGATCTTGCGGCCCAGCATGTTCCCGAGGTCGCGGACGACGCGGGGCAGCTTCGACCACAGGTGGTCGATGGCCTGCATGCGGGTGCGCATGACGGTTTCCTGCATCTCGCTCGCGACGAGGTTCAGGCGGTGGCAGGCGCGGGTCAGGTCCTCGTCGCGCAGCGCGCCGGCGCGCTGGAGGATCTGGTTGCGGGCCAGGACGAGCTCACCGGCCTGACGGACGAGGGACTCCAGGAGCTCGACGTCGACGCGGATGGTGGCGTCGGCGGCCGAGGCCTTCTCGCCACCGGCCGCGGGGGCGGCGGGGGCCGGAGCGGCGGCGGGCGCCGGGGCGGCCACGGGGGCCACGGGGGCCGGCGCCGGGGCGGCCACGGGAGCGGGGCCCTCGACGACCGGTTCGGGCTCGGGCTCGACGACCGGTTCGGGCTCGACCTCGGCGACCGGCTCGGGCTCCACGACCGGCTCCGGCTCGGGAGCGGCCTCGACGACGGGGGCGGGGGCGGTCTCGACGAGCGGCGCGACCGCGGCGACCTCGACACCGGCGCCGTCGGCCGGCGGCAGGTCCGGGGTCTCCCCGTCGAGCACGGCGCGGATGGCCGCGACGACCTGCGCGACCTCGACACCACCCTCGGAGTGGGTCTCCTCGATGGAGGCCAGCAGCGCGCGGATCGTGTCGACCATGCGCAGCAGGACGTCGGTCGTCGTCGGGGTCATGACCAGCTGACCGTCGCGCAGACGGGCCAGCAGGTTCTCCCCGACGTGGGCGACGGACTCCAGCTTGGAGAAGGCCAGGAAGCCGGAGGTGCCCTTGATCGTGTGGATGGTGCGGAAGACGCTCGCGAGCAGCTCGCGCGAGCCGGGCTGCTGCTCCAGCGCGACGAGGTCGGAGTCCAGCTGGTCCAGGTTCTCGTAGCTCTCGACGAGGAACTCTTGGACGATCTCGTCCATGTCGTCCACGTGGACTCCCACTTCTCGCGTCGGGGCGACCCGGCGGGCCGCTGTTCTTCTAGGTGCTCATCGGCAGCGGAGGCCGGGAGCTGAAACGCCCCCGGGCCCGGCCACCGGGGCGGGGACGCCGAAGAGGCCGGCCCCCGGGGAACGGGGACCGGCCTCGAGGGGCGGTGCGGGGCTCAGGCGCCGGCGTTCAGGCGCGCGAGGGCGGTCTGGACCAGCGTGATGAGGCTGTGCTTCGTGGCGGCCTTGGAGCGCGCGTCGGTGTAGACGAGCGGCACGTGGTCGGGGACCGCGAGCGCCTCGCGGACGGAGTCGAGCTCGTGCTGGGCGACGCCGTCGAAGCAGTTGACGGCGACGACGAAGGGGATGCCGCGGGACTCGAAGTAGTCCACGGCGGGGAAGCACTGGTCGAGGCGGTCGGTGTCGACCAGCACGACCGCGCCGATGGCGCCCTTGACCAGGTCGTCCCACATGAAGAGGAACCGGTCCTGGCCGGGGGTGCCGAACAGGTACAGCCAGAGGTTGCCGGGCAGCGCGATGCGCCCGAAGTCCATGGCGACCGTGGTCGACGTCTTGCGCTCGGAGTTGAGGCCCGCGTCGTCGACGCCGACCGAGTGCTCGGTCATGGCGGCTTCGGTGCGCAGCGGCTCGATGTCGGAGATCGAGCCGATGAAGGTCGTCTTGCCGACGGCGAAGCCGCCGGCGACGACGATCTTGACGACGGTGGGCGGGGCCTGAGTGTCGGTTCCCGCGGGCGCTCCGGCTCCGGCGGGGCTGACGTCAGAGCGAGGAAATGCCATTGAGAACACTCTCCAGGACGCTGATGGTGGTCGCGGGTTGGGGGGCGGAGGTCATGGTGAGGCCGTGGATGCGGACCTTCCCGGACTGGGACAGGTCGCTGACCACGACGCGCACGACGCCGACCGGCAGGTGGACGTGGGCGGACAGTTCGGCGATCGACAGGTAGGACTTCTTGGTGAGTTCGAGGATCTTGCGCCGTTCGGGCGTCATCCCGATCTCGGGTTCGGCCGTGGCCTCCACGAGCGCCTCGACGGGGAGGTCGGCGTTGCTCGGGCGGGTCCGTCCACCGGTGACGGTGTACGGGCGGACGGTGAACTCCTCGACGTCCTGGTCGTCGTCGTCGGACCAGAGGTCCGCGCTACCAGGTGCTGTCACCGGGCGTCACCGCCGCGCCGCGAGCGGCGCGGAGGTGGGCAGGGCGGCCCGCATCTCCGAGACGAGCTGCGGCGTCAGGACGGTCTCGGCGCGCTGGACGAGCATGGCCATCTCGTAGCCGATGAGGCCGACGTCGCAGCCGGCTTCGGCGGCGACGGCCAGGACCGAGCCGTCGGAGATGTTGACCAGGAAGAAGAACGCGTCGTCCATCTCGATGATGGCCTGGCGCACCTCGCCGGACTGGAGCTGGTTGGCGGCCCCGCGGGCCAGGCTCGACACGCCGGAGACGATGGCGGAGAGCTGGTCCCCGGCCTCGCGGTGGAGCTTGTCGGACATGGCCATCAGCAGGCCGTCGGCGGAGACGACGACGGTGTGGGTGACGCCGGGGACGCTCTTGACGAAGTTGTCGAGGAGCCAGCTGAAGTCGGCGGCCTCGGAGCTAAGCGCGGTCACAGTGGGTTTCCTCTTCTCGGGGCGTTCTTCTGGTCAGGGGTGGTGGGTACGGCGACCCGGAGGGTTCTCCGGGGGGTCTGGTCAGGCCTGGTCATCGGCCCCGCCCTCGGTGGGGGCGGCCGGTGCGTCGGCCGAGCGACCGCGGGACACGCCGGCCTGGAAGCCGGAGAGCATCGAGCGGACGTCCGCGGGGGCGCGTCGCTGCCGGTTGGCGGCGGCGGCGCGGGCCGGGGCGGGCTTGGCCGCGGCCGCCGTGGCGCCCGCCTGACGGCGGACCAGCGGAGCGGAGCCGGTGCCCCGGGAGGGGGTGAAGTTCTGGCCCTCGGTGAGGGCGTTGAGCGCTTCGGCCGCGAGGGCGTTGCGCTGGCGCAGGGCCTCGCCGACGGTGGCCCGGCCGGCGGGGGCCGCCGGGGTCTCGGGGGCCAGGCCGATCGGGGCGACGGGCGCCGGGGCCGGGTCGACGACCGGAGCCGGGGCGACCGGCGCCGCGACCACGGGGGCCGGGGCGGCCGGCGCCGCGAGCACGGGCGCCGCGAGCACGGGCGTCTCGACGACGGGGGCCGGCGCGGCGGGTGCCTCGACCACGGGCGTCTCGACCACGGGGATCTCGACGGGCGCCTCGACCACGGCGGGGGCCTGTGCCACCGGCGTCTCGACCACGGGGTCGGGGGTGCCGTTCTGCGCCGCGCGGTCGGCCTCGAGGGCGTCGAGCGCGGAACCCTTCAGCTCCGGTTCGGCCGCCTTCTTGCGGGAGGTCCAGAAGGCCTCGGCCGCGGTCTTGGGCGGGGTGGCGGACTCGCGGACCTGGCGGGGCTTCTTGCCCGCCTTCGGCAGGATGTCCTGCGCCGCGGCCAGAGCCGTCGGGGTCTCGACCTTGCGCTCGCGCTTGGGCATGGCCGCCGCGCCGGCGGCACCGGGGGCCGCGACGGGCTTCCAGTCCTGCTCGGGCTCGGCGACCGGGGCCGCAGCGACCGGGGCCGCAGCCGGGGCGGCGTCGACCTTGGCCTGGGCCTGGGCGGTGCGCTTGCGGGTCGGCAGCTGCCGGCCCTCGACCTTGGCCTTGGGGGCGGTGACCCCGACGTCGGAGCTGGCCGCGGCCTCGGCCGCGGACTTCGACAGCGTCTCGGACAGGGCGTCGCCCAGACCGCTGGCGGCGAGCGGGTTGCTGACGATCGTGTTCACGCCACCGGTGCCGGCGGCGGGGGTGCGGCTCGGCAGGGCACCGGGCTGGGCCGGCGGGACGTCGGGCAGGGCCGAGGCCGCGGTGTCGGGCAGCGCCGACGGCGCGGCGGGCAGCGCGGAGGCGCCCGCGGCACCGGCGCCGTCCCCGAGGGCGGGCAGACCGGAGTCCAGGGCGGCCAGCTCGGGCTCGCCGACCGTGACGCTGCCCGGGGTGAAGAGGGCGGCGGGCAGGACGAGCGTGACGGTGGTGCCCTGTCCCTCGGCGGTGACGAACTCGACCTCGACGTCCAGGCGGCCGGCGAGGCGACCCACGACGTAGAACCCGAGGCGCTGGGCGCCGACGAACTCGGAGGCGCGACCACCGGAGATGCGCTGGTGGGCGGTCTCGACCTCCTCGGCGTTCATGCCGAGGCCGGAGTCCTTGATGGTGACCTCGACGCCGCGGTCGGTCTCGGCGGTGCCGACGACGACGCGGCTGCCGGGGTCGGAGAAGTTCGTCGCGTTCTCGAGCAGTTCGGCGATCATGTGCGAGGCCGACAGCGCGAGGTGACCGACGACGGGCGGGTCGACCTGCAGGGCGAGGTCGACGCGGTCGTAGTGCTCGATCTCGCCGGCGGCGGTGCGGACGACGTCCGACAGCGGCAGCGGGCGGCGCAGACGGCGGCCGGTGTTGATGCCGGCCAGGACGAGCAGGGACTCGGCGTTGCGCCGCATCCGGGTCGCGAGGTGGTCGAGGGTGAACAGGTCCTCGAGGGTGTCCGGGTTCTCCTCGGTGCGCTCGAGCTGGTCCAGGAAGGCCAGCTGGCGGGCGAGCAGCGTCTGGTCGCGGCGGGCGACGTTGACGAACATCTCGGCGATGGAGGCGCGCAGGGCGGCCTGCTCGCCGGCGATGCGGAAGGTCGTCTCGTTGAGGTCGTTGATGACCTTGGTGACCTCGCCGATCTCGTCACCGGAGCTGACCTCGAGCGGGGTGAACTCCACGCCCGGGCCCTCGCCGGGGGTCTGCATGCGCTCGACCATGCGGGGCAGCTCGTCGCGGACCTCGGTCGCGGAGGCGGCCAGGTCGCGCAGGCGGGCGCCGATGCCGCGGACGGTGCGGGCACCGAACCAGACGACGGCGGCGAAGATCAGCAGGGTGACGACGATGAGGACGACGGTGCCGGTGGTGGCGCGCGCGGCCTCGGCGTCCGCCTCGTCGGCGACGTTGACGGCGCGCTCGGTGATGGCCTGCTGGTAGGCCGCGATGACCTGCCCGGAGGTCTTCTCCCAGTCGGCCTGCGCCAGCGACGGGGTGCTGCTGCCCGCGAAGAGGTTGCGGTCCTGGTTGAGGAAGGCGAGCGCGGAGTTCGTCGCGCCGTCGTTCAGCGCGGCGTCGAACTGCGCGACGTCGTCGGCGTGCAGGCGGAAGCGGGCCTGCTGCTCGAAGTACGCACCGCGCTCGATGGAGGTGTCGCGCAGGGCCTCGACGGAGCTGGATGACTTGCCCTGCAGGATGAGGGAGCCGGCGGTCTGCTCGACGGCCAGCGCGTCGACGCGCTTGAGCAGGTACCCGAAGGCCCCGACCTCCTGCGCCATCTCGCGGTCACCGGCCTCCTCGGCCACGGCGACGGTCAGGTCGGTCGCGGTGGAGCTGATGTCGCTGTAGGCGCTGAGCGCGGCGACGGGCGTGGTGGTGCCCCCGTCGACGGCCGCGCGCGTCTGCGGCAGCGTCTGGCCCAGGGCCTGCGTGACGGCGGCGTTGACCGCACCCGCGCTGCCGCTGGTGACGTCGAGGCCGCTGTCGACGACGGCCTGGCGGACGGCGGCGATCGCCGCGTCGGTCCGGGCCCGGTCCTTCGCCAGCTGCGCCTTGCCGGCGTCGCCGGGCGTCACCAGGTACTGGACGCTGTCCTTGCGCTCTCCCTGCAGCGCGCTGAAGAACTCGTTGATCTTGTCCGTCGACTTCGCGTAGGCGGCGAGGTGACGGCGCTCCGAGGTCGAGACCGCGTTCTGGGCGGCCGTGGCGACGACGGCGACGAGCAACAGCACGAGGGGAACGACGAGGAGGACCGCGAGCTTGGCTCGGATGCTCAGGTTCCGCAGCATGTCAACCTTCCGTACGCGGTGGTGGGCGGGCGGGACGTGCCCACCGTTGGTCGAGCAGACTCAGAGGTCTTCGGGACGCGGGACCGCGGAGTGAACCCCGCGGGCCCGAGAACCCTCGTTCGGACCATCGGCAGTCCGGCGCGCCGCTTGACCGGTTCCGGGGAACGTGCAATCCAGAGGGGTGAGCGGATCGGTGGAGGACGTCGGGGTCGTGGTCGTCGCCGGGGGCTCGGGCACCCGGTTCTCGGCCCGTTCGCACCCGGACGCGGACAAGCTCGCCGCGCCCCTGGGGTCATCGACCGTCCGGGGCACCCTGCTGGAGGGGCTGGACGGGTGGCCGGTCGTGGTCGTCGGTCCCGGCGGGGTGCGCGAGGACCCGCCCGGGGGCGGGCCGCTGGCGGGTTTCGCGGCCGGGCTGGCGGCCGTCCCGGGCGAGCTGGTGGTGCTGCTGGGCGGGGACGAGCCGTTCGCGGCGAGCGCCGTCCCGCGCCTGGTCGCGGCCCTGCGCGCCGATCCCGGGCTCGACGCGGTCGTGGGGGTGGACCCGTCCGGGCGGCGCCAGCCGCTGCTGTCGGCGCACCGGCGGCGGGCGGTGGTCCGGGTGCTGGACGGGTTGCCGGCGGTGGCCGGCCAGCCGTTGCGCGAGCTGTTCCGCGGCCGGGTGGGCGAGGTGCCGGTCTCGGCGCGCGAGGCCCTCGACGTCGACGTCCCCGAGGACCTCGACCGGGCGCGGGGGCTGGCGGCGGGGGACGGGGCGGGACCGGAGGCGGGCCCGGACGCCGGGTCGTAGTGTCCCCAGGGTGCGCGCGGTGATCGTCGACCCTCCTGGTTCCCTCCGGCTGTCAGAGCTGCCCGATCCGGTGGCCGGTCCCGGTGAGGTGGTGGTCCGGGTCGCGGCGGCGGGGGTGAACCGCGCCGACGTCGCGCAGCGGCAGGGGAAGTACCCGCCGCCGCCGGGGGCTCCGGGGCACCCGGGGCTGGAGGTGTCGGGGTGGATCTCGGCGCTGGGGCCGGACGTGCAGGGCTGGCGCGTCGGCGAGGCCGTCTGCGCGCTGCTCGCCGGGGGCGGGTACGCCGAGGCCGTCGCGGTGCCGGTGGGTCAGGTGCTGCCGGTCCCGCAGGGTGTGACGGTCGAGGACGCGGCGGCGCTGCCGGAGGTGACGGCCACGGTGTGGAGCAACGTCTTCACCCTGGCGGGGCTGCGCCCGGGCGAGCTGCTGCTCGTGCACGGAGGGTCGAGCGGGATCGGGACGATGGCGATCCAGCTGGCCCGGCAGGTGGGCGCGCGGGTGGCGGTGACGGCCGGCTCGGCCGACAAGCTGCGCGCGTGCGAGGCGCTGGGGGCCCAGCTCGCCGTCGACTACCGCGAGGACGACTTCGTCGCGCGGGTGCGGGAGTTCGAGCCGGCGGGCGCGGACGTCGTCCTCGACGTGGTGGGCGCGCCCTACCTGTCCCGGAACCTGGACGTGCTGGCCACGGACGGCCGCCTGGTGGTGATCGCCACCCAGGGCGGGACGAAGGCGGAGCTGGACCTGGGGGCGATGATGCGCAAGCGCGTCTCGCTGCACGCCACGACGCTGCGGGCCCGCCCGGCGGAGGAGAAGGCCGCGATCGTGGCGAGCGTGCGCGACCACGTGTGGCCGCTCGTCGTCGACGGCGGGGTGCGGCCCGTGGTCCACGAGCGGTTCGCCCTGGCCGACGCCGCCCGGGCCCACGAGGTGATGGAGGCCTCCTCGCACGTCGGCAAGCTGGTCCTGCTCACCGGCGCGCAGCCCCCCGCCCCCTGACCGCCGCCCCGGACCACCCCGCGCACCGCACGCTCTGGACCCCGCGAACCCTCTCCTCGGGGCCCGAAGCACACCTCGGACCCTTCGAGACGGGGATCTCGGGTCCGAGGTGTGCTTCGCGCGGGGTCAGGCCCCGGTGGTGACGGCGATCCGCGTCGGCTGGGCCGCGGCGTGGGCGCCGGCGACCCGGACCGTCAGGACCCCCGCGTCGCTGCTCGCGCTGACGGCCTCGGCCGTCACCGTGCTCGGCAGGGAGAAGCTGCGCCGGAAGGTGCCGTAGCGGCGCTCGGTGCGGCCCCGCGCGTCCTCGGCGCGGGGGTCCTTGCGCTCGCCGCGCACGACGAGCCGGTTCTGCTCGACCTCCACGGTGACGTCGTCGGCCGCGACGCCCGGCAGGTCGAGGGTCACGACGGCGTCGTCCCCGTCGCGGGTGATCTCGGCGGCCGGGGTGAACCCGGCGCCGGTCCCGGAGCCGACGCCGAAGCCGGCGCGGACCAGGGCGTCGAACTGCTGCTCGAAGCGGGCGTCGAAGGGACTGCGGCGCCACACGGACGACTGCTGGGACACGGGTCCTCCTCAGGACTCCTCGGTGGCTCCCGGTGCGGGTGCCTTCGGGGGTCACAACGGGGGTCCTGTCCCCGCCATGCCCGTGTTCGCCT
Source organism: Kineococcus rhizosphaerae (assembly GCF_003002055.1). NCBI lineage: Bacteria > Bacillati > Actinomycetota > Actinomycetes > Kineosporiales > Kineosporiaceae > Kineococcus > Kineococcus rhizosphaerae. Next base: position 138,910 of record NZ_PVZF01000007.1, read on the forward strand.
GCGGCGCAAGACCCCAGCGATCAGGGAGCGGCGGTCGTGGTCCCCGCCTTCTGCAGCGCGTCCTGGTACTCGGTGCGCATGGCGTCACCGACGGAGTTCTTCCAGGTGGACACGAGCGTCTTGAGCTCGGAGAACGGGCGGCGTTCCTGGATGACGTCGTTGATGCCGTCGTTGAACGCCTTGTCGGCCGTGGCGTTCTTGCTCGAGGCCGTGTTGGAGTACAGGCCGGTGACGGGGTTCTGGATGCCGGTGGGGACCTCCTTGGACTGGTAGTCGTGCTGGACGTCGGCGTCCTGGGGCCGGCCGGGGACGTAGACGTTGTAGGGGCTGTCGGCGAGGTAGCGGATCGGGATGACGGTGTTCGCGGCCCCGGTCTTGGTGAGGACGGGGTTCCCGCCGGAGTCGACGGTGTGGTCGACGCCCTCCTGGCCGAAGAGGCGGTACTTGTACTCCTCGGTGCCGAACGGGGCGGCGAGCCAGTTCAGGACGCGCAGCGCCAGCTTGATCTTCTCCGGGTCGTCCTGCTTCTTCAGCAGCGTCGTGGAGAAGAACCCGCTGCCCAGGTTCCACTGGGCCAGCTCCCCGCCGTCGCGGGTGTAGACGGGCATGAGGCCGAGCTTGAAGTCGGGGTTGGAGGCGTTGTCGAGCTGGTACTGCACCCAGCCGGGGTACCCGTCGGCGGCGTTGATGGCGACGGTGCCGGCGTTGAACAGCTGCTTGAAGGGGGTCGCGGTGTTGAAGGAGTCGGGGTGCATGACGCCCGACTTCCACATCGCGATGAGGTCGGTGACGGTCTGGGCGTAGGCGTCCGTCTCGTACATGTGGGTGAGCTTGCCGCCGTCCTCGGCCCAGATGTTGGGTTCGCCGTTCATCCGGCCCAGGAGCTGGCGCGGCTGGTTGACCAGGGAGAACGCCCAGCGCCGCTGCTTGGGGTCGGTGAGGGCCTTGGTGGCGTCGACGAACTCGTCGTAGCTCTTGGGCTCGGGCGACACCCCGGCCTTCTCGAACAGGTCCTGCCGAATGAAGTGGTAGTTGCCGATGGCCCCGCGCGGGATGGGGATGCCGTAGATCCCGGAGTTGTAGACCGTGGAGAGCCAGTGCCGGGTCGGGATGTTCGCGAGGTTCGGGTAGTCCTTGACGGCGTCGCCGGACAGGTGCTCGGACAGGTTCGCGAACCGCTTCTCCAGCAGCTGCGGCATGTTCGGCACCGGCGGCGGGGAGCCGTTGGGGACCTGCAGGAGGTCGGGCAGCTCGTTGCCGGCGATGACGGTGGGGAACTTCTGCGGGTAGTCGGCGTTGCCGACCATCTGCAGCTTGAAGTCGACGCCCAGCCGGTCGTTGAGGCCCGCCCAGTACGTGTTGCTGTCCGGGCCCGGCGGCACGGCGTAGTAGATGTTCGCCATCCCGGTCAGGGTCTCCCCGTGGCCGGGGATGTCCTCGACCGACTTGGGGTTGTCGGACGGGAAGGTCCGCCACGCGGGGTCGACGCCCTGCTCGGTGCCGGGCAGGTCGGGGGTCAGCCCGGTGTAGGGGACGTACGTGGGCAGGGTGGCCGTGTTCTCCTTCGAGTCGCCGGAGCCGCCCCCGCTGGAGCCGCTGGAGCACCCCGCGAGCCCACCGGCCGCGACCAGGGCCGCGGTCCCCCCGGCACCGGCGATCAGGGAACGTCGGGTGAAGGCACTGCTGGACATGGATCCTCCTCGATCCGTGGGAACAGGTGGTCGGGGTGCTCAGCCCTTGACGGCGCCGATCATGACGCCCTTGGCGAAGTGCCGCTGCAGGAACGGGTACACGAGCAGGATGGGGACGATCGCGATGACGAGGATGGCCATCTGCAGGGGCAGCTGGGGCGGCAGCGCCTCGGCGCCGCCGACCTGGTCACCGCCGATCGTGGTCTGGTTGACGACGTAGGTCCGCAGCACGAGGGCCATGGGCCACTTGTCGCTGGACTGGATGTAGAGCAGGGCGTTGAAGAACGCGTTCCAGTAGGCCACGGCGTAGAACAGGCCGATGACGGCGAGCACGGCCTTGGACAGCGGCAGCACGATCCGCAGCAGGATCGTCCCCGCCCCCACCCCGTCGATGGCGGCGGACTCGAACAGCTCCTTGGGCAGTTCCTGGAAGAACGCGCGCATGACGATGACGTTGAAGGCGTTCACCAGGACGGGCAGGATCAGCGACCACCACGAGTCCAGGAGGTGGAACTCCTTGACCACGAGGTAGCTGGGGATGAGGCCCGGGGAGAACAGCACGGCGCCCAGCACGAGCATCAGGACGGGTTTGGCGCCCCGGGCCCCGGGCCGCGACAGCCAGTACGCCAGACCGGCCGTGGCGGCCAGCGACAGCAGGGTCCCCACGACGGTGACGGCGATGGAGACGACGACCGCGCGGGTCACGACCCCGCCGGACAGGACGGCCGCGTAGGAGTCGAGGTTGGCCCCGGACCCGGGCCACATGACCATCCCGCCGCCGGCGTCGTTGATCGTCTTCTGGTCGGCGAGCGAGGTGGCGACGACCGACCAGAACGGGATGAGCACGACGGCCACGGCGAAGGCCAGGACGACGAACTTCAGCCCCTGGGTGACGGGACCCGGTTTCTCCATCCACGGCGGCCGGCGGCCGTCCTTGGTGAACGTGCGGACGGTGTCGTCGCCGATGGTCGCGTTCTCGAGCGTGGTCACTTCTCGTACACCCCTCTCTCGCCGAAGACGTGCGCCAGCTTGTTGGCCCCGATCACGAGCAGGACACCCACGAGGCCCTTGACGAGGCCCGCGGCGGCGGAGGTGCCCCAGTTCCCGCCGAGGATGCCGTTGTTGTAGACCCAGGTGTCGAGCACCTCGCTGGCCTGCAGCCCGACCGGGCCCTGCTGCAGGAGGATCTGCTCGAACCCCACCGACAGGCTGCTGCCGAGGCGCAGGATGAGCAGCAGGACGATGAGCCCCTTCAGGGCCGGCAGCGTGATGTGCCACAGGCGCTGGCGGGAGTTCGCGCCGTCGACGGCGGCCGCCTCGTACTGCTCCTGGTCGATGCGGGAGATCGCGGCGAGGAACAGGATCGTGCCCCACCCGGCGTCCTTCCAGATCGCCTGGCTCGTCACGAGCGCCTTGAACAGCTCCGGGGCGCCGATGATGTGCAGGACGGGGAAGTCGTGCTGGACGAGGAACGTGTTCAGCATCCCGGCGTTGCCGAGCATCTGCTGGAACAGCGCGACGACGATGACCCACGACAGGAAGTGCGGCAGGTAGAGGATCGACTGCAGCGTCCGCTTGAGCCGCTCCCCCGCCAGGCTGTTGAGCACCAGGGCCAGGGCCAGCGGGACGGGGAAGATCAGCACGGTCTGGATGACCGTGAGGACGATCGTGTTCCACAGCGCGTTGCGGAACTCGGGGTTGCCGTCCCACAGGAAGGAGAAGTTCTGCCAGCCGACCCAGTCGGACTCGGTGAGCCCGAGGTAGGGCTGGTAGTCCTGCCAGGCGATGACGTTGCCCAGGAGCGGAACGTAGTGGAACACGATCAGCGCGAGCGCGCCGGGCAGGCCGATGGCGACGAGCAGCGCCTGGTCGCGCGTGAGCCGGGGCCGGCGCCGGGTGGACGTCGTGACCGTCACGGGGGTCGTCCGCGAACCCGTGGTCGCGGCGCTGTTCTTCTCACGGGTCGAGTTCGTTCTCACCATTGAGCTCCTGACAGAACACCTGCACGGTCACCTGGACGGTGGGGCGCCGGGACCCGGATCGGGGTAAACGCTTACCCCCGGAGTTCCCCGACGCTAGCACGGCGGTTGCGGGGACGGAAGGGTTTCCCCGGCCCGATCCCGCGCTGCCGCAACGCTTCACCGGAACGCCGTCACGAGACGGTCACGGCTCCGAGCACCTCCTTCGCCCACGCGAACGAGAGGCGGTGCGACTCGGCGACGGAGGAGACGCTGGGGTGGTCGACCTCGATCATGTAGTCACCGTCGTAGTCGTCCGGGAGCGCCTCGAGCACCGCACCGAGGTCGAGGACCCCCCGTCCCGGCTCGGCCCACAACCGGCCGCTGTCGGAGATCTCGCGGTAGCTCCCCCGGGCTTCCCGCGCCGGCAGGTGGTCGGCGTACACGTCCTTGAGGTGGATCCCCCCGATCCGGTCGGCGTACCGCCGGATCAGCGCCACGGGGTCGGCCCCGGCCCAGAACAGGTGCCCCGTGTCCGGCCCGAAGCCGAGGAGGTCCGGGCCGAGGGTGTCGAGCAACGTCGTCACCTCGTGCTCGGTCTCGAACACGCCCCCGACGTGCGAGTGGTGCAGCGGGCGGATCCCCTCCGAGACCAGCACCTCGCACACCTTCCCGGCGTTCTCCACGGCCCGGTCCAGGCGGCCCTGGTCGAACCCGGCCCCCACCGCCGGCCGCTCCATCCGGGCGGGCACGGCCATCGAGGACAGCATGGCGCGGTCGAGCCCGAGCTCGGCCTGCGTCGCCGCGAAGCCGCGCGCCCGCTCCAGCACCTCCCCCATCTCGACGGTCTCGTCGAGCGGGCTGGAGAACAGGCTCAGCGACGGGCTCAGCCCGAACCCGTCGATCCAGCGCGCGTACTCGGCGGCGGACATGCCGTCGAGGACGTCGGCCTTGACGGCGGTGAACCCGATCTCGGCGAGGTCGGTGAACGCGCGCTCGAAGACCTCCCTCGTCTTGCCGGCCTTGGCCCAGTACGGGATGGGGTTCGCGGCGATCCTGCGGGTCATCGGCGTTCCTCTCAGGCGACGGGGACGGGGGTCAGGGACACCGGGCGCCCGGTGCGCTGGGACTCGTACAACCCGGTGATGACGGCGACGGCCTGCCGGTTCTCCTCCAGCCCGACGAGCACGGGTCCCTCCCCGCGCACGGCGGCGAGGAAGTCGCGGTACTGGTCCAGGTGCGCGTCGGGCATGGCCCCCTCGACCGAGACGGTCGGGGCCGGCAGCGAACCGTCGGGTCCGGCGAACCGCTGCACCTGGTTGTCCCGGCCCCGTCCCCCCATGAACGCCTCGGCGGGTTCCTGCCCGACGGGTGTGCCGTGGAAGAACACGAGGCGGTCATCCTCGATGACGGCGGCGCCGCGGTCGCCGTGGACCTGCAGGCGCGTGCTGAGCCCCGGGTAGACCGCGGTCGACCCGTGGACGGTGGCCAGCGCACCGGAGGCGAACCGGACGACGCCGACCGCGACGTCCTCGACCTCGATGCGCTCGTGCGCGAGGGTCCCGGTGAACCCGAACACCTCGACGGGTTCGCCCAGGGCCGCGACCAGCAGGTCGACGGTGTGGACGCCCTGGTTCATCAGCGCGCCCCCGCCGTCGAGGGCCCACGTCCCGCGCCACTGGCCGGAGTCGTAGTAGGTCTGGCCCCGCCACCAGTCGACGTTCGCCACGGCGGAGGTGATCCGGCCGAACTCCCCGGCGCGCACCGCGTCGAGCACGATCCGCGACGACGGGTCGAACCGGTGCTGGGAGACGACCCCGACGAGGGTCCCCGCGCGGTCGCGGGCGGCGATGAGCTCGTCGATGCGTTCCACGGTCGTCTCGGCGGGTTTCTCGACGAGGACGTGCTTGCCCGCGGCGAGGGCCTGCCGGGCGAGGTCGCCGTGCAGGCCGGTGGGGGTGCAGACGACGACGACGTCGATCTCGACCTCGCGCAGCGCCTCCTCCAGCGAGGCGAACGCGCGGCCGCCGCGTTCGTCGGCCAGCGCCTGCGCGCGGTCGACGAGGACGTCCACGACGGCGACGAGCTCGGCCTCGTCGGCGAGCTGGTGCAGGACGACGCCGTGCTGGCGGGCGATGACGCCGCCGCCGACGATCGCGAAACGGGTTCTCATGCGGAGTGCTCCAGGGTCGTGACGGTGACTTCGTGGGCGAAGGGCTGCCCGGCGGCGAAGCGCCCGACCTCGTCGGCCGCCGACGCCGTCAGCCGGCGCAGCTCGTTGCCGAGCGAGCCCGCGACGTGCGGGGTGAGCAGGACGTTCGGGCGGTCCCACAGCGGGTGGTCCGCGGGCAGGGGTTCGGGGTCGGTGACGTCCAGGACGCCGTGCAGGCGACCGGAGACGAGCTCGGCGGTGAGGGCCCAGGGGTCCACCACGGCCCCGCGGGCGGTGTTCACGACCGTCGCGCCGTCGCGCAGCCGGGCCAGGAGCTCGGCGCCGACCAGGCCCCGGGTCTCGGGCAGCAGCGGGGTGTGGACGGACAGGACGTCGGAGCGGTCGAACAGCTCGGTGAGCCCGACGGGTTCGGCGCCCAGGGCGCGGACCTCGGCGTCAGGCACGTAGGGGTCGTGCAGCAGGACGTGCAGGTCGTGGGGGCGCAGCAGGTCGACGACCCGCCGGCCCACCCGCGAGGCCGACAGGATCCCGACCGTCGCGCCGAGGTTGCCGCCGGCGTCGCGCACGAGCGGCCGGCCCCGGGTCAGCGCGAACTCGTGCGCCGCCTCCAGGACCCGCTTGCCGGCGAGCAGGACGACCGCGAGCGTGAACTCGGCGACGGGCACCGCGTTCGCCGCCGCCGCCGAGGAGACCCCGATGCCGGCCTCCCAGACGGCGGGGGTCACGTGGTCGCGCACCGTCCCGGCGGTGTGGACGACGGCGCGCAGCCGCGGGGCGTCCGCCACGACGGAGGCCGTCAGCGGCGGGCAGCCCCAGCCCGTCACGAGCACTTGCGTGCCGGCGAGCGCCGCGCGGGCGGCCGGGGAGGAGAACTCCTCCAGCACCCCGGGGCGGACGTCGGCGACCTCGCCGAGGCGGTCGAGGAACTCGAGGTCGACGACGCGGTCGAAGGTGGCGGCGGCCATGGCCAGGGTGACCGCGGGCCTGTTCGTCACGCGCGCTCCCGGTGGTTCACGGGCTCCTCGTCGTCGAGGTGCCCTGGGGCCGTCACCGTGTCGTGCGTGAGCGAGCACGGTCAAGGTCGTTCGATCAGGGCCGATCGATCGATCCGACGCTCTCCGGACGCGCTGGTCGTGGGCCGGTCGGGCAAGCTGGCCCCGTGGACTACGTGAAACTCGGCCGTACCGGCCTCGAGGTCTCGAAGCTCGTCCTGGGCTGCATGAGCTACGGGGACCCCCACCGGGGCAACCACGCCTGGACGCTGCCGGAGGCCGACAGCGTCCCCTTCCTGCACCGCGCCCTCGACGCCGGAGTGAACTTCTTCGACACGGCCAACGTCTACTCCGACGGGTCCAGCGAGGAGATCGTCGGCAAGGCGCTGCTGGCGAAGGTCCCCCGCGACCAGGTCGTCATCGCCACCAAGGTGAACGGCCGGATGCGCCCGGGCCCCAACGGCGCGGGGCTGTCGCGGCACGCGATCCTCACCGAGATCGACAACTCCCTGCGCCGCCTCGGCACCGACCACGTCGACCTCTACCAGATCCACCGGTTCGACACCACGGTGCCGCTGGAGGAGACGCTGCAGGCGCTGCACGACGTCGTCGTGGCCGGCAAGGTCCGCTACCTGGGGGCGAGTTCCATGTGGGCGTGGCAGTTCGCCAAGGCCCTGCACCTGCAGGAGCTCCACGGCTGGACGCGGTTCTCGACGATGCAGAACCACTACAACCTGCTCTACCGCGAGGAGGAGCGGGAGATGCTGCCGCTGTGCGCCGACGAGGGGATCGGCGTCATCCCGTGGAGCCCGCTGGCACGCGGGAAGCTGACGCGCGACTGGGACGCCGAGACCACCCGCTCGGAGACCGACGAGTTCGGCAAGACCCTGTACCGCGACTCCGACGCCGAGGTCGTGGCGGCGGTGGCCCGGGTCGCCGAGCGCCGCGGGGTGCCGCGGGCCCAGGTGGCGCTGGCGTGGGTGGCGCGCAACCCGGTGGTGACCGCGCCGATCGTGGGGGCGACGAAGCCGCAGCACCTCGAGGACGCGATCGCCGCGGTGGACCTGGAACTGACGGACGACGAGGTCGCCGAGCTCGAGGCGCCCTACGAGCCGCACTCGGTCGCGGGGTTCTGAGACCCGTCCCACCGCGACCGGGCGCGCCCGGTCGCGGTGGGACGGCCGTCAGTCCGTCGGCCGCCACGGGTCGGGGGTGGACGGGACGGGGCGTCCCAGGTGGTGACCCTGACCGTGGGAGACCCCCAGGTCGCGCAGGCACTGCAGCTCGTGGACGTCCTCGATGCCTTCGGCGACGACCCGGGCGCCCGTCTGGTGGGCGAAGGTCGTCAAGGACGCCGCCAGCGCCCGCCGGGTGGCGTCGAGGTGGATGCCGCGGATCAGGCTCACGTCCAGCTTGATGAAGTCCGGTTGCAGGGCCAGCACGTGGCGCAGGCTGGCGAACCCGGCCCCGGCGTCGTCGACGGCGACGCGCAGGCCGTCCTCGCGCAACGGCGCCAGGTGCCGCAGCAGCCCGGGGTAGTCGTCGACCGCCTCGTGCTCGGTGATCTCCAGCACGAGGTCCTCGCGCGACCACCCGTCCAGCGCGCGGGCCAGGGCGGGCAAGGCGGCCAGGGCGGGACTGACGTTCAGCGACAGGAAACCGTCCCCGGCGGGACGCTGCCGCAGCGCTGCGCGCACCGCGGCGAGTTCCAGCTCCTGTCCCGCCCCCACCCGCGCGGCGTCGGCGAACCAGGTGTCGGGGGCACCGGCGGGGAAGCGGCTCAGCGCCTCGTGGCCCACCGGACGCAGACCGGCCAGCTCGACGACGGGCTGGTAGACCGGGCGCGGCCCCCCGTCGCGGTGCAGCGCGTCCAGCCGGGCCAGCACCGAGCGGCGTTCACGGACCCGGTGCTGCTCGTGGGTGAGCAGCTCCCCCAGCGCTTCGGCGATGATCTCCAGCACCCCGGCGTCACGTTCGCGCAGACCCGGCTGCGCGGTGGTCGACAGCGCGCACAGCGTCCCGTAGAGGCTGCCGTCGTCCAGGCGCACCGGGACGCCCACGTAGGCGCCGATGCCCACGGCGGTGGTGATGGGCAGGGTCGAGGTGAGCGGGTGCGCGTCGGCGTCCGCGACGACGGGTTCGAGGGAACCGTCCAGCACCCGCTGGCAGTAGGTCGCGCTGCGGTGGGTGTCGAACCCGCGCAGGTCGAGGGTGCCGGGAGCGCCGGCGGTGTTCCGCAACGTCCAGGTGTCACCGGAGAACTGCCCCAGGACGGCGGCGTCCATGCCCAGCTGACGACGCGCCACGTCGAGCAGCCGGTCGATGCGCGCGTTGAGCGCGGCACCGCCCACCGGCTGCGGGGTGGTCTCCAGCAGGTCCACCGGGAAGGGGCCCGCACCGGCCGCCGGGAACCGTTGCGCGGCGGCGGTGGCCACCTGCCCGGCCCGCGCGCTCTTGTCGGCGTACATGGCGGCGTCGGCCTCCCGCCACGCCGCGGCCAGGCCCGTCGCCGCGCGCCGGGTCGCCGCTCCCAGCGAGGCGTGCACCCCCGCCGCCCCCAGTCCCTCCCGCAGCCGGGCGAGCAGCGCGTCGGCCGTCGCGCGGTCCGCCGTGGGCAGCAGGGCCGCGAACTCGTCCCCACCGAGGCGGGCGAGCACGTCACCGGGGCGCAGGTGGGCGCGCACGACCTGGGCGGTCTGCACGAGGAGGGCGTCACCGGCGTCGTGCCCCTGCGTGTCGTTGAGCGTCTTGAGACCGTCCAGGTCCACCACGAGCACCGAGGCGGTGGACCCCAGCCGCTGGGCGCGGGCCTCCTCGGCGGTCAGGGCGCCGTCCCAGGCGCGGCGGTTGCCCACGCCGGTGAGGGCGTCGCGCTCGGCGACGGCCTCGGCCTGCTCCGCGCGGCGGGCCTCGTGCTCCAGGCGCAGCTCGTAGGACAGCACGGTGGCGAGCAGGTCCGCGGCCAGCTCGACCTCGGGCAGGTGCTGCTCCAGGGCCGGGTCCACCGCTTCGCGCCCACCCGCGCACAACGTGCCCAGCACGGTGCCGTCGGGACTGGTCAGCGGCACCGACAGGTAGGAGCGCCAGGGGAAGCCGGTGGCCCGCAGGGCGCGGGCCCACCCGGACTCCTGCTCCACCGCGACGGAGAAGCGCGGTGCCTGCCCCGCGTCCACCGCGCCGCAGAACGTGTCCTGCCAGAGCAGGACGTCGCCGGCGCGCAGACCGACGTCGGCGGCGTCGAGGGCGGACAGGACGACGTAGTCCTCCCCGTCGCGGCGCGCCACGGCCCAGGTCTCCAGGCCGACCCGCTCGTGCAGGTGCCGGAGGGTGGCCGCGGCCGCCGTGGCGAAGTCGTCCACGGCCACCGCGGTCGGCGCGACGAGCCCGGCGGGAGCGGACGACGGCGCGGGCGCGGGACGTGGTGGTGCCGCGCCGTCCGCGTCCTGCGCGTCCGTTCTCATCAGCAGCACCCGGGGTCGAGGTTCGCAGGGCGGAAGAAGGTGGCGGGGCCGCCCCCGGCGGGAGCGGCGGCGCCTCAGATGTCGCGGCGGGTGGTCTCGTGGCGGGTGGTGCCCGAGACGGGGTCGGCCGTCGTGACGCTCGTGGTCCGGCGGGTGCGGGGCCGGAAGAGGGCGAACTCGAGGATGAGCCCGAGCACGCCGACGAGCATGAGGATGACGCCGACGGTCCGGATGTCGATCCCGGAGACGGAGAAGGTCACCGCGAAGGTCAGGATCGCCCCGACGGCGAGCAGGAAGATGCTGGTGCCGAGTCGCATCCTCAGAGAGTGGCGCGCCTCGGCGTGATCCGCGCGCGGAAGGCGTGTCGCACGGGCGGGGCTCAGGTCGTCGCGAGCACGGAGCGCGCCAGGGAGTCGTGGGTGACGAGCGTGGAGACGAGGCCGCTGCGCAGGACGGTGGCGGTGGCCTCGGCGCGCAGGTCGCCGCAGGCCATGGCGATCACGTCGGGGGTGGCGTGCAGCTGGGGCCCGGTGACGCCGATGACCCGGTCGCTGAGGGCGTCGATCTCCTTGCCGCCCGGTCCGACGAGGACGCCGGTGACCTCCGCGACGACACCGGCGGCGGTCAGGGCCTCGCGATCGCCGTCCCCGAGGGCGTCGAGCGCCGTGGACTCCCCCGGCCGCCAGGCGCCGACGGACACGACGGCCTTGGTGAGCCGGTCGAGCTCGGCGAGGGCCTCGCTGATGCCGGACTGGGACCGCAGCGCGTCGGCGGTGGCGGCGTCGGGGACGGCGAGGGGGGCGTAGAAGGTGGTGGCCGACGAGCCGGTGGCCTCGGCGGCGCGGCGGACGAGCTCGACGGCGCTCTCCTCGACGTCGGGCCGGGGCAGGGCGCCGGAGAGCTGGACGAAGCGGCAGCCGAGGGTGGCCGAGAGGGTGGCCGCGAGCTGGGAGATGGAGCGCCCCCACGCGAGGCCGACGACGTCCTCGGCGGTGACGCTCTCCTCCAGCAGGCCGGCGGTGAACGCGGCGACGGCGCGGCGCTGGCCCTGGATCGAGTCGTCCTCGGGGCGCACGACGTAGACGGCCCGGATGCCGAAGCGTTCGCGCAGCGCGTCGGCGAGGTCCCCGTCGAGGGAGCTGGGCACGACGACCTGGATCTGCACGAGGCCGGCCTCCTGGGCGTCCGCCAGCAGGCGCGCGACCTTGAACCGGCTGACCCCGAGCTGCCGGGCGATCTCGACCTTCGTCAGGCCCTCGACGTAGAAGCGCCGGGCGGCCGCGGCGGCCAGGGCGAGGGCGCTGGTCGACAGGCGTCGGGACGCGGCACCACGGGCAGGCGTCTTCGCCATGGGCACCTCCTCGGGAGGACGGACTCGGGGACGGGGAGCGGCGTACGGAGTTGACAGTGACCCGGGCAGCGGGTCACGATCAGCACAGCTGAGACTAGCCCGCTCAGATGAGCGCTTGCAACGGTCGCAGACCGGGAGCACCACCGAGACGGCGACCCGGAACTCGGACCTTGTCGACGAAGACACTGGAGGGGACACGATGGCTGGACGTCAGAGCCCGCACCTCGGACCGAACGGGGCCGGCTCGACCTCGCGCATCAGCCGGAGGGCCGCCCTCGGCGGCACCGCCGGCCTGGGTGGCGCGGCGTTCCTGAGCGCCTGCGCCGGTGCGGGCGGCGGCGGGGGCGCGGGCGGCGGGGGCGGTGGCGGTGGCGACGACAAGAGCGTCAACGTGATCATGGTGAACAACCCGCAGATGGTCGACCTGCAGAAGTTGACGGCGGACAACTTCACCAAGGACACCGGCATCAAGGTCAACTACACCGTGCTGCCCGAGAACGACGTGCGCGACAAGATCAGCCAGGAGTTCTCCAGCCAGGCCGGCCAGTACGACGTCGCCTCCATCTCGAACTACGAGGTGCCGTTCTACTCCAAGAACGGCTGGCTCGCGCCCCTGGACGACTACATCTCCAAGGACTCCGAGTTCAACCAGGACGACATCCTCAAACCCCTCGCGACCGCCCTGACCGGCGACGACGGCAAGGTCTACGCCGAACCGTTCTACGGCGAGAGCTCGTTCCTGATGTACCGCAAGGACATCTTCGAGTCCAAGGGCCTGACCATGCCGGACAAGCCGACCTGGCAGGAGGTCGCGGACTTCGCCGCCCAGCTCGACGGCGCCGCCCCGGGCATGAAGGGCATCGCCCTGCGCGGCCAGCCCGGCTGGGGGCAGGTCTTCGCCCCGCTGACGACGGTCGTCAACACCTTCGGCGGCACCTGGTTCAACGAGGACTGGACCGCGCAGGTCAACGCGCCGGAGTTCGTCGAGGCCGTGAAGTTCTACGTCGACCTCGTCCGGGCCCACGGCGAGGCCGGTGCCCCGCAGGCCGGGTTCACCGAGTGCCTCAACGGCATGACCCAGTCGCAGGTCGCCATGTGGTACGACGCGACGTCGGCCGCCGGCTCCCTCGACGCCGCCGGTTCCCCGGTGGCCGGGAAGATGGGCTACGTCGCCGCCCCGGTCAACAAGACCGACTCCTCGGGGTGGCTGTACACGTGGGCGTGGGGCGTGCAGAAGGCGTCCAAGCGTCAGGAGAACGCCTGGAAGTTCATCTCCTGGGCCTCCAGCCAGAAGTACGAGGAGCTCGTCGGGTCGAAGGTCGGCTGGGCCTCGGTCCCCGCCGGCAAGCGCAACTCGACCTACGAGAACGCCGACTACCAGAAGTCCGCGGCCCCGTTCTACAAGGCGACCCAGGACGCCATCAACGCGGCGAACCCGAGCGACCCCGGCGTGCAGAAGCGCCCGGCGCCCGGCATCCAGTTCGTCGCGATCCCCGAGTTCGCCGACCTCGGGACGCAGGTCTCGCAGTTCATCTCCTCGGCCATCGCCGGCCAGACGAGCGTCGAGGACGCCTGCGACCAGGGCCAGGAGCTCGCGACGAAGCTGGTCACCGACAAGTACAAGAAGTGATCCCCGCCGCGGGTCCCCGGGCCGTCCCGGGGGCCCGCGGTCTTCCCGTCACCGGTCCCTGCAGTTCCCGCGGAAGCCTGAAGGACGTCCTTCCATGAGCGCAAGCACCGCCTCCAGCCACTCCAAGGTGGGCCCCGACCGGCCCCAGGTCCACGCGGGTTCGGCGCGCAAGGCCGCCGACTGGGCCCGCCGTGCTCCCCTGCTGCCCGCCCTGATCTTCACGATCGTCGTCACCCAGCTCCCGTTCGTGGCGACCATCGTCATCTCGTTCATGAACTGGAACTCGTACTACCCGCAGGACCGGGGCTTCGGCGGGGTCAGCAACTACGTCTCGGTCTTCACCAACGCCCAGCTCCGCTCGGCCGTGGTGAACACCGTGATCCTCACCGTCACGGTCGTGCTGGTCAGCCTCGTGCTGGGCATGCTCATCGCGCTGCTGCTGGACCGGAAGTTCGCCGGTCGCGGCGCCGTGCGCACCATGATGATCGCGCCGTTCCTCGTCGTCCCGATCGCCGCGGCCCTGCTGTGGAAGCACGCCCTGTTCAACCCGAACTACGGCCTGCTGAACGGCACGCTCAACGCGATCTGGAAGCTGTTCGGCTCGGACTCCGCCCCGCAGGTCGACTGGCTGTCCACCGCCCCGAAGATCGCCATCGAGGTGTCCCTCGTCTGGCAGTGGACGCCGTTCATGATGCTGATCCTGCTGGCCGGGCTGCAGTCCAAGCCCGCCGACGCCGAGGAGGCCGCCCGCATGGACGGCGCCACGAGCTTCCAGATCTTCCGCTACCTGACGTTCCCGCACCTGCGGCAGTACCTCGAGCTCGGCGGTCTGCTGGGCGCCATCTACATCGTCCAGAACTTCGACGCCGTGTTCACCATCACCGCCGGCGGCCTGGGGACGGCGAACCTGCCGTACACGATCTACCAGACCGTGTTCTCGGCCCACGACTACGGCCTCGCCTCCGCCATGGGCGTCGTCGTCGTCATCGCCACCATCGTCGTCGCGACCTTCGCCCTGCGCGTCGTGTCGAGCATGTTCAAGCAGGAGGCCGGTCGATGAGCACCCTCACCGCGACCATCCCCGGGACCAACGTCTCCACGTCGCGCCGGGACCAGAAGGCCCGCTCGATGAACCGCAGCAAGCCGCTGTGGAGCGTGCTGGCCTGGATCGTGGGCGTCCTGTTCGTCCTGCCCGTGCTGTGGATGGTCCTGACCTCCCTGCACTCCGAGCCCGACGCCGCGACCAACCCGCCGTCGATCGCGGCCGCCCTCACCCTCGACGGGTACCGCTCGTTCTTCTCCGCCCAGCCCGCCGCACCGCTGATCAACTCGGCGATGGCCTCGATCGTCTCCACGCTCCTCGTCCTGTGCCTGGCGATCCCGGCCGCCTTCGCCCTGTCGATCCGCCCGGTCCAGAAGTGGACCGACGTCATGTTCTTCTTCCTGTCGACGAAGTTCATGCCGCTGGTCGCCGGGCTGCTGCCGCTGTACCTGTTCGCCACCAAGACCGGCACGCTGGACAACATCTGGCTGCTCATCGTCCTGTACACGTCGATGAACCTGCCGATCGCGGTGTGGATGATGCAGTCCTTCCTGGCCGAGGTGCCCGGCGAGATGCTGGAGGCCGCCTCCATCGACGGTGCCGGGCTCATCCGGATGCTGTGGTCGATCGTGCGCCCGGTCGCGATGCCGGGCGTCGCGGCCACCGCGCTCATCTGCTTCATCTTCAGCTGGAACGAGCTGCTGCTGGCCCGCACCCTGACCAACACCGTCGCCAGCACCGCCCCGGTGTTCCTCACCGGGTTCGTCACCAGCCAGGGCCTGTTCCTGGCCCAGCTGTGCGCCGCCGCCACGGTGATCTCGCTGCCCGTGCTCGTCGCCGGGTTCGCCGCCCAGGACAAGCTCGTGCAGGGTCTGTCCATGGGTGCCGTCAAGTGACCGCCGGCGAAGTGACCGTACCGAACCACGGGAGTCCTGCTGTGAGCCTGCCCCTGACCACGGAGAACCTCGCCGCGATCGGCGCAGAGGTCCCCGTCCCGAGCTACGACCGTTCGCAGGTCACACCCGGGATCGTCCACCTCGGCGTCGGCGGGTTCCACCGCGCCCACCAGGCCATGTACCTCGACCGCCTGATGAACGACGGTGAGGCCCTGGACTGGGGCATCCGCGGGATCGGCGTCCTGCCGCACGACGCGCGGATGAAGGAGGTCATGGACGCGCAGGACGGGCTCTACACCCTCGTCCTGAAGGACCCCGACGGGTCGCGCGAACCGCGCGTGATCGGCTCGATACTGGACTTCCTGCACGCGCCGGCCGACCCCGACGCCGCGATCGAGGCCATGGCCGACCCGCGCATCCGGATCGTGTCCCTCACCGTGACCGAGGGCGGCTACAACATCGACGCGGTGACGGGCGAGTTCGTCCTCGACGAGCCCGGGGTGGCCGCCGACCTCACCGACGGCGCGGTCCCCCGGACGTCGTTCGGCCTGGTCACCGAAGCGCTGCGCCGTCGCCGCGACCGCGGCGTCCCGGCGTTCACCGTGATGTCCTGCGACAACATCCAGGGCAACGGGCACGTCGCGCGCAAGGTGTTCACCACGTTCGCCACCGCCAAGGACGCCGAGCTCGGCGCGTGGATCTCCGAGAACGTGCGGTTCCCGAACTGCATGGTCGACCGGATCACCCCCGGCACCACCGACGACGACCGGGCCGAGGTGACCGACCGGTTCGGGATCGAGGACGCCTGGCCCGTCGTGTGCGAGCCGTTCGTGCAGTGGGTCCTCGAGGACGACTTCGGCCTCGGCCGGCCCCCCTACGAGGACGCCGGCGTCCAGGTGGTCGACGACGTCGAACCGTACGAGCTCATGAAGCTGCGGCTGCTGAACGCCAGCCACCAGGCCCTGTGCTACTTCGGCTACCTCGCCGGGTACCGCCTCGTCCACGACGTCGCCCAGGACCCGCTGTTCGCGACGTTCCTGCTCGCCTACATGGAACGCGAGGGCACCCCGACCCTGGCGCCCGTCCCGGGCATCGACCTCGACGCCTACCGGCGCGAGCTCATCAGCCGCTTCTCCAACGGCGAGGTGCGCGACACCGTCGCCCGGCTGTGCAACGAGAGCTCGGACCGGATCCCGAAGTGGCTCATCCCCGTGATCAAGGAGCAGATCGCCTCCGGCGGGGAGTTCTTCCGCGCTGCGGCCGTCGTCGCGAGCTGGGCCCGCTACGCCGAGGGCGTCGACGAGCAGGGCGAGCCGATCGAGGTGTCCGACCGGATCGCCGAGCGGCTCGTCGCCACCGCGCAGAAGAACCGGACCGACCCGACGGCCTTCATCGCCGACCGGTCCCTGTTCGGCGACCTCGCCGACGACGAGGGGTTCGTCGCGGAGTACACCGCGACGCTCGCGTCCCTGCACGCCAAGGGCGCCCGGGCGACGCTGGAGGACCTCGTCGCCCGCTGAGGGCGCGGCCCCAGGAATCGGCACGTTGCCTCCACGGTCCCGTTCATCGAGACCGCGGAGTCAACGTGCCGATTCGCTGCCGCCGTGCAACTGCCACAGCAGCAACGCGGTCCGGGCCCGGTACCGCCCCTGCGGCGTCCGGACCTCGAAACCGAGCACGGCCTCGACGCCGTCGAGCCGGTAGGCCGCGCTGGAGTGGTGCAGGTGCACCGCGGCCGCCGCCTCCCGCACCGACTTCAGGTGGCAGGCCGCTTCCAGCAGCTGCAGGTCCAGGTCGCCGCCGCGGCGCGCGGCCAGGGCGTCCACCGCCTGCACGTCGGGCTGGGCCTGGACGACCTCCTCCGGCACGTCGGCCAGCACGACGACGGCGCCGAGCGCGCTCAGCCGCTGCCAGGGTGACCACTGACCACCCAGCGCCGCGAACCGCACGCCCCGGCGCACCGCCGTCCAGGGGGCGGCGCAGCGCTCGACGGGCACCGCGTCCCCGACGCAGGCCACCACGCCGGGGGGCAGCGCGGGCTCCGGCGTCGTCCCGGCGCTGAGCAGCAGCACGGCCAACCGGTCGCTGAGCGCCGTCCCGACCACCCGCCGGCCGGTCTGGTCCACCAACGCGGTGCGGACCGCGGCCAGCGCCTCCTCCACGCCGGAGGCGGCGGCGAGGGCGATGGGCACCACCAACTGGCCGGGGGCGAACCCGAGCAGCCGCACCGCGCGGGAGACCTCCGCCTCCCCCGCGCCGCCACCACCGCGCAGGAGGACCTGCAGGACCGCGGGGTCGGCCAGTCCGAGGTGCGCCGGGGGCGCCTCGGCGGCGGCCCGGCCGCTGACCGCGGCCATCGTCAGCGCCATCCGGGCCAGGATGAGGTCGTCCCAGTCCGCCGAACCGGCGCACCGGTCCAGCCACACCCGGCCGACCCCGCTGCCGTCGACGACGACGTCGTGCACCGAGGCGTGGTCGGAGGGGCCCGTGGCGCCCAGTGCGCGCCCGTCCTGGGTGATGCTCACCGCGATGCCGAGCCGGTCGTCGACGGCGCCGGCGGTGGCCTCGGCCAGGACCGCGGTGGCCCGGACCACGGCTTCGAGGTCGGCCCGGTGCATGACCAGCTGGTCGAAGAACTCGATGAGGCGCAGGCCGCGTTCGGCGTCGGAGTCCAGGCTGGCGAGCTTGCGCAGCAGTCCCTGCATCAGCGGAGCGTAGACCCGGGGCCCGTCGGCTCCAGCCGCCACGTGGCGGACGCGGGACGGGCAGCGTGCGCCGCGCGGCGGTCGCCGCGGACCGGCCCGGTGAGGATGCTGACCGGGGTGAACGGCACGCGCACCCTGGACCCCGAGCTGGCCGCCCTGGCCACGCTCATCCCCCTGATCGACCTGCACGACATGGAGCAGGCCCGGCGGATCGAACGCACCGTGGTCGAGGAGATGCACCGCGGCTCCCACCCCGGCCCCGTCGAGCACCACAGCGCCCCCCGTCCGGACGGGAGCGGCGTCGCGCTGACCCTGCGTCGCCCCCGGCCGGCCTCCCGGCGCATCCCCGGCGCGGTCCCGCGCGCCAGCCTGCCCGTCCTGGTGTTCCTGCACGGCGGCAGCTTCGTGACCGGTGGCCTGCACACCGAGGAGGAGCGGTGCGGGTACTACGCCGACGCGACGGGTTGCGCGGTGCTGTCCGTCGACTACCGCCTCTCGCCCGAGCACCCCTACCCGGCGGCGCTGGACGACTGCGGGTGGGTCCTGGACTGGCTGGCGGACAACGCGGCGGGTCTGGGACTGGACCCCACCCGGGTCGCGATGGGGGGCCTGTCGGCCGGTGGTGCGCTGGCGGCCGGGACGGCGTTGAGGTGGCGCGACGCCCGGCGCACCGCAGCCGGTGGTGGAGCCCGCCTGCAGGTGGTGCTCCAGCTGCTGCTGCACCCGGTGCTGGACGGGACGCTGGGCACGGCGTCGGTGAGGCTGTTCGAGGACACGCCCATCATCACCGGGCAGCACCTGCGCGACTGCTGGGCGATGTACCTCGGGGTGGGGCTCGGCGACGACGAGGGGTTGCAGGCCGCGGTCCGTGCGCCGTCGGCGCGCTACGCCTCCCCGGGCCGGGTGGACGACCTGGCCGGGCTGCCACCCGTCTTCCTGTCGACCGCCGAGTTCGACCCGTTGCGCGACGAGGGACTGTCGTTCGCCCTCGGCCTGCTGGCGGCGGGGATCCCGGTGGAGCTGCACCACTACGCCCGCGCGTTCCACTCCTTCGACTCCTTCAGCGCCACCCGCATGGGGCGCACCGCCCTGGCCGCGCACGTCGACGCCCTGCACGCGGCGTTCCGGTAGCGCGCGGAACCACCGCCGACTGACGGAAGAGCACCGCGGTTTCTCCGCCGCCTGGACCTGGGAGGCGCAGGTGGCGGTTCCTACTCTCGACGACGTACAGCACCGGAGGGCGACGACGCCCGGGAAAGGACCTTCGACGATGAAGCGCTCACGTCCGACCACCACGTCCACGACGGGAACCACCGCACGAGTTCTCACCGCGGTCGCCGCCACCTCCTCGGCGCTGCTCCTGCTCGCCGGGTGCGGGAACGGCACCGCACCGGCGAGTTCGACCGGTGCCGGCGGTTCCGCCCCGGCCGCGCTGAACGGCAACCGCAGCGTGCAGTTCGTGAACCCCCTCCCGAACTACCCCGCCTGGCGCGCCGCCGGGGACTGCATGGCGGCGGAGGCGAAGGCCAAGGGGGTGGAGTTCACCGAGACCGGCCCGACCGGCCAGGCCATCGACGCCACCACGATGATCGAGCAGGTGCAGTCGGCCATCGCGAACCGGAAGGGCGCGATCATCACCCTGCCCGCCTCCGACGCCTTCACCCCGCTGCTGCAGCAGGCGCAGAACGCGGGGATCGTCACCGAGACCTTCTACGGCACCGGTGCCGCGCACACCGGCGCCGACATCAACGTCGGCCTGGACTGGAACGAGCTCGGGGAGCTGTACGTCGGGGAGATCGCGAAACTGCCCGGTGAGCAGAAGCTCGGTCTGATCGCCTCCGCCGACACCGGACTGGGCAAGGCGTGGCTGGACGGGATGGAGCAGGCCGCGGCGAAGACGGAGAACGTCGAGGTGGTCGGCGAGGTCTACACCGGCGACGACTCCGCCAAGGCCCTGGCCCAGACCAACGCCCTGCTCACCGCCCACGGCGACCTCACCGCCATCGCCACCCACATGGGCACCGTGACGCAGGGCGCCGTCAGTGCGCTCACGGCCAAGGGCCTGGCGGGGAAGCTCGCCTACCTCGGCAACGGACCGGACAACGGCGGGCGCGAGGCGCTGGCCGACGGGTCGGCCTACCGGCTGCTCCTGCAGGACCTCTGCACCGCGGGCAAGGACGGTCTGGACGCGGCCCTGGCCAGGATCGACGCCGGTCGCACCGCCACCGACGGGGCGGCGCAGTTCATCCAGGTCGGTACGGCCATGGGCACGAAGGACGACCTGCAGCAGTACCTCGACGAGGGGTGGCACTGATGGCCCGCCAGGCCGGTGCACCGGGCCCGGCCTCCCCCACCGGGACCCCCGGCCTCGTCCCGACCCTGGAACTGCGGGGCATCGCCAAGTCCTTCGGATCCGTCCGCGCCCTGGAACGGGTCGACTTCTCCGCCCACGCCGGCGAGGTGCACGCCATCGTCGGTGACAACGGCGCCGGCAAGTCCACCACCATCAAGATCGTGACCGGCCTGCACCGCGGCGACGAAGGAACCATCCACGTCGCCGGGGAACGGCTCGACCTCGCCCACGACGCCTCCGACGCCCGCAGCCGGGGCATCGCCGTCGTCCACCAGGACCTGGCCCTGGTGGAGTGCCTCGACATCTCCACGAACATGGCCCTGGGGAACCTCCCCCGCCGCTTCGGGGTCCTGGACCGGCGCCGCATGGACCGCGAGGCGGCTCAGGTGCTGCGGGACCTGCAGGTGCGCGTCGGGGACGTCAGGACACCGGTGGGGTTGCTCTCCGGCGGTCAGCGGCAGGTCGTCGCCATCGCCCGGGCCGTGCGCATGGACACGCCGATCGTGCTGCTCGACGAACCCACCGCGGCGCTCGGGGTGCAGGAGTCCGCGCGCGTCGGGACCATCCTCGACAACCTCAAGGCCGCGGGCAAGGCCGTCATCTGCATCAGCCACGACCTGGAGTTCGTCTTCCGGCACGCCGACCGCATCACCGTGCTGCGGCTCGGACGCACCGTCGGCACGCGCGAGGTGGCCCGCACCACCCGCGACGAGGTC
This sequence comes from Kineococcus rhizosphaerae, assembly GCF_003002055.1. Taxonomy (NCBI): domain Bacteria; kingdom Bacillati; phylum Actinomycetota; class Actinomycetes; order Kineosporiales; family Kineosporiaceae; genus Kineococcus; species Kineococcus rhizosphaerae. The sequence goes on from NZ_PVZF01000007.1 coordinate 159,878, forward strand.
ATCTCCCTGATCACCGGACTCGCCCACGACGAAGGCAGCGCAGCGTGAACAGCACCCCGGCCCCCGGTCCGACCACCACCGCACCCGCCCCCACCCCGCCGGTGACCGGCCCCGAGGAGGGAGGAACCCGACGCACGGCGGGGACCACCGCCCGCGGGATCCTGCTGCGTCAGGAGACCACGCTGCTGGCGGTCGTCGTCGTGATCGGCGCCGTCACCGCGGCGAAGAACCCGGCGTTCCTCTCTGCGGACAACCTGCTGGAGGTGCTGCGCAGTTCCGTCGTGTACTTCGTCATGGGCTGCGGCGCGGCGCTGCTGGTCATCGGCGGTGGCCTCGACTTCTCCGTCGGGGCGGGTTTCACGCTGGGGGCGCTGACCTCCACCAGCCTCATGAGCCACGGGCTGTGGTGGCCGCTGGCGGTGCTCGCCGGCCTGGCGGCCGGAGCCGCGCTGGGAACCGTCAACCACCTGGTCATCTCCCGGCTGCACGTGCCACCGATCATCGCCACGCTGGGGACGTTCTTCGTCTGCCTGGGACTGAACACCCAGATGACCGGCGGGGTCGACGTGCTCCCCCTCCCCCAGCCCTTCCTCGTCTTCGGGCAGGGCACCTTCGCCGGTCTGCCGAACGTCATCTGGTTCGCCCTGCTCACCGGGATCGTGTTCTGGTTCCTGCTCGAGCACACCCGGTTCGGCGTCGACGTCCGCGCCCTCGGCGGGAACCGGCAGGCCGCCGTCGGGAACGGGCTGCGGACCACCCGCATCGACCTGGCCCTGTACGTCGTCGCGGGCGTCACGGCGGCGTTCGCCGGCGTCGTCTACTCCGCCCGGGTGGGTGCCGGTCAGGTCGAGGCCGGCGGGTCGTCCACCACCCTCGTCGTCGTCACCGCGGTCCTCATCGGGGGAGTCTCGCTGCTCGGCGGCCTGGGGTCGATCACCGGTGTCGCCGTCGGGGCGGTCCTGCTGTCGGTCATCGACAACGCGCTGATCGTCGCGGCCGTCCCGCCGCAGTACAACAACATCGTGGTCGGGACCATCCTCATCGCCGCCGTCGCGGTCGACCACCTGCGCCGCCGCCGGCTGTACGACCGGCGATGACGACCCTCGACCCCGACGTGGCCGCCGCCCTGCGCGACCTGGACGGTCTGCTGCCGCGCACCGCGCCCGACAGCCCACCGGCGGCGGTGCGCGAGCAGTACCGGCTCGTGCTGAGCCACCTGCGCACCGGCACCCCGGCGGAGTTCAGCGGTTCCAGCGTGGACGCCGCCGTTCCGGGCCCGCACGGTCCCGTGCCGGTGCGCCGGTACACCCCGCACGGCTGGCGAGCCGGCGGACCCGTCGTCGTGTGGATCCACGGCGGCGGCTGGGTGGTGGGGGACCTGGACTCCGCCGAACCCTCCGCGCAGACCCTGGCCGCGGCGACCGGAGCCCACGTGGTGTCCGTCGGCTACCGCCTGGCCCCGGAGAACCGCTTCCCCGCCGCCCTGCAGGACTGCCTGGCCGTGGTGCGTTGCGAAGCCGGGAGAACCTCCCGGCTGGGGGTCGGCGGGGATTCCACGGGCGGGAACCTCGCCGCCGCGGCCGCGCTCGCCGCCCGCTCGGCGGGTGCCGCCGTCGACGCCGTGCTGCTGGTGTACCCCGCCCTCGACGCGCGCACGGGCAGCGACTCCTACCGGACCTTCGCCGACGGCCCCTTCCTGACCCGGGCCGCCATGGAGTACTACTGGGCCGCCTACGGCGGCGGGGCCGAGAGCGCCGACCCCGCGGACCCGCACCTGCAGCCGTCCCGCGCGGGCGACCTGCAGCGCTTCCCCCCCACCGTCCTGACGACCGCGGGTTTCGACCCGCTGCAGGACGAGGGCACGGCCTTCGCGGGCCGGCTCGCGGCCACCGGGACCCCGGTCCTCCACCTGCACGCTCCCGCGCTGCCGCACGGGTGGCTGGAGATGACCGACCGGTCGCCCGCCGCGCTGGCCGAACGCACCCGGACCTGGCGGGCGTTCGGCGCTCTCCTGCGGCGGCCCGACCCGTCCACCGCGCGGGAGGTGCTCCGGGAACCGGCACGTTGACTCCACGGTCCCTTTCACCGGGACCGGGGAGGCAACGTGCCGTCCCGACGCGCCCCTACCATGGCCCCATGGCTTCCAAGGTGGTCCCCGCACGGGGCATGCGCGACGTCCTGCCGGTCGAGAAGGCTCGCCGGGAGCACGCGCTGCACGTGATCCGGGAGGTCTACCGCTCGTTCGGCTTCGACGAGGTCGAGACGCCGGTCGTCGAGGAGCTGTCCCGGCTGGAGTCGGGGCAGGGCGGCGAGAACGAGAAGATGCTGTTCAAGGTCATGCGCCGGGGCCTGGCGGCCGACGAGCCGCTGCTGCCCGCCGACGCCGCCGACCTGGGCCTGCGCTTCGACCTCACCGTGCCCCTGACCAGGTACGTCGCGACGAACGCGGCGACGCTGCGGATGCCGTTCAAGGCGGTCCAGATCGGTCCGGTGTTCCGGGCCGAGCGACCGCAGAAGGGCCGCTACCGCCAGTTCGTCCAGTGCGACATCGACATCGTCGGTGAGGCCGGGACGCTGGCCGAGGTGGAACTCGTCACCGCGACCCACACGGCGCTCAGCCGGCTCGGGCTGACGGGGACGACGCTGCGCCTCAACGACCGCGGCGTCCTCACGGGCCTGCTGAACGGGTGCGGTTTCGCCGAGACCGACCACGGCAGCGTCCTCATCACGGTCGACAAGCTCGACAAGATCGCCCTCGACGGGGTCCTCGCGGAACTGCGCGCCAAGGGTTTCGGCGAGGAGCAGGTCGCTGCGCTGGAGAAGGCGCTGACCGACCTCCTGCCGCTGCGCGACGTCGCCCGGATCGGCGACGGCGCCCTGCCGTCCACCGTCCCCGCGACCTCGATCGCGAACCTGCAGGAGATCGCGGCCGCGCTGGCCGTCTCGGCGCCGGACCTGAACGTCGAGTTCGACGTGACGCTGGTGCGCGGGATGGGCTACTACACGGGGCCGATCTTCGAGATGTCGCTCGCGACCGGCGGTTCCTCGATCGCCGGGGGCGGGCGCTACGACAACATGGTCGGCCGGTTCTCCGGCCGGGACCTGCCCGCGGCGGGTTTCTCGATCGGGTTCGAGCGCATCGTCGACGAGATCGCGCTGCCCACCGACCCCGCCGGGGCCGTCGCCCTCGTCCACCCCGCGGGTGCCGACGCCGGTGCCCTGCTGCGCAAGCAGCAGGAACTGCGCGCCGGCGGGGCCCGTGTGGCCCTCGTCCGGCAGGCCAAGCGGATGCAGCCGCTGTTCGACGCGCTCGTCGCCGAGGGCTACACGCGGGTCGTGCGGGCCCGCACGAACGACGAGGGCGTGCTGGAGTTCTCCGAGCCGTCGGAGCTCAGCGCGAGCTGACGGGTGCCTGCAGGTGCTGGCTGAAGAACGCGAACACCTGCGGCATCGCCGCTTTGAAGGACGTCGTGAGGTGCTTGCCGCCGTCCTGCAGCGCGACCTGCGCGCTCGAGGGCGCCGTGACGAGGGCTGAGAACCGCTGCGCCTGCGTCACGTCCTCGGGGCTGTCGGTACCGGCGACGAGCAGCCACGCGAGGGTCCCGCCGAACCCGGGCGCCAGCGCCGAGGGGTACAGGGCCTGCACCGCGGGCGCCTTGTGCGGCAGGTTCGTCTCCATGTCGAAGTAGCCGGCGATGCTCACGACGGCGCCGTACTCCCCGGGGTGGCGCAGGGCGATGGCGGCGGCGCAGTAGGCCCCCGACGAGGCCCCCGCCGTCCCCCAGCCCTTCCCGGGCGGCAGGACGCGGAAGTCGTGCTGGACCATCGCCGGGACGTCGGTGTCGAGGAACGTGCCGACGGCGGGCTGCCCGGGCAGGTCGGTGCACTCGGTGTCGACGTCCTTGGAGACCTGCATCTCGGGCATGACGAACACGAACGGCAGCACCGAACCGTCGCGCGAGCCCTGGTCGACGACCTCCTGCGCCGAGTACGACCGGTCGGTCCAGTTGTTGTAGGTGGCCCCGTCGCCGCCGGGGTAGAGGAACAGCACGGGGAACTCGGTGTGCGCGTACCGCGGGTCGTCGTACTGCGGCGGCGTCCAGACCCACACCTTCATGCTGACGCCGGACGTCGCGCCGTGCAGCGTCGTCTCCCGGACGTCCTCGGCGCCGAAGTTCACGGTCGTGAACCGCTGGCCGTCGGGGGTCCGCGACGGGCTGGGCGAGGCCGACGCGGTGGTCGAGGTGGTGCTCGAGGTGGTGCTCGTGGTGGTGCTCGGAGAGCTGCCGGCGGAGGGGGAACGGCGGTGCTCGGGCATCGTGCGGTGCGACGGCGGCGCCGAGCACCCCACGACGAGCAGGGCCACACCGACGACAACGGGGAGTGCGCGCAACCTCACGCCCGGATCGTGCCGCACACCCCGCCCGGCCACGCCCTCCTGCACCGTTCCGACACCGGTCCCCCGCGAGATCCGGCACACGGCTCGCGCGGAGGACCGGGACCGGTCAGGCGGAGGTGAGCCGCGCGGTCGCGTGCCCCTGCCGGGTGGCGGCCAGCGTCAGTTCCTGCCGGTCCTCGAGGGCCCTGTCCTGCGTGGAGCGGACCTCGCGCGCGTCGAGGAAACCCCGGAGCCGCCCGGGGTCGTTCGTGATGATCCCGTCGACCCCGTGGCGCAGCAGGTCCGCCCACAACCGGGGCTCGTCGACGGTGTAGGGGTACGTCGCGACCCCCGCCGCGTGGTACTCGGCGACGACGTGCGGGCTGGCGACGAGAGCGGCGGCGTACGGGTTCACGGCGACGACCCCGAGCTCGGCCACGGCCCGGGCGGCCTGCTCGCGCGCCACCCCGGCCGGGGTGGACAGCGCCGTGAACGGGTCGCCCGCCAGGTCCTGGAACGACTGCTCGAGCTCGTCGGGGTCGACGGGGCCCGGGTGCAGCACCAGCAGCGCCCGGCGGACGTCCGGGGCGACGTCGCGCAGGGCGGCGACGGTCGTGCGGTCGAAGCTCTGGACGACGCTGCGCCCGGCCACCCCGGCCGTCCGCAGGGTCGCGACGGCCCCGGCCGCCTCGGCCGGTGTCCACGCGCCCTTGAACTCCACCAGCAGGCCGGCGGCGGGGAAGCGCGCCACGACGTCGACGACCTCGCGCAGCGTCGGGACGCGCTGCCCGGCGAACGCCGGGGCGAACCACGCCCCGGCGTCGGCGGTGCGCACGGCGGCGCTGGGCAGGTCCCCGACCGCACCCGGGGCGTCGGTGGTGCGGTCCAGGGTGGCGTCGTGCAGGACGACCGGGACCCCGTCGGCGTCGAGCCGGACGTCGAGCTCGAGGAGGTCCGCGCCGGCGCGCAGGGCCGCCTCGAACGCGGCGAGGGTGTTCTCGGGGGCCGCGGCGGAGTAGCCGCGGTGGGCGATCACGAGCGGTCGGGTCACGGGTCCAGGCTCCCAGGTGTCCGGGCGTCCGGTCAGGACTTCAGCAGCGGCTCGACGTCCGCCTCGTAGGACTGCTGGACCTCCTGCTGCGCGGTGCCCCACGCGTCCTTGGACGCGGTGCCCTGCAGCATGACCTTCTCCCAGGCCGTCACCGTGGACTGGTCCCCACCGGGGACGAAGACGCGCGCGTTGTCCTGCTTGCGGACGTTCTTCAGCTGGTCGACGGCGGTCTTGAACAGCGGCGTCTGCGCGTAGACCTCCTGCATCGGGCCGGAGTCCACGGCGCCGGTGGTGACGGGCATGTAGCCGGTGTTCTGCGAGAAGTACGCGGTGTTGTCGTCCTCGGCGAGGAACGCCAGGAACTTCGCGGCCGCGAGCTGCTGCTCGGGCGTGCGCTTGGCGGGGATCGCGAACCCGGCGCCCCCGGTGGGCGTGAACTGCCCGGCCGTGCCGCCGGGCAGGAACGCGTTGCCGACCTCGAAGTTCGCGGCCTTGAGGATGCCCGACAGCGACCCGGTCGAGCCGATGACGGAGGAGTACAGGCCCGCGCCGAAGTCGGAGGCCTGGTCGGAGGAGGAGACCGCGGCCCAGCCCTGCGTGATGTAGCCGCGCAGGTAGTCGCTGGCGGCGAGGACCTTCTCGCTGTCGACGGTCATCGTCCAGTCCTTCGACAGCGCCCCGCCCATGCCCCAGATGAGGTTCTGGTGGATCCAGGTCGCGTTGCCGGTGCCCTTGCCGAGGCCGTAGGGGGCCTGCGCGCCCGTGCCCGCCGCCTTCAGCTTCGGCAGCCACGTCGCGAACTCGTCCCAGGTGTCCGGGCCGCGGTCGGGCAGGCCGGCCGCGGACCAGTGGGCCTTGTTGTAGTAGAACACCGGCGTCGAGCGGCAGTAGGGGACGGCCCACTGCTCGTCCTGGTACTGGTAGTCGGCGTACAGGCCCTTCTGGTAGTTCTCGGTCTTCACCCCGGCGGCGGGCAGCAGCTCCTTCAGCGGGGCGAGCTGGTCGTTGAGGGCGTAGCGGAACCACCAGACGTCGCTGAGCAGCACCAGGTCCGGCAGGTCCGACCCCGTGAGCGCGGCCTGGAACTTCTGCGAGATCTCGTCGTAGTTCGACCCGGCGGTGACGAACTCGACCTTGATGTCGGCGTTCTCCTTCGCCCAGCGGGTCAGGAACTCCGCCTCGACTGCCTGGGAGGACCCGGGGTGGTTCGTCCAGATCGTGACGGTGTCGGCGGGGGTGACCTTCGACCAGTCCGTCGAGGAGGCCGAGGCGGTGCTGTCGTCGGACGCGGCCGTCGACGGGCCGGAGCAGGCGGCCAGGCCCAGGCCGGCGGCACCCAGGCCGACCAGGCCGAGGACCCCGCGGCGGGGCACGGCCACGTCGTTCAGCAGGTTGTTCACGGGACTCTCCAGGGTTTCGGTGGGTCAGTTCGCGAGGGCACCCGCGGCGAGACCCGCCACGAGACGCCGCTGGAAGAAGAGGAAGACGAGCAGGATCGGGAGCATGACCAGCACGGTCCCGGCCATGAGGACGCCCCAGTTGGTGATCCCGTCGTTGTTCTGCAGCAACGTCAGGCCCACGGGCAGGGTCATCATGGTCGAGCGGTCGGTGACGAGCAGCGGCCAGAGGTACTGGTTCCACTCGCCGACGACGGAGACGAGGGCGACGGCCGAGACGGTCGGCGCGGACAGCGGCACGACGAACTGCCACAGGCGCCGCCAGTGGCCCGCCCCGTCGAGGGTCGCGGCCTCCAGGACCGAGACGGGCAGGGTCTGGAAGTGCTGGCGGAACAGGAAGGTGCCGAGCGAGCTCGCGAGCCCGGGCACGACGATCCCCTGGTAGGTGTTCAGCCAGCCGGTCTGCGCGATGAGCGTGTAGTTCGGGATGAGCGTCACCTGCGGGGGGACCATGAGCGCCGCGAGCACGACGAGGAAGACGATCCGCTTGCCGGGGAACTCCACGAACACGAGCGCGTACGCGCACGTGAGGCCGAGGACGACCTTGAACCCCGCACCCAGCACGGTGGTGATGACGCTGTTCAGCAGGAAGTGCGCGAAGGGGACGGTCGCGAAGACGTCGGCGTAGTTCTGCCACTGCAGGGCGTGCGGCAGCCAGCGCGCGGGGATCGTGTAGATCTCGTTGCGCTGCTTGAGGGAGGCCAGCAGCATCCACAGCATCGGGACGACCATGACCAGAGCGGCGACCACGAGGCCGGCGTACCCGAGCACGTCGACGCGGCGCTTCGGTTCCCGCAGTTCCCGGCCGGACGACCGGGGGGCGGGGATGCGCCCCGAGCCCGACGTGGTCCTCTGCTCCACGCTCACCGGTAGTGCACCTTCCGTTCCACGACGACCATCTGGACGATCGTCACGACGAGCAGGGCGAGGAACAGCAGGGTCGCGATGGCCGAAGCGTACCCGGCGGAACCGTTCACGAACGCCTCCTGGTAGACCTGGTAGACCATCGTCGTCGTGCCCTCCAGCGGGCCGCCCTTGGTCATCGCGCGGATGATGTCGAAGGACCCGCCGGCGTTGGACTCGATGAACACCGTGACGCCCAGGAAGAACGTCGTGGGCGACAGCAGCGGGAAGACGATCGACCAGAACTGCCGCAGGGGGGACGCGCCGTCGATCTGGGCGGCCTCGAGGAGGTCGGCGGGAACCGACTGCAGCGCCGCCAGGTAGATGATGGCGACGTACCCGACGTACTTCCACAGGTAGACGACGCAGACCATGGCCAGCGCCCAGTCCGGGTCGTTGTACCAGTTCGGCGAGCCCAGGCCGACGGCGCGCAGCAGGCCGGAGACCAGGCCGTACTGCGGGTCGAAGACGAACAGCCAGCACATGCCGACGGCGACCCCGGACAGCACGTAGGGGGCGAACACGACGGCGCGGACGAACGTCCGGCCGCGCAGCCTCCGGTCCAGGAGGCGGGCCATCGCCAGCCCCAGGGCCATGCAGCCGCCGACGGTGACGACCGCGAACACCAGCGTCGTCAGCAGGACCGTCGGGGTCTTCGGGTCGTGGAAGTAGTTCACGTAGTTCTGCAGCCCGACGAACGTCGCGCGGTCGGACCCCAGGTTCCAGTGCAGCAGCGAGTACTGCACGTTCTGGACGAGGGGTTTGTAGACGAAGAGGACGAGGAGCGCGACGTTGGGCCCCGCCAGGAGCAGGAAGGTTCCCCACGACTTCCACGGGATGGTCCGGTGGCGTGTTGCGGGAACCTGGTGGAGGGTCGTCAACGCGACCTCCTCCCAGGACGGAGTGGGCTGGACGCAGGGAACAGTAGTTCGGGTTCCCCACCCCTCCCGACCACTCCCGCACCCGGAGCCGCAACGGTCACCAGGTGTTCACCTGGCGGGGTCCGGCGGCGGGTTCAGGTCACCGCGCGTTCACCCGGCGGGGATCCCGGGGGCTGGCAGTGGGGGCACCACCAGGTCCGGCGCCGTTCGGCGTCCCCGGGCACCTCGGCCTCCACGAGGATCGTCGTGCCGCACCGCAGGCACGGTTTCCCGGCCCGCCCCGAGACCCAGTGCTGGCGTCCGGGCCGGGTGTCGCCCGTGGTGACCTGCGGCGCCCCGGACGGCCCCACGGAGAACGTCAGGAGCTTCACGGCGAGGCGCACGAGCGGTTCGAGCTCGACCTCGCCCACGGGCGTCCGCGGGGAGCGACCGCGCAGGAAGCAGAGCTCGTCGGCCCACAGGTTCCCGAGGCCCGCGAGGTTGCGCTGGTCGAGCAGGGCCGCCTTGAGCCCGCGCTCCGGACGGCGGGCCAGGTTCGCCACGGCGGCCGCGACCCGGTCGTCCACGGACCGGTCCCCGTCGAGGAGGTCGGGGCCGAGGTGCCCGACGACGTCGGCCTCCCGGGCCGTCGGCAGGAGCTCGACGACGGGCATCCGCAGCGCCACCGCGGTGGGGCCGTCGGTGGCGAGCAGCACCCGCACGTCGGGCCACAGCCGGTGCGGCAGCCGCTTGCCGGGCCCCAGGACGGTCCACTCGCCGTCCATCCGCAGGTGGGTGTGCAGGGTCGTGGGCTCGGCCCCGGGACCGGCGAAGCGGGTCAGCAGGTGCTTGCCGCGGGAGGCGACGCCGAGGATCCGCGCACCGCGCAGGTCGGCCGTCGCGAACCGGGGGACCCGCAGGTCGCTGCGCTCGACGGTGCGCCCGGCCAGCCGGGCGTTCAGCCGCCGGGCCAGCAGGAAGACCGTGTCACCTTCGGGCACGGGCCCACCGTGCCCGACGGCGGCGGCGCCTGCACCACGAGTCCCGCGCGATGAGTGGCTGGGTGCGCCGCGGGGGGTGAAGCTGAGGCATGAGCTCGCGACGGCTGCCCCTCCTCGTGGCGTTCTGCGTCCTGGTGGTCGGGGTCCTGACCGTCCTGGCCGTGGCCGCGGTGCCGACCCACCGCCGGGTGCCCACCCGGACCACCGTGCCGCAGCAGTTCCCCGGCCCCAGCCGGCTGACCGCCTCGCTGGCCACGAACCCCGTGGGCCGGGCCGTGGCCCTCTACCGGCAGGGCACGGGCCTGGCCCTCGCCGGCTCGACGCAGACCCTCGTCCTCGGCAGCGACGGCGGCACGGTCCGCCGGCTGGACGGCGGGCGCGGTGGCACCGGGGCCGCGGGGGCGGACACGGCGTCGTTGTCGCCGGACGGGCGGACGGTGGCGGTGGGCAGCCACCGCCTGAGCGGTGGCGCGGACGTCACCCTCGTCGACCTGGCCAGCGGGCAGACGCGCTCCTACGTGGTCCCCCGCGTCCTGGGCGTCGTCCCGGTGGCCTGGAGCGCCGACGCCTCCCGGCTGGCCTACCTCGGGACCGCCGGGCCCTCGGCGCACCCGGCCGGGCAGCTGTTCGTGTTCGACGTGGCCTCCCACCGGGCCGTCCCCGTCCCGGGGGCCGACGTGGTGACGTCGGCGGCGTTCTCCCCCGACGGGACGCGGCTGGCGATCCAGTCCCCCGGTGCGTCGGCGGTGCGGGTCGTGGACCCGCGCACGGGCACGGGCACGGCACTGCCCGTGCCGGACGGCGAGCACCTCGCCGGCGGTGCCGCGTGGTCGCCGGACGGGGACCTGATCGCCGTCTCCGACGGTGACCGGCGCCTCGACTTCGTCCCCACGCAGCCCGGGCGCCCGGCGCCCGCCCCGCTCACCTCCGCCGGTGACGTGCTGGGCTGGTCCTCCGGGTCCACCGTCGTCCACGCGCGTCCGGCGGCGACGGGCGCCGGGGAGTTCCGCGTCGAGCGGACCGACGTGCGCACGGGGACGACCACCGCGTTCTGGTCCGTCCCCACCCCCGCCGGCCTCGACGTCAGCGGGGTGTCGCTGGCCACGGCGCTGCTGCCGGGGGCGACGCCGGTGCCGTCCGTCCCGGCGGACCGCGGACCGTGGCCGGTCGGCCTGCGGGTGGTGCTGGTCGTCGGCGCGGCGCTGCTGTCGGTGCCCGCGGTGGTCGGTCTGCGGCGGCGCTACGACGAGTTCCGCCGCATCGACGCCGCGCCGGAGTGGGCCCGCGACGTCAGCCGGGGGTGAGTCCGCCGACTCGCCTCCCCTCGGTGCTCCCGCGCCTCGCACACGTGGGACCCCGTCCCGCGTCCGGGGAGGGGGTCCCACGTGTGCGAGGCGCGGGAACTTCAGGAGGCGGAGAAGCGGAGTTCGGTGACGGACCGGAACTCCTCCCCGGCCAGCAGCACCGTCGTCGGGAACCCGGGGTGGTGGGGGGCGTCGGGGAAACCCTGCGTCTCCAGTGCCAGGCCGGCGCGCGGCCCGTACGTCGCGCCCGCCTTGCCGACGAGCGTCCCGGCCAGCGAGCCCCCCGTGAAGAACTGCACGCCCGGCTGGTCGGTCCACACCTCCAGGGTGCGGCCGGAGACGGGTTCGGTGACGACGGCGGCCAGGCTCGGCTCGCGGGTCCCGCCGGGGGTGGTGGCCAGGACGTAGCAGTGGTCGAACCCCTGGCCGAGGGCGAGCTGCGGGTCGTCCAGCTCGACGCGGTAGCCGACGGGGACGGCCTCGCGCAGGTCGAACGGCGTGCCCTCGACCGGGCGGAACTCCCCCGTCGGCAGTCCCGTCCCCTCCAGCGGCAGGAACGTGTCGGCCAGGACCCGGACGAGGTGCGGGTCGACCGTTCCGGACCCGTCGCCCGCGAGGTTCCAGTAGGCGTGGTTGGTGAGGTTCACGACGGTCGTGGCGTCCGTCGTGGCGACGTACTCGGTCGTCAGCCGGCCCTCGTGCAGCCGGTACGTGACGTGGACGGACAGCGCGCCCGGGAACCCGTTGTCCCCGTCGGGGCTGAGCAGCGAGAACCGGACGCCGCAGGCGCCGTCGAGGGTGTGGGCGCTCCACACCTTCTCCGAGAACGGGTGCGGACCGCCGTGGATCGCGTTGCCCCGGTCGGTGGGGGGGACCGTGACGGTCCGGCCGTCGAGGTCGAACGTGCCGCCGGCGATGCGGTTGGCGAACCGCCCGATCGTGGCGCCGAAGGACCGTCCCTTCCCCGTGTAGGGGGCCAGGTCGGCGAACCCCAGCGCGACGTCGGCGCGGACGCCGTCGCGGTCGGGGGCCAGGACGGACTGGATGCGCGCGCCGTGCTCGACGAGCCCGACCTGCAGCACGCCGTCGTCCAGGACCCAGCGCCCGACGGGGGTCCCGTCCTCGAGCTCGCCCCACCGCGCGTCGACCGTCACCGCACCCTCGGAGTTCTCCACGGACGGGACGCTACCGGTGACCGCCGCACGCAGCCGCCCGGACCACCGAGCTCACGACGACCCCGAACCCGCCGAGGACGAGGACACCCGCGGCCCAGTACCTCCAGTCGAACGCGAGACCGAACAGCTCGTGGAGACCGACGGCCGCGCCGACCGCCACGAGGACGAGGCCGGCGAGGACGGCGCCGAGGTTCGGGCCCGACGGCGGGGTGGGCGGCGGGACGGGGGTGGGCACGTCGTTCACGGCTGCTCCAGGGTGCTCGAGCCGGCGGTACCGAGCCGGACCTCGCCGGCCCACGCCGCGGCGTGCAGTTCGGGCGTCCTGGCCGGGACGGTCCAGTCGTCGGGGTCGTCACCGCGGACCTGGACCGAGCCCGCGAGCCGCGCGGCGTCCGGTCCGACGGCGAAGACGGACCGCAGGTGCACGCCACCGGCCGCCGCCGCGGCGGCCGTCTCGCCGGGGCCGACCTCTACCACGGCGCCCTCCTGCCAGCGCAGGCTCCCGGCCAGGACCGTCACGTCGACGAGGACGGTCGCGTCGGCGGGGACGAGGACGTCGAGCCGGCCCGCCGCGATCGTCGCGGTCGCGGAGGTCGCCGGGGACGCGAGGCGGGACGGGTCGACCGTGAGGTACCCGACGGCGGAACTCAACCCCGTCGACCCCGCGGTGGGGGCCCAGGTGCGCTCGACCTGCCACGTCCAGTTCGACGACGGCGGCACGAGGGCGGCGGCGACGGCGCAGAACGCGGCCGGCCAGGCCAGGCCCACGAGGGCCGTGCGGCGCCCGCGGAGCCCGGCGACGACGGCGCCCAGCCCCAGGACGACGACGAACGCGGACAGCGCCAGCGGCAGCGCGCGCCCCTCGAGACCGGTGACGAGCCCGGTGACGACGACGGCCCCGGCGGCCAGCAGCGCCAGGCCGAAGACCGCGGCGCCGAGCAGCGGCGAGCCGGGACGACGGCGGGCCTGGGCGCGGGCGGCCTGCTCCTGCGCCTTCTCCCGGGCCCGGTCGCCGGCCTCGCGCGCCTTCTCCCGCGCGCGCTCGGCGGCCTCGCGGGCCTTCTCCTGCGCCTGCTCGCGAGCCTCCTGACGGGCGGCGGCACGGCGTTCGGTGGGCGACCCGAAACCCGCCTGGGGCCCGGGGACCGGTTCCGGCGCGGGCGTCTCCTTCACCAGCGAGACGGGCCGGGCGGGCCGTTCGAGCGCCGGGACGGCGAAACCCCGCAGGAGCCACCAGCCGAGGAGGCCGACCAGACCGGTGATGAGGAAACCCCAGCCGGGCCCGCGCCAGTCCCCGTTGAAGACCCCGAGCAGGGCGCGGGGCAGGACGAGGTCGGCGACGATCAGCAGCCCGGACAGCCACGCGGCGCCCGACAGCTCACCGCGCAGGGCCGCTTCGACCTCGATCCGGCCGTCCGGTTCCCGGTCCGGCAGGAGCAGCCAGCAGGCCCCGTACAGCGCGAGCCCGAGACCGCCGACGACGGTCAGCGCGACGAGGACCCCGCGGACCAGCAACGGGTCGATCCCCAGCCGTTCGGCCAGGCCCCCGCAGACGCCCGCGAACCAGCGGTCCGGCGACCGGCGGACGCCGGTGGACCGGACGGCCGCGAAGAACTTCGCGTCCTGGCGGACGGGGGTGGTGCTCACGGGTCGACCCTCCCACTCCGGGCCGCGGGTCAGAACACCCAGCCGAGGCCGAGGAGGCCGTTGCCGAACACGAGGTCGAGCACGACGAGGCCGATGGCCAGGACGAGCGGGGCGGAGACGTCGCCGCGCAGCGCGGCCTGGGCCTCGATGCGGCCGGTCGCGTCGGGCAGCAGGGCCCACGCCAGGCCGTACAGGCCCAGCCCGATGCCGCCGAAGAGGGACAGCACGACGAAGGCGACGCGGACGACGTTGACGTTGACGCCGGCCCGGTCGGCGAGGCCGCCGGCGACGCCCGCGACCCAGCGGTCGCGGCTGCGGACGAGGCGGGTGCGGCGGACGCCGGTGAAGAAGCGGTCGGCGGCGGTGCGGGCGGCGGGTTCGTGGACGGTCTCGCTCATCGGGATCTCCTGCTGGTCGTGTCCGGGGGTCTTGTCGAAGCTGAGGTGCTCGGTCGAGGTCATGGCTCAACCCTGGCCGCCGGGGACCCCCGGGCACATCGGGGACGACCCTGAGCGGACCCTGAACCCGCCCGTCGGGGGATCCCCCGGGGTCGGGCGCGTGCCACGATCGGGGCGTGAGCACGCAGACGACCCACGCGCCCGGGCGAGGGCAGGTGCAGCGGCCGCCCCTGCTGCGCCGCACCGAGCACCGGCGGGTCGCGGGCGTGGCCGCCGGGATCGCCGCGCACACGCAGGTCCCGGTGACGAAGGTGCGCACGGCGTTCGCCGCAGCGGCCTTCCTCGGCGGCTTCGGCGTCGTCCTCTACGTCGTCCTGGGGCTGCTGCTGACGGACGAGCGCGAACTCGACCTGCCGCCCGAGCAGCGTTCCGACACGGCGGGATGGGTTCTCGCGCACCGCAACACCCTCACCGGCGTCGCGCTCGTCGTGGGCGTCGGGCTCGTGCCGGCCATGAACCTCGTGCACGGGTCGTCGCGGTTCGTCGTGCCGCTGGTCGTCGGGGGCGCGGGGGTCGTGCTCGCCTGGAGCCAGCTCGACGCGACGCGCCGGCGCCGGCTCGTGGAGGGTTCCGGCGACGGGCGCGGCGCGGTGCTGCGCGTCCTGGCCGGCGCCACGCTCGTCGTGGTCGGCGCGAGCCTGGTGTTCGTCCTGGTCGGCGACGTCGGGACGTTCTGGCAGTCGACCCTGGCCGGGGCGGTCGTGCTCGGCGGGGTGGGTCTCGTCGCCGCCCCCTGGGTCGTGCGGTTGTGGCAGGACCTCGGCGCCGAGCGTGCCGCCCTCGCCCGCGAGCAGCAGCGCGCCGAGTTCGCCGCCCACGTGCACGACTCCGTGCTGCAGACCCTGGCCCTCATCCAGAAGCGCGCGGGGGACCCGGGCGAGGTCGCGCGGCTGGCCCGCCGGCAGGAACGGGAACTGCGCCAGTGGCTGTACGGCGACCACGGCACGACCGCGGGGACCCTGGGGGCCGCGCTGCGGGCCGCGGCCAGCGAGGTCGAGGACGTCTCGGGGGCCGTCGTTGAGGTCGTCCTCGTGGGCGACCTCGACAACCGCGAGCTCGACCGGGGGCTGTCGGCGCTGGCCCAGGCCGCCCGTGAGGCGCTGCTGAACGCCGGCCGGCACGCGGGCGGGACGGTGTCGCTGTACGGCGAGACCGTCGGCGCCGGCCCGTCGTCGGCCATCGAGGTGTTCGTCCGCGACCGCGGGAAGGGTTTCGACCTCGACCAGATCCCCGGCGACCGGCTCGGCGTGCGGGAGTCCATCCTCGGGCGCATGCAGCGCGCCGGGGGTTCGGCCTCGATCCGGCGCCCCGCCGACGGGGGCACCGAGGTCACGTTGCGCGTCCCTGGAGGGGTTTCTTGATCACCGTCCTCGTCGTCGACGACCACCGCATGGTGCGCTCGGGCGTCCGCGCGGAACTGTCCACGGCCGACGACCTCGAGGTCGTCGGCGAGGCCGCGGACGTCGCGGGCGCGGTCGCGGCCGTCGCCCGCTGGCGGCCGGACGTCGTGCTGCTCGACGTGCACCTGCCGCTGGGCCCGGACGAGAACCCCGCCCCGGGTGCCGGGTCCGGCGGCGCGCAGGTCCTCGCGCAGTGCGCCGAGTTCCTCACCGCCACTCCCCCGGTGCGCTTCCTCGCCCTGTCGGTCTCCGACGCGGCCGACGACGTGATCGCCGTGATCCGCCGCGGTGCACGGGGTTACGTGACGAAGACGATCAGCGGCGACGACCTCGCCGCGGCCGTGCGGCGCGTCGCCGACGGGGACGCGGTGTTCTCGCCCCGGCTGGCGGGTTTCGTCCTCGACGCGTTCGGCGCCGGGGCCGGGGAGGTCGCGGCGGCCGACGACGAGCTGGACCGGTTGTCGGCGCGCGAACGCGAGGTCATGCGCCTCATCGCGCGCGGCTACGCGTACAAGGAGGTCGCGAAGGAGTTGTTCATCTCCGTCAAGACCGTCGAGACGCACGTGTCGGCGGTGCTGCGCAAGCTGCAGCTGTCCAACCGCAACGAACTCACCCGGTGGGCGGCGGCGCGGCGACTCCTCTGAACGTGCGCGGTCCGTCCGGACCCTCCATGATCGTCGGGTGGGACGACGTGTCGGGGTCGAGGAGGAGTTCCTGCTGGTCGACGCCGGGACCGGACGGGCCACGCTCGACGGTCCGGCCGTCGCCGCCGCGGCCGACGAGCAGACCGAGCTGCAACGCCAGCAGGTCGAGACCGGGACCGCCCCGCACACCGACCTCGCCGACGTCCGGGCCGACCTGACGGCCCGGCGGGCGCGGGTCGCGGCGCTCGCCGCGGACTCCGGGAGCCGGCTGCTCGCCCTGGCGACCCACCCGTTGCCGACCGAGCCCGTCGTCACCGAGGGGGACCGCTACCAGCGCCTGGTCGAGGCGTACGGGTTGCTGGCGCGCGAGCAGCTGACGTGCGGCTGCCACGTGCACGTCGAGGTGCCCGACCGCGACGAGGCCGTCGCCGTGCTGGACCGCGTCCGGCCCTGGACGGCCGTGCTCCTGGCGCTGTCGTCGAACTCCCCGTTCTGGCAGGGCGAGGAGTCCGGGTACGCCTCCTACCGCGCCCGGGTGTGGGACCGCTGGCCGACCGCCGGGCCGACGCCGGCCTTCGGCGACGCCGCCGGGTACGACCGGGCCGCGGAGCGGTTGCTGGCGACGGGGGTCCCCCTGGACCCGGGTCAGCTCTACTACGACGTGCGGGTCTCGGCGACGCAGCCGACGGTGGAGGTCCGGGTCGCCGACGTGTGCCTGCGGGCCGGGGACGCGGTGCTGCTGGCGGGCCTCGCCCGGGCCCTGGTCGAGACCGCGGCGCGCGAGGCCGCCGACGGGCGGGGCGTGCCGGACGTGTCGGTCGCCGAGCTGCGGGCCGCGTCGTGGCGGGCCTCGCACGACGGGCTGGGCGGGGTGCTCGTCTCCCCCCGCTCGGGCCGGCCCGCCTCCGCGGCCGAGGTGGTGCGCGAGCTGGTGGACCACGTCGCACCGGTGCTGCGGGAGGACGGGGACGAGGGGTTCGTCACCGAGGGCCTGGCCGGGCTGGCCCGGCGCGGGACCGGTGCGGACTGGCAGCGCGCCGCCGCGGCCTCCTCCGGGCCGGCCGGGATGGTCGCGCGGGCGGTCGAGGTCACGCAGGAGGGGTGACCGGCGTTGACCGGGACGTGGGTGGTCCCTACCCTTTGGACCGGTCCACCCGCCTCCCCGAAAGGACAGAGATGTCCCAGCCCGTCCGCTTCGCGCTCCTCGGCACCGGCCGCATCGGCCAGGTCCACGCGGCGTCCATCCACCGCAGCGAGGACGCCGTCCTGACGGTGGCCGCCGACGCGGTCGTCGCCGGCGCGGAACGCACGGTCGCCCGGTACGGCGGGCGCGCCACGGCCGACCCGTTCGCGGCGATCGCCGCCGACGACGTCGACGCGGTCGTCATCGCCTCCCCCACGCCCACCCACGTGGACCTGCTCAGCGCGGCCCTCGACGCCGGCAAGGCCGTGCTGTGCGAGAAGCCGATCGACCTCGACATCACGCGCGTCGACGCGGTCCGCGAACGTGCGCGCGCCGCGCAGCAGCCCGTCGTCCTGGGGTTCAACCGGCGGTTCGACCCGCACTTCGCCGAACTGCGCCGCCGCGTGCGGGCCGGGGAGATCGGGCGCCTGGAGCACCTCGCGATCACCAGCCGCGACCCCGAGCCGCCGCCGGCGGAGTACGTCGCGGTCTCCGGCGGCATCTTCCGCGACATGACGATCCACGACTTCGACACGGCCCGTTCGTTCGTGCCGGAGATCGTGGCGGTGACGGCGGTCGGGTTGCGGCAGTTCAGCGAGCCGATCGCCGCCGCGGGCGACTTCGACGCGGCCGTCGTGACCCTCGTGGGCTCGGCGGGCGAGTCGGTCACCATCACGAACTCCCGGCACAGCGCCTACGGCTACGACCAGCGGATCGAGGCGTTCGGGCCCGGCGGGTCGCTGGAGGTCGGGAACGTGACGCCCACCCTCGTGCGTGCCTCGACCGGGGAGCGCAGTTCCACGGGTGAGCCGTACCGGCGGTTCTTCCTCGAGCGCTACCGCGAGGCGTACGAGCTGGAACTCGCGGCGTTCGTCGCGGCGGTGCGGGGCGAGGACACGTCCGCGAACCCGAGCCCCGGTTTCGAGGACGGCCGCGCCGCGCTGCTGCTGGCCGACGCCGCTGACCTGTCCGCCCGCGAGGGCCGGACGGTCCCCGTCGACCTGTCCTGACCCTCCGCCCGAGGCACACCTCGCGCCCGCACTGCGAGTTCCCCGGGGCGCGAGGTGTGCCTTCGGCCGTCAGACGGGCACGTCGAGGGCGCAAGGTGTGCTTCGCGCGGAGACCCGGCCAGTGCAGGCCGTGTCCAGGACGGTCAGTCGGCGTCCTGGCCGGCGAACCAGTCGGCGTAGACGGTGGTGCGGGCCAGGTGCCG
Organism: Kineococcus rhizosphaerae; assembly: GCF_003002055.1. Classification (NCBI taxonomy): domain Bacteria; kingdom Bacillati; phylum Actinomycetota; class Actinomycetes; order Kineosporiales; family Kineosporiaceae; genus Kineococcus; species Kineococcus rhizosphaerae. The sequence continues at coordinate 178,552 of NZ_PVZF01000007.1, forward strand.
GGTCAGGTCCGGGGCGCCGTCGTCCCACCACACGGGGCCGCGCTCCCCCAGGGCGTGCTTGGCGCGGTCGACCCGTTCCCGGGCCGCCTCCCGCGCGTCGGCGTCGGCGGCGTCGCGCTTGGCCCGCCGCGCCGACATCAGTTCCGAGACGAGCTCGGCGCGGCGCTCCTCGTCCAGCGAGGGGTCAGACCGCCGCCACAACCGGCCCCGGACGACGAGGTACCGGCCGTCGGGGGTGAGGAGGGGTCCGTCCGTGCGGCTCAGAGCCCGTCACCGGGCCGGGGCGCGGACTCGTCCGGGCCGGGGGTCTCGTCCAGCGCTGCGGCGTGACGACCGGACCGGAGCAGACCCACCACGAGCAGGGCGCCGACCAGCACCTCCAGCACGATGACGACCTCGACCACCCGTCCAGGATGCGGGCCGGTCGCCCGCTGCGCCACCGGGTTCAGGCGCCGGTCACCGCCGCCGGGGCGGGAACCTCGACGGCGAGGTACCGGAAGGTCCCGCGAGGTGCGTCGAACCGGGAGAAGTCCCGCCAGTGGAGCGCGTAGGACCCGTCGAGCACGACGTCGTTCGACGCGCTGTCGCCGTCCCCCCGCACCAGCCGACCGGACAGCTCACGACCCTCGTGGAGGCGGAACGCCCGGTCACGCGTCGACGGCTCGCTCGCGGGCGGCTGCCACAACCCCGCGACGTCGCTCAGCAGGAGGGCGATCCCGTTGCGCCCCGGCGCCGCCGAGAGTTCCAGACGGCGGACGTCCTGGACGAAGCCCAGCCGGGCCAGGTCCGTCGCGGCGTGGTCCTTCAGGGCGTAGGTCTCCCCGTCCTGCTCGACGTCGAGACGACCCGTGGAGTACTTCAGCTCCACGGCCGTGCTCGCTCCCGCCGCGACGTCCGTCACGAGCAGGTCGAGGTACGTCGACCTCTCGGCCCGGGCGGGGACCTCCAGCCGGACCCGCAGGTCCGGGCCGCGCCGTGCGACCAGGGCGGCGAGCGCGTGCTGGAGGTCGGCCTCCGAGTGGTAGACCGCTCACTCCCGGGCCAGCTCGGCCAGGAGGTCGTCGAGGTCGAACCGGCCGGCGATCGTCGTCACGATCCCACTCCGGCGCGACAGGTGGCCGTTCGTCGCCCGGACGACGAAACGACCGGCCCCCTCGTGGGGACCGGCCGTCCGGTGGTGCGAGTCAGTGCGTCGGCGTGCGCGGTCCGGGCACCACGGCCGGGCGGCGGACGAGGAACGACAACCCGAGGGCGACGAGCGAGATGATCCCGCCCCACACGAAGGCGCCCCGGACCCCGTCGGCGACGGAGTGCAGCGCGTCCGACCCCCCGGCCAGGCTGGCGGCGGAGCGGGTGGACAGGACCGTGACGAACAGCGCCGTCCCGGCGGCGCCGGCGAGCTGCTGCACGGTGCCGACGACGGCCGACCCGTGCGGGTACAGCTCCGCCCGCAGCGACCCCAGCGCCGACGTGAACAGCGGGGTGAACATGAACGCGAGCCCGGCGCTCAGCAGCGTGTGGACGACGACGACCATGCCCGCGGGGGTCCCCGGGTGCAGGGTCGTCAGCAGCCACAAGGCGCCGCTGACCGCGACCGCGCCCGGCGTGACGAGCGGGCGGGGGCCGTACCGGTCGAACAGACGGCCGACGAACGGCGACAGGACACCCATGACCGCCCCACCGGGCAGCAGCAGCAGGCCCGTCTCCAGCGACCCCAGCTGCAGCACCGTCTGCAGGAAGATCGGCAGCACGATGAGCGTGCCGAACAGGCCCATGAAGCTCGTGACGAGCACGACGGTGGAGACCGTGAACGAGCGGTTCCCGAACACCCGCAGGTCCATGAGGGCGCTGCCCGTGCGGTTCAGCCGGAACTGCCGCGCGACGAACGTGGCGAGAGCCAGCACCCCGACGGCGACGGGGATCCACGGCGCCACCGGCGCGTGGCCGGACGCCGACTCGCCGATGCTCGACAGGCCGTAGATCAGGCCGCCGAAACCGACCGCGGACAGCAGGAGGGAGAGCACGTCCAGGCGCGCGTCCCGCGGCGCCGTGACGTTGCGGACCTTCCACGCGCCCGCGGCCAGGGCCAGGAGCGCGATGGGCAGGACGATGATGAACATCCACCGCCAGGACAGCGAGTTCAGGATGATCCCGGAGATCGTCGGCCCGATCGCGGGCGCCACCGAGATGACCACGGAGATCATCCCCATGGTCCTGCCGCGGCTGGCCGCCGGGACCAGGGTCATGGCCGTCGTCATGAGCAGCGGCATCATGACGGCCGTGCCGGTGGCCTGGACGACGCGGCCGACGAGCAGGAGCTCGAAACCGGGGGCGGCGGCGGCGATCGCGGTGCCGAGACTGAACAGCCCCATGGCCGCGACGAAGACCTGCCGCAGCCGGAACCGCTCCATGATGAACCCGGTGGCGGGGATGACGACGGCCATGGTGAGCATGAACCCGGTCGTCAGCCACTGGCCGGTGGCGGCCGTGATGCCGAGGTCGGCCATGAGCCGCGGCAGCGCCACACCCATGATCGTCTCGTTGAGGATGACGACGAAGGCCGAGACGAGCAGGAGCCCGATGACGGTCGCGTCGCCGGGGGCGAGCCGGTCGCGCTCGGGCGCGGGGTCGAGGGCGGGGGCGGGCGCGACGGGCTTCACGGTCGCGTCCTCGTTCGTGGACATGGGTGAGGACTCCTCGTGGTGGTGACCGTCGCCACCCTAGTGGCAGTCACTGCCAACTCGACAGCGGATATCGTCGATCCGTGACCGTCACCCCGGACCTGCGCGAGCGCCGCCGCCTCGCCACCCAGGCCGAGATCGAGGAGGTGGCCCTCGACCTGTTCGCCCGGCACGGCTCCGACCGCACGACGGTCGACGACATCGCCTCGGCCGCGGGGGTCTCCCCGCGCACCTTCTTCCGGTACTTCGCCACCAAGGAGGACGCCGCCCTCGGCGCGAGCCGGGCCTTCGACGCCGCCGTCGCCGCCCGGGTCGAGGCCCTCGTGGGCCGCGGCGCGGCCCTGCGCGACTTCGAGGACGTCATCGCCGAGGTCCTCGCCGAGATGGCCGCCGCCCCCGGGTCCATCGACCGCATGCTGCGCGTGCGCTGCCTCGTCATGGACGACGCCGGGCTGCGCAGCGCCCTGCTGCGCCTGGACGCCGAGCAGTCGCGGGCCTTCTTCCGCCGGATCGCCACCGCGACCGGGTCGCCGACGGTCGACCTGCGCACCCGCGTCATCGCCGAGACCCTCGGCGCCGGGTTGCGCGCCGCCCTCGACGACTGGGCCTGGCGGCGCGAGGCCGGCGAGGACGCCGACGTCGTCGCGATCTACCGCCAGACCTGCGCGGCGCTGCGGGAGGTCGCGGCGGGCTGAGGCCGCGCCCCCGTCAGCGCGCGCCGGCCCCCGGCACCGCGCTCACGACGGGACCACCGGTCCGCTGACGCTCTGGTCCACGAGCGCCCCGAGCGCGGGGCTCCACTCGATGAACCCGTGCTGGAAGTCCACCCGCCGGCCCCCGGGGACGTCGAACTCGCCGGACGTCGGGTACCCGAGCACGCCGTCCTCCGCGCCCGCCCGGCGGTAGCGGTCGAGGATCGGGCCCTGCAGGGCCCGGGCCCCGGTCTGCGGCGACCAGAACAGCGCGCCGCCCTGGTAGTCCTGGTGGACACCGCCGGCCCGCCCCGCGACCTCCTGCGTGGTCGGGTACCCCAGGTAGCCGTTCTCGTAGCCCGTCGTCGCGTACAGGCGCAGGAACTCCCCGGACACGCTGTGGGCGCCCGTGGTGGGCGACCAGTAGGCGACACCGCCCTGGAACACCTGGTAGACGCCCCCGGCCCGGATGTCCGCCTCCTGCGACAGCGGGTAGCCGAGCAGGCCGTTCTCCCAGCCCGTCGCGCCGAACAGGTCGCGGAAGGACCCCGAGACCGAGTGGGCGCCCGACGCCGGTGACCAGTACAGCGTCCCGCCCTGGAACACCTGGTAGACACCCCCGGAGCGGATCGGGTTCTCCGTCGACGTCGGGTAGCGCAAGAACCCGTTCTCCCACCCGGTCCACGACCAGAGGTTCAAGAACTCCCCGGACACGTCCCAGGCCCCGCTGGCCGGGCTCCAGTAGATGACGCCGCGCTCGAAGACGTCGTACGCACCCCCCGTGGCGGTGGCCGTCTGGCACACGACCGGGCGGCCGAGGATCGAGGCCTCGCCCCCCATCACGACGTAGCGGATCGCGATGTTCCCGCGCACGCACGCGTCGGCCGACACCGCGGCTGAGGCCGGGGCCGCGGCGACCGGCCCGGCGGCCAGCAGGCCCGCGGACGCCAGCAGGGAGGCAGCCACTCGCTTCACGTCGTCTCCTGTCGCGCCCCGATCGGTCGCCGGGTCGCGCGGGCAGCATACGGCGCACCCGGCCCGCGCACAGGCCCTTCGACTGATCGGCGGCACCGCCTGCCGCGCAGCGGGTTCAGCCCGTGGGCACCCAGAACCGCGCCTCCTGGCCGCGCTGGTCCTGGAACAGCCCGCCGTTCCTCTCGATCGTCCGCCGGGACGCGACGTTGCCGACGTCGCACGTCACGAGGGCGCACTCGATACCGAGGTCGCGCACGACGGGCAGCACCGCGGCGAGCATCGCGGTGGCGTGGCCGCGGCGGCGGTGCTGCGGGACGACCCAGTACCCGACGTGACCGCCGAGGTCGCGCAACCGGGGCGTGAGGCGGTGCCGGACCTGGACGCGCCCCAGGTACTCCCGGCCCCGCACCCACCACAGGTTCGTCGACGGCACGAAACCCTCCGGCCGCGGCGTCCCCTCCCGGGTGTCGGCGAGCAGCCCGCCGACCCAGCCCTCGAAACCCTCGTCGTCCAGGTGCGCTACCCCGGCGTAGGCGGGGTGGGCGTCCCAGTCCGGGCGCGCCGCCGCGGCCCGCACGGAGTCCGCGACGGACGCGCGCGGGACGACGAGCTCGGGCATCAGCTCAGACCCTGCAGCGCAGGGGCTCCCGGCGGGTAGTAGGAGCGCATCCAGCTCGGGAACTCCTGCAGGATCCGGTCGTACAGCTCCGCGTCGTCGACGGCGTCGAGGTCGTCGAGCGCGAAGAACCCCGTGTTGTCGAACTCCCGGCCCGACAGCGTGTCGAGCTTCTCCAGGATCCCGTAGTTCGACCGGCCGATCCCGATGAACTGCCAGAACACGGGGGCGCGCTCGACGGCCCGCAGCGCCTTCTCGGTGCCCCTGTTGTCGGTGACCCCGCCGTCGTGGAAGAACAGCACGAGCGTGGGGATGTCGAGGGGTTCGCGGACGACGTAGCGGGCGACGTCCTCGATGACGGCCTTCTCGTTGTTCCAGCCCTCGGCCTCGGTGTAGCGCTTGGCGGTGTACGTCGCCAGCCACCGCGGGAGGTCACCGATGGTGATGTCCTCCAGCCGCTTCGCGCGGCCCCCCATCGCCCACGCCTGCATCTCGGCGCCGTCGTCGACCTGCGCGGCGACGGGCGCGACGCGTTCGACGGCCCGGGAGAACACCCCCTTGCGGTACAGGGAGCTCGTGCTGCCGGAGACGTCGAGGACGACGATCACCCGGCAGCGCAGACCCGTCAGGCGGTGCTTGGTCAGGACCACCGCGACCTGCTGCTTGCGCAGGTTCAGCTTCTCGCGCATGTCGGCGGGCAGCTTCTCCTCGCCCTTGGTGAAGGACACCCGCGGGGGCGCGGGCTGGGCGCTGGGCTGGGTGGCGGGCTGGGTGGCGGGCTGGGTGGCGGGCTGGGCGGCGGGCTCGTCGTCCACGACCACGCCGAAGTCGGTCGCCAGGCCGCCCAGGCCGTTGTCGTAGCCCTGCCCCACCGCCCGGACCTTCCACGCCCCGGACCGCTGGTAGACCTCCGCGAGGACGGCGACGGTCTCGGTGCCCAGCCGGGACGGGGTGAACTCGACCGCGTCGCCCCCGTGCTCCACGGTGAGCCGCACGGTGGTCCCCGCGAACGTGGAACCCTCCCGCTCGGGGCTGGCGACCACGACGACCCGGTCCGCCCCCGGCCGCAGCGCCGTCAGGTCCAGGGCCAGCGTCCGGCCCTCCAGCCGCACCCCCGGGGCGGTGGGCTGGTTGAAGAACACCATGTCGGCGTCGCCGCCGACCTTGCCGTCCGGGTTCACGACGAGGGCCGTGACGTCGACGGGGCCGTCGACGCGGACGCGGACGGAGGGTGCGGACAGGGGCGCGTTGCCGCCTTCGGTGAGCGTGGCCACAGGACCTGTCTACCCGAGGGACGGGGGTCGGTGGCAGGGTCGGGGCATGTCCACGTGGTTCATCACCGGTTGCTCGACGGGTCTGGGGCGCGCCCTGGCCCTCGCCGTCCTCGAACGCGGTCACTCCGCCGTCGTCACCGCCCGCGACGCCTCGCGCGTCGAGGACATCGCGCAGACCGCCCCCGACCGGGCCCTCGCGCTGTCCCTCGACGTCACCTCCCCCACCCAGGTCGCCGAGGCCGTGGCCCGGGCCGAGGAGCGCTTCGGCGGGATCGACGTCGTCGTGAACAACGCCGGGTACGGCTACCGCGCGGCCGTGGAGGAGGGCGTCGACGAGGACGTGCAGACCCTGTTCGCCACGCACGTGTTCGGGGCCGCGTCGGTGCTGAAGGCCGCGTTGCCGGGGATGCGGGCCCGGCGCAGCGGCGCCGTGCTGAACGTGTCGTCGATCGGCGCGCACGTGTGCCCGCCGGGGTCGGGGTACTACGCGGCGGCCAAGGCGGCGCTGGAGGCGATGTCCCGGTCGCTGCGGCAGGAGCTCGCGCCGCTGGGGATCTCGGTGACGATCGTCGCGCCGGGCGGGTTCCGGACGGACTTCGCGGGGCGCTCGCTGACGCAGTCGCCCGAGCCCATCGCCGACTACGCCGGGACCGCCGGCCCGCGGCGCATCGAGAACGACACCGTGCACGGCACGCAGCCGGGCGACCCGGCGAAGGCGGCTGAGGCGATGATCGCCCTGGCCGAGGCGGAGAACCCGCCGTCGTCGATCTTCCTGGGCTCGGACGCGCTGGCCTCCATCGAGGCCGTCCTGAAGGAGCGCGTCGCGGAGGTCAACGTGTGGCGGGAGCTGAGCACCAGCACCGACTTCTGATCCCCGTGCCGCCTCGGGGGACCTGTGGTTGCCTGACGCCATGACACGCATCGGAACCTCGGACCTCGACGTGCGCCCGCTGAACCTGGGCGGGAACGTCTTCGGCTGGACCGCCGACGAAGCCACCTCGCACGCCGTCCTCGACGCCTTCGTCGAGGGCGGCGGCGACTTCATCGACACCGCCGACGTGTACTCGGCCTGGTCCGACGGCGGCGCCGGCATCTCCGAGACCATCATCGGCACCTGGCTGGCCAAGAGCGGCAAGCGCGACCAGGTCGTCATCGCCACCAAGGTCTGCAGCAAGGAGGACCGCAAGGGCCTGGCGGCGGACAACATCGTCAAGGCGGTCGACGAGTCCCTGCAGCGCCTGCAGACGGACCGGATCGACCTGTACTGGGCCCACCGGGACGACCAGAGCGTGGAGCTGGCCGAGACCCTGGGCGCGTTCGACGCGCTCGTGACGGCCGGCAAGGTCCGCGCGATCGGCGCCTCGAACTACACCGGCGCCCGCCTCACCGAGGCGCTGGAGACCTCCCGCCGGGAGGGTTTCGCCAGCTACGCCGCGGTGCAGAACCACTACAACCTCGTCGAGCGCGCGGAGTACGAGCAGGACGCGCTGCCCGTCGCCGAGGCCAACGGCCTGGCCTCGCTGCCCTACTACTCCCTCGCGTCGGGGTTCCTCACCGGCAAGTACCGTCCCGGCCGGCTGGCCGAGTCCCAGCGCCAGGCCGGGGCCGCCAAGTACCTCGACGACCCCCGCGGGCCGAAGGTCCTGGAGGCGCTGGACTCCGTCGCCGCCGCCCACGGCGTGCAGGTCGCCTCGGTGGCCCTGGCCTGGTTGCGCCAGCAGCCGACGGTCGTCGCACCGATCGCGAGCGCCCGCACGGTCGAGCAGCTCGCGCCGCTGCTGGCCTCGATGGACCTGGAGCTGAGCGGCGAGGAGCTGGCGACGCTGGACGCCGCCTCGCGCTGAACGCACAGGAAGCTCACGTTCCCTGCACCCCCACGGGCACGCGCGGGCACCGCGCGTGCCGCACAGTGGAGGGGTGAGCACGACAGCCGCGCACCAGCCGTACACCCCGTCGCGCCCCCGGGGCGGGCGCAGGACCTGGTCCTGGGTCGCCCTGGGCGGGGCGTGGTGGCAGCTGGTGGCGCTGGGCGTCCTGTACTACGTGTGCGTGCGGACGGCGACGGGCCAGACGCACGAGAACCGGCTGCACGCGCAGGCCGTGGCGACGCGGGGTGCGGAGACGGGCTGGCTGCGGCGGGCGTTCGACCTGGTGGACCGGCTGGAGCCGCAGCACCTCGTGGTGGGGATCGTCCTCGTGGGGGCGGTGGCGCTGCTGCGGGGCCGTCCGGTGCGGGCGCTGCAGGCGGTCGTGGTGGCGGGCGGGACGCTCGGCCTGACGGAGCTGCTGAAGCTGGTGCTGCTGGAACGCCCGGACCTGCTGGACCACGGCTGGTCCTCGAACAGCCTGCCGTCCGGGCACACCGCCGCGGTCCTGGGGCTGGTGCTGGGGCTGCTGGTGGCCGCGCCGCGGTGGCTGCGGTTCCCGCTGGCGCTGGCGGGGGCGGCCGCGGCGGGGGCGATGGGGGCGTTCGTCATCGCCGACGGGTGGCACCGGGTGAGCGACGTGCTGGCCTCGGCGCTGGTGGGCTCGATCGTGTTCTGCCTGGTGCAGGTGCTGCCGAGCCGGGACCGCCGGTCGCGGGGCGCGCTGGTGTCGGTGTCGGTGCTCGTCCCGGTGGCCTGCGCCGCGGCGCTGGTGGTGGTCTACGCGGGGGGCGTGCCGCTGCGGACGGCCTACCTGGTGGCGGGCGCGGTCGTGGCGCTGACGGTCCTGGCGGCGGCCAGGGCCCTCCCGCGGGAGGTGCGGGCCGCGGCCTGAGGGCAGGATGGTCCGCATGCCGCAGCACTTCGACGAAGACCCGACCCCGCCCGACGCACCCCGCGAGACCCAGGACGGGCCCGAACCCCGCGTGGTCGTGGTGACCCCGCAGGGCATGGGCATCGCCGAGCCGCCCGAGGACGGCGAGCCGGGCCCGGCGGACCTGGTGTCGCAGCCGGCGAAGGTCATGCGGATCGGCAGCATGATCAAGCAGCTCCTGGAGGAGGTGCGGTCGGCGCCCCTGGACGAGGCGGGCCGCAACCGCCTGGCGGAGATCCACGAGCGGTCGCTGAACGAGCTGGAGGACGGTCTCTCGGCCGACCTGGTGGAGGAGCTGCGGCGCATCGCGCTGCCCTTCGCGGAGGGCCAGACGCCGTCGGAGAGCGAGTTGCGGATCGCGCAGGCCCAGCTCGTCGGGTGGCTGGAGGGTCTGTTCCACGGCATCCAGACGGCACTGGTGGCCCAGCAGATGGCCGCCCAGGCCCAGCTGCAGGAGATGCGGCGCGCGCTGCCCGGGGGTGTCGTCCCGCAGGGGCGGCACGACCAGATGCCGCGCGCGCAGGGTCCGGGGACGGGGCAGTACCTCTGAGGCTCGCGTTCTGGCGGTCCGCTCCGGACCCCCTCGGGGAGGGGGTCTGGTCGCGGGCCGACCACGCCGTCGACCGGGCGGTGCGCCGCGTCGAGATGGTCGTCGCCGGCACCGCCCCGGGCCCGGCGCGCGAGTCGCTGGAGGCGTTCCTGCCGCGGGTGGACCTCGTCGCCCGCTCGGTGCGGGCGCAGTGCCTGCGGGCGCAGGAGGTCGCCCCCTCGTCGTCGGCGATGCTCGTGCCGGGCGGGCCGGACGGGGAGCACCCGGAGGTCCACCGGCGGCTGACGCGGACGGCGACGGCGTGCGCGCAGGTCGCCGAGGCGGCGGCGATGGTGCGGGTCTCGGGTGAGGCGGACCCGGACCTGCTGGCGGCCGTCGAGCGGGCCGTGGTGAAGGCCGAGGAGCTGGCGCTGCTGCGCTGAGCCTCAGTCCGCCAGGAGGCGGCGGACGGCGTCGACGACGACGTCGCGCCGGTGCCGGGCCGAGCCCGCGGTGAGGTCGTCGAGCTCGGGCACGGCGGCGTGCCAGAGGGTCGAGATCTGCAGGACGAGCCCGAGGAGCTCGGCCGCCGACCAGCGCTCGGGCAGCCGCCCGTCGGCCTGGGCCGCGGCGATGGCCTCGACCTTGGCGCGGTTGGCGTCCTGGATGGAGCGGACCCGCCCGCCTCCGGCGGTGCCCTCCCGCGGGTCGCTGCCGCTGTGCTCCAGGCGGTGCCAGGCGGCGATGCGCTGCACCTCGGGCCGGGCGGCGTAGGAGTCGTGGAGGCGGCCGGCGTAGCCGGGCAGGTCGTCGACGTCGATCGGGACGTCGGTGGTGGTGCGCGTGACGATGGCGTCGAAGACGGCGGTGAACAGCCCGTCCTTGCTGCCGAAGTAGTGGTAGATCTGCGCCTTGTTCGAGCCGGCCGCGGCGGCGATCCGGTCGACGCGCGCGCCGGCCAGGCCCCGGGCGGAGAACTCCGCCGTCGCCGCCTCGAGCAGTCGTCCCCTGGTCGCCTCCGCGTCGCCCGCCACGACGCCATCCTAGGACTAACCGTTTGGTTGACAGCCGCAGCGGCGCGACGTACGGTCCCTGTTGTCAACCAAACGGTTAGTCGAAAGGATCCACCGTGAGCCAGGTCTTCCTCGTCACCGGCGCCTCCCGCGGCCTCGGCCGCGCGATCGCGGAGGCGGCCGCCGCCGCCGGGCACCACGTCCTCGCCACCGCCCGCCGCCCCGAGACCCTCGACGACCTCGTCGCCGCCTCCGACGGGCGCGTGCGCGCCGCCGCCCTCGACGTCACCGACGCCGCCGCCGCCCAGCGCGCCGTCGCCGCGGCCGTCGAGGCGTTCGGCCGCCTCGACGTCCTCGTCAACAACGCCGGGTACGCCAACCTCGGCAGCGTCGAGGACACCCCGCTGGACGACTTCCGCGCCCAGGTCGAGACCAACCTGCTCGGCGTCGTCACCCTGACCAAGGCCGCGCTGCCCGTGATGCGCCGCCAGGGCGGCGGGCACGTCGTGCAGGTCTCCTCCGTCGGTGGCCGGATGGCCACCCCCGGCCTCGGGGCCTACCAGGCGGCCAAGTGGGCCGTCGGCGGCTTCTCGGAGGTCCTCGCCGCCGAGACCGCCGGCCTCGGGATCAAGGTCACCGTGCTCGAACCCGGGGGGATGCAGACCGACTGGGCCGGCTCGTCCATGACCGTCCACCCCGCCGGCGAGGCGTACGCGCCGCTCATGGACCGGCTGCGCCGGCTGCACGACGACCTCGCCGGGGGCAGCTCCGCGAGCACCCCGGAGCAGGTCGCCCAGCTCGTCCTGCGGGTGGCCGCCCTGGACGAGCCGCCGCTGCGCCTGCTCGTGGGGACCGACGCCGCCGACCTCGGACCCGAGAGCCTGCGTCGCCGCCTCGCGGAGGACGAGCGCTGGCGGGAGCTGTCGCTGTCCGTGGCCCGGGAGGACGCCGCCCCGCTGGACCTGTCCGTCCTCGGCCACTGAGCCCCGGGGCCGGTGCGCGGTTCGGGTCGTGGACGCATCGCGCCAATAGGTTCGCCACGATGCGTCCACGACCCGGACCCACGCGACCACCGGCCGGGGCGGGCGGGGTGGCTCGTGTCGGAGGTCGGTGTCACGGTGTGCTCATCCCGGCCGACCACCGGGTGACGGACGAAGCGATCAGGGGGACGTCTCGTGCACATCGACAACGCTCGTGAACTCAAGGCCCGGCTGCTGTCGGGTGTCGTGCAGGCCTCCTCGCTGGACCAGCCGACGGGGGTCGCCAGCGTCGGCATCAGCGTGCTGCCGTCCGGCGGGGCCGACGGCCCGCGCTACGGACTGGCGGTGCGGTACTCGGGCAACCGCGGCGAGGTGCTGGCCGACAGCGCCCGCGAGCTGGCGGCGCGCACGGCCGGGGACGAGGTGGACATCCGCGAGATCGGGCTCGTGCAGGCGCTGACGGCGCCGACCGAGCCGGGCACGTGGGCGCCGGGGGCGTTGCAGGCCAAGGTGCGTCCGCTGCACCCGGGGCTGTCGATCGCCCAGCGGGACGTCACCGCCGGCACGCTCGGCGGGTTCGTGCGGATCGAGGGGTCCGACGGCCTGTACGCGCTGTCCAACAACCACGTGCTCGCCAACTCCGACCAGGCGGCCCTGGAGGACCCGGTGCTGCAGCCCGGCCCCTACGACGGGGGGACGGCCGCCGACCGCGTGGGGCGCCTCGCGCGGGCGGTGGCCCTGGACGCCGGCGGCGGGAACGCCGTCGACGCCGCCATCGCGCTGCTGGAGGACGACCAGGTGGACCTGGAGTACCCGGTGGGCCGCCTCGTCGGCTGGACCGACCCCGACGACGAGGTCGCCGTGGAGAAGGTCGGGCGCACCACCGGCTGGACGAAGGGCCGCATCAGCGCGATCGAGCTCGACGACGTGGCCGTCCAGTACCCCGTCGGGGTCGTCTCCTTCGACGGTCAGATCGAGGTCGAGGGGGACGCGGGCGCGTTCTCCGCCGGCGGCGACTCGGGGTCCCTGGTGTACCGGCCGGACACCCGCCAGGCCGTCGGGCTGCTCTTCGCGGGCAGCGAGCGCGGCGGGGCGAACGGGGCGGGGCTGACGTTCTGCAACCCGATCGGCCTTGTGCTCAGCGCCCTCGGTGCGACACTGGTGCTCTAGGCGCGGCCCTCCCCCCTTCCCCGGGGCGGACACGCAGACCGGCCGCCGACCGGACCAGGGAGTCGGGTGTGAGCGACCGGAACGCTGCACGGGCCGCGAAGTTGCAGGTCAAGGACCTCGTGGGGGCCGATCCCCGGGTCAACGGGATCGGCCTGACCCACGTGGGCCCGGAGTGGGCCGTGAAGGTCAACGTGGTCGACGACCAGGACTACCCGGACCTGCCCGAGCGGGTCGCCGGGGTCCCGGTCGTCGTCCGCGGGATCGGGCGGGTCAGCGCGCTCTGAGCAGGCGCTCCAGCACCTGCGCGACCCCGTCGTCGCCGCAGTCGGGGGCGACGCCGTCGGCCGCCTCGATGGCCTCGGGGTGGCCGTCGGCCATGGCGTAGGACCGCCCCGCCCAGCGCAGCATCTCCAGGTCGTTCGGCATGTCCCCGAACGCGACGACCCCGGCGGCGGTGATGCCGCGCTCGGCGGCGACCTCGGCGAGCGTCGAGGCCTTGCTGACGCCCGCGGCCATGATCTCCACGAGGGAGTCCGCGGCGTTGGAGTGCGTCACGTTGACGAGCCCGTCGACCTGCTCGCGCGCGATCGCGACCATCTCGTCCGAGGCGACGCCCGGGCACTTGGCGAGGATCTTCACGACGGGCGGGGCGTCGCGCAGGAGCTCGTCGAACTCCGCGACGCGCTGCTCCAGACCGCTGTCGAAGCGCGTCGCGTACTGCGGTTCGCGGCGGAACCCGACGACGGCCTCCAGGGCGAACCCGATGCCCGGCAGCGCCGGGCGCAACCGCGCGACGACCTCGCGCAGCACGTCGACGGCGATGGGGTGCTGGCGCACGACGGCGTCGGCGTCCAGGTCGTAGACGATCGCGCCGTTCGCGCAGACCACCTGACCCCGCAGCCCCGCCTCGGCCGCCAGCGGCGTCACCCAGCGCGGCGGGCGGCCCGTGACGGGGACGACGGGGATGCCCGCGGCGTCGCACGCCGCGAACGCGGCCAGCGTGCGGGCGCTGACCGGGGCGTCGCGCGGGATGACGGTGCCGTCGAGGTCGGTGGCGACCAGCTTCCACGTCCGGGCGAACTCGGTCTCGAGCGTGTCGACTGCGGCTGCCTCGGACGTCACGGACCCATCCTGTCACCCCGCGCGGGCGGGCCCGCGCACCGTCCCGGTCGCGGGCCGCCCCCGCTCACTCGCGCCGGATCGCGACCAGCTTCTGCAGCGCGACGAAGGCCAGCAGGACCACGCCGATGAACACCCGGGTGTACCAGGAGTCCAGCCCCTCGCGGGCGATGAGCACCTGGATGAGGCCGTAGACCAGCACCCCGGCGCCGGTGCCCAGGACGAAACCGACGCCCCCGGACAGCAGCGTCCCGCCGATGACGACGGCGGCGATCGCGTCGAGCTCCATGCCGATGCCGGTCAGGTTGAAACCCGACTTCGTGTAGAGCGCGAAGAGGAGGCCGGCGATGCCCGCGCAGGTGCCGGAGACGATGTAGACGCCGATCCGGGTCCGCGCCGGGCGCAGCCCCATGAGTTCCACCGCGGCGCCGCGGTCGCCCGCCCCGAGCCCGTACACGCTGCGGCCGAACCGGGTGTAGTGCAGCACGTACACGGCCAGCAGCAGGACGGCCAGGGCGATGAGCATGCTGGCGTTGATGCGCCACGTCTCGCGGCCCTCGCCGAACTTCAGGCTCCACGAGGCCAGCGCCGAGAACCCCGGGTCGTCGATCTTCAGGGAGTTCGTGCTCACCACGTTGGCCAGGCCGCGGGCCAGGAACATCACCGCCAGGGAGGCGATGAAGGGCTGGATGTCGAACACCTGCACCATCACGCCGATGACCGAGCCGCAGCAGGTGCCGATGAGGACGCCGACGACCAGCACGACCGGCAGCGGGACCCCGGCGGTGAACAGCTTCGCCGTGACGAGCCCGACGAGGGCGACCACGGCCCCCACCGACAGGTCGATGCCCCCGGCGAGGACGACGAACGTCATCCCCACCGCCAGCACCAGCAGGTAGGAGTTGTCCAGCAGCAGGTTCGACAGCAGGCGCATGCTGAGGAAGTCCGCGCGGGCCGTGCTGTAGCGCTGCTGGCCGACGCCGAGCATCACGACGAGCGTCAGCAGGGTGCCCACGACGGGCAGGAAGCGGCGGTCGAGGCGGCCCAGCAGGGCCCGGCCGCGCGGGGTGCGCCGGGTGGCCGGCGCCCCCGGTGCGCGCAGGGGGGACAGTCGCGTGCTCACGCCGCCACCTCCACGGGGGCCGGGCGGCGCGGGGCCGTCCGCCGCGACCTCAGCCGGGAGCGCAGCGCGGGCGAGGCCGCGACGCAGACCGCGATGAGGACGACGGCCTTGAACAGCGGGGTCGTCTGGCTGGGCAGCTCGAAGACGATGACGGCGCGTTCGAGGGTCGACAGCAGCAGCGCGCCGACGACCAGCCCCCCGAGGTGGAAGCGGCCGCCGTCGAGCCGCGTGCCGCCGAGGACGACGACCATGATGGCGTCGAGCTCCTTCAGCAGGCCGATGTTGTTGGCGTCCGCGGCCATCGTCGGCGCGCCGTAGACGATCCCGGCCAGGGCGGCGAGCAACCCGGCGATGACGTACACCGTCCAGGTGGTCGAGCGGGCCTTGACCCCGGCGAGCCGGCTCGCCTCGCGGTTGATGCCGACCGATTCGAGGAACATCCCGAGGGCGGTGCGCCGCACGACGAGCGCGACGAGGACGAACACGACGGCGGCGATGACGACCGGGACCGGGATCCCGCCCAGGAAGCCGGAACCGAGGGACTTGAACGGTGCGCTCGTCACCGTGGTGATCTGGCCCTGGGTGATGAGCATCGCGACCCCGCGCCCGGCGACCATGAGGATCATCGTGGCGATGAACGGCTGGATGCCCAGGGACGTGACCATGAACCCGTTGAAGGCCCCGACCGCCAGGCCCAGGACGAGCCCGAGCCCGACGGCCACCACGACGTTCGCCGGGGCCGCGGGGTCGCCCGAACCCGCCAGGTAGGTCAGGGAGACCGCCAGCGACATGGCCATGACCGCTCCGACGGACAGGTCGATCCCGCCGGTGGCGATGACCAGGCACATGCCCAGGGCCAGCAGCAGCGGGGTGGCGCTGTTGCGCAGCAGGTCGACGAGCTGGCCGTAGAGGTTCCCGTCGCGGGTGGCGACGTCGAGGAAACCCGGGCTCTTCAGGCCGCACGCCAGCAGCAGGACCACCAGCGCCAGGACGGGCCACACGAGCCCGTGCTGGGTGGCCCTGCGCAGCAGCGCGGACGGGTCCGCGCCCTTCGAGGGACCGCTCACGAGGCCCTCACCTCCGTGTTCGCGATGGTCTCCAGGACGGTGTCGGTCGTCACCGACGCGGTGTTCGTGATCTCGGCGACCTTGTGCCGGTCGCGCATGACGACGATGCGCTGGCTCAGCCGCAGCACCTCCTCCAGCTCGGAGGAGATGAAGACGATGGACATGCCGTCCGCGGCGAGTTCGGCGATGAGGCGCTGGATCTCCGTCTTGGCGCCGATGTCGATGCCGCGGGTCGGTTCGTCCAGGACCATCAGCCGGGGTGCGGTGGCCAGCCAGCGGGCCAGCAGGACCTTCTGCTGGTTGCCGCCGGACAGGTTGCGGATGAGGGCGTTCGGGTTGGGCGGGTTGATGTTCAGCAGCACCACGTACTTCTGCACGACCTCGTCGAGTTCGCGCTTGGGGATCCGCCGCCAGGTCCCCCGGCCGGCCTGCAGCGCCAGGGCGATGTTCTCCCGGACGGTGAGGTCGCCGATGATGCCCTCCTTCTTGCGGTCCTCGCTGGACATCGCCAGGTGCCGGCGCAGCGCCGCCAGCGGGGTCGGCAGCTTCACCGGCCGCCCGTCCAGCGACAGGTTCCCGCGGTCGGGGCGGTCGGCGCCGACGAGCAGGCGGGCCGCCTCGGTGCGGCCGGAGCCCAGCAGCCCGGCGAAACCGACGATCTCGCCCGGGTACAGGTCCAGGTCGAAGGGCTCGACGGCACCGGAACGGCCGAGGCCGAGCCCGGTGAGCAGCGGCGTCTCCCGCGGGGAGTGCGGGGTGATGGCGGCGCGGGCCTGTTCCTCGATGCCGGCCAGCGCCTCGCCGGACCGGCCGATCATGTGGGAGACGAGTTCGCGCCGCGGCAGGTCGGCGGTGAGGAACTCACCGACGAACCGGCCGTTGCGCAGCACCGTCATCCGGTCGGACAGCTCGTAGACCTGGTCGAGGAAGTGCGAGACGAACAGGATCGCGACGCCGGAGTCCCGCAGGCTGCGCACGACGCGGAACAGCTCGGCCACCTCGGCGCGGTCCAGGCTGGACGTGGGCTCGTCGAGGACGAGGACCCGGGAGTCGACGACGAGGGCCCGGGCGATGGCGCAGAGCTGCTGCACCGCGATGCTGTGGGCCGACAGCTGCGAGCGCACGTCGAGGTCGAGGTTCAGCCGTTCCAGGTAGGTGCGGGCCGCCCTGCGGGTCGCCGGCCAGTCGATGAACGGCCCGCGCCGGATCTCGTGGCCGAGCATGACGTTCTCGGCGACGCTCAGGTTCGGGCAGAGGTTCACCTCCTGGTAGACGGTGCTGATGCCCGCCGCCTGGGCCTGGCTGGGCCCGGTGAACCGCACCTCGCGGCCGTCGACGGTCATCCCGCCGTGGTCGATGCGGTGGACCCCGGTGAGGGCCTTGATGAGCGTCGACTTCCCCGCGCCGTTCTCCCCCATGAGGGCGTGCACCTCACCGCGGCGCAGCACGAGGTCGACCCCGTCGAGGGCCTTCACGCCGGGGAACGTGATGGTGATTCCGGTCATGCGGACGACGCAGTCGCCGCTCGTGCCGTGGGGTGTG
The DNA here is from genome assembly GCF_003002055.1 of Kineococcus rhizosphaerae. Classification (NCBI taxonomy): domain Bacteria; kingdom Bacillati; phylum Actinomycetota; class Actinomycetes; order Kineosporiales; family Kineosporiaceae; genus Kineococcus; species Kineococcus rhizosphaerae. The sequence goes on from NZ_PVZF01000007.1 coordinate 196,132, forward strand.
GGCATCGCGCGCCTCTCTCAGAGCTCGTGGGACCGGGCGGGCGCGTCGTTCAGTAGGCCCGGCCGTCGACGACGGACTGGGTGGTGGTCTGGTCGAACGCCTGGTCCTGCACGATGGTCTTCTTCGGGACGTCCTCGCCGGCGGCGACCTTCTTGATGAGCCCGGCGAGCTGGTCGCCGAAGACGGGGTTGCACTCGACGATGTAGTTGATCTTCTTGTCCACCAGGGCCTGCAGGCCGTCGCGGACGCCGTCGACGGACACGATGCGGATGTCCTCGCCCGGGACCTTACCGGCGGCCTCGATGGCCTCGATCGCGCCGAGGGCCATGTCGTCGTTGTGGGAGAAGATGAGCGTGGCGTCCGGGTAGGTCTGCAGGGCGGCCTCCACGGCGGTCTTGCCCTCGGCCCGCGTGAAGTTCCCGCTGGCCTTGCCGACGACCTGCTTGCCGACGCCGGCGTCGAACCCCTTCTCGCGGTCGACCTGCGCCCCGGAACCGAGGGTGCCCTGCAGTTCGAAGACCTTGGCGTCGGGGGCGTTCTTCGCGACCCACTCCCCGGCCGTCTTGCCCTCCTGCTCGAAGTCGGCGCCGATCCAGGTGGCGAACGGGTCCTCCACGGTGGTGTCGACCGTGCGGTCGACCAGGACCACGGGGATGCCGGCGTCCTTGATCTCCTGGAGCACCTCGTCCCAGCCGGTCTCGATGACCGGGGAGAAGGCGATGACGTCGACGTCCTGGGTGATGAAGTCGCGCAGCGCCTTGATCTGGTTCTCCTGCTTCTGCTGGGCGTCGACGAAGGTGAGGTCGAAGCCGTTCGCGGACGTCAGCGCCTTCTTGACGGACTCGGTGTTGGCGGTGCGCCAGCCGCTCTCGGCCCCCAACTGGGAGAAGCCCACGGTGATGCTGCCGCTGCCCGCCTCCGCGCCGGCGGTCTCGCTGTCGCCGCCGCAGGCGGTCAGCCCGGCCAGGCCGGCCGCGCCGGCCAGGCCCGCGGCGAAGACCGAACGGCGGCTGAGGGTTCGCGTTGAAAGCATGAGCTCCTCCTAGAGCGAGGTCGACTGCTGTGTCGATCTGGATGGATTGTGAGCGTTCACAAAGTGCCGGGTCAAGCGGTTCCGGGTAACGGCGCCGTCACGACGCCGCGGGAGCGGTCAGGTGCGCGCCGGGCCGCTGCTGGCGCGGGCGACGAGGCGGGCCCCCACGAGCACGCCCTCGGCGGGTTCCCCCTCGATCGCCGCCGTCATGCGTTCCAGGCAGCGCGCCCCCAGCGCCGTCCAGTCCGGGCGCACCGTCGTCAACGGGGGGAAGAAGTGCTCCGAACCCTCCACGTCGTCGTACCCGACCACTGAGACCTCTTGCGGGACAGGCACTCCAGCGTCGGCGAAGGCGTGCAGCAGCCCGAGGGCGAGCTGGTCGTTCGCGGTGAACACCGCCGTCGGCAACGGCTGGACGTCGCGCCGGCCGAGGAGTTCGCGGCCGATGCGGAACCCCGAGGAGGCCGTCCAGTCCCCCGGCAGCGGATCGCTCGTGGCCAGCCCGGCCTGCAGCAGCGCGTCGAGCCAGCCGCGCTCGCGCGCCCGGGCGTCCAGCCACACGCGGGGACCGCTGACGTGCACGATGTCGCGGTGCCCGAGGTCGATGAGGTGCCCGACCGCGAGCCCGGCCCCGGAGTACTGGTCGACGGCGACGGTGTGGATGCCGCCACTGACCTGGCTGGGACCCACCATGACGACGGGAACCCTTCTGCTGTAGTCCTTCACGGCCCGCACGGCCTCGTCGTGGGAGGCGATGACCACCACCCCGTCGACGCCCTGGTCCAGGAAGTGCTCCAGGGTGGCCTGGACGGTCGCCACCTCCCAGCGCGTCACCGTCGCCACCGAGACGTAGGTGCCCTGGCTGCGCGCCGCGTTCTCCACGGCGATGAGCGTCATGGTCGGCCCGTACAGCGGGGAGTCCTCGGTGATGACCCCGATGGCCCCCGTGCGGCGGGTCACCAGGGCGCGGGCGGCCTCGTTGCGGCGGTAGCCGAGCTCGGCGATCGCCTCCTGGACCCGTTGCCGCGTAGCGGGTTTGACGTTGGGGTGGTCGTTCAGCACCCGCGAGACCGTCTGGTGCGAGACCCCGGCGAGCTTGGCGACGTCGCTCATCGCCGGGGGCCGGTCGCGGGCGCCGCGGGCGGTGCCGTCGCGTTCGAGGCCGGAGGGCGCCTCAGGCACGACGACCGTCCCGCGGCCCCGGCGCGCAGCCGTCGCACCGGTCGATGACCATGGAGTCCTCCGTCGGATTGAGAGCGTTCACATCCTAGGCGTCCACGGGGTCCGGCGGAAGAGAACCGGGGAGTCCACCGCGTCAGACGGCGGAGCGGGTCAGCGCCTCGAGGACCTCGGCCAGCCCGTCGTCCTCGACCGACCCCGTGACGGCGTCGGCGGCGGCCTTCACCTCGTCGGGGGCGTTGCCCATGGCGACCCCGCGACCGGCCCAGCGCAGCATCTCGACGTCGTTGCGGCCGTCGCCGACCGCCACGGTCCGCTCGCGCTCGACGTCCAGGCGCATCCGGACCTCCTCCAGCGCGCTGGCCTTCGTCACGCCGTCGGGGGCCAGGTCCAGCCAGGCCGTCCAGCCCACCGAGTACGCGACGCCCTTCAGCCCCACCTCGTCGACCAGCCGGGAGAACTCCGCCGACGTGTGCTCGGGACTGCGGATGATGACGCGCATGACGGGTTCGGCGAACAGCTCGTCGAACGGCACGACGGTCATCTCCCCGGTGAGCTCACCGTCCGGGAACGGGGCGGTGAGCTTGTACCCCCGGCCCAGGACCTCGACGGCGAACAACCCGGTGGGCAGGTTCTCGCGCAGGAGCTCGGCCACGCCCGACGGGTCGAACGTGTGCAGCGAGACGACGCGGTACCCCTCGGGTTCGGCGGGGTCGAGCTGGACCGTGACCGCCCCGTTGGAGCACACCGCGAAACCGTCGTGCAGCCCGAGGCGCTGCAGCACCGGCAGCGTCCCGTGCAGCGAACGGCCCGTCGCGACGACGACGTGCGCCCCGGAACCGGCGACCCGGTGCACCGCGTCCCGGACCCGGTCCGACAGGGACTCGTCGAGGTCGACGACGGTGCCGTCGACGTCCAGGGCGACGAGCAGCCCCTCCAGGCTCACCGCGGGGCCTGTCAGCCGGCGACGGGCGTGAGCACGTCGAGCCCCAGGAAAGGCTGCAGCGCAGCCGGGACCCGCACCGAGCCGTCGGCCTGCTGGTGGTTCTCCAGGATCGCGACGATCCACCGGGTGGTGGCCAGGGTGCCGTTCAGCGTGGCGACCGGCCGCGTGCCCGACCCCTCCTCGAGGCGTTCGCGGACGCCGAGGCGGCGGGCCTGGAACGTCGTGCAGTTCGACGTCGAACTGAGTTCCCGGTACGCGCCCTGCGACGGGATCCACGCCTCGCAGTCGAACTTGCGGGCCGCCGAGGTGCCCAGGTCCCCGGCCGCGGTGTCGATGACGCGGTACGGGACCTCGATCGCGGCGAGCACCTCCTTCTCGAACCCCAGCAGGCGCTGGTGCTCGGCGGCGGCGTCCTCCGGACGGGCGTAGGAGAACATCTCCACCTTGTGGAACTGGTGGACGCGGATGATCCCGCGGGTGTCCTTGCCGTAGGAACCGGCCTCGCGGCGGTAGCAGGCCGACCAGCCCGCGTAGCGCTTCGGCCCCTTCGACAGGTCGAGGATCTCGTCGCCGTGGTACCCGGCGAGGGCGACCTCGGAGGTCCCCGTGAGGTACAGGTCGTCCTCCTCGAGGTGGTAGACCTCCGCCGCGTGGGCCCCCAGGAAACCGGTGCCCGCCATCACCTCGGGCTTGACGAGGGTCGGGGTGATCATCGGGGTGAAACCGTTCGCGACGGCCCGGCTCACGGCGAGGTTCAGCAGCGCCAGCTCCAGCCGCGCGCCCACACCGGTGAGGAAGTAGAACCGCGAACCCGACACCTTCGCGCCGCGCTCCATGTCGATCGCGCCCAGGAGCTCACCGAGTTCGAGGTGGTCGCGCCAGGCGTCCAGGCCCTCGGGCAGCGCCGGCGGGGCGCCGACCTCCTCGAGCACGACGAAGTCGTCCTCGCCGCCGGGCGGGACGCCGTCCTCGACGACGTTCGGGATGGTGCGCAGGGCGGCCTCGAACTCGGCCCCGACCGCGTTCGACTCGGCCTCGGCGGCCTTGACCCGCTCGGACAGGTGCTTCACGCCCGCGAGGAGCTTCTGCTTCTCCTCGCCCTTGGCGGCGGCGACGTCCTTGCCGCGGGACTTCTGCTCGGCGCGCAGCTGCTCGAACTCCGCGATGGCGTTGCGCCGCCGCGCGTCGAGGTCGAGGACCCGGTCGACGACGCCGTCGTCCTCACCGCGGGCCCGTTGGCTGGCGCGGACGACGTCCGGTTCGTCCCTCAGCAGTCGCAGGTCGATCACGGCTAGACACTAACGGGTCGGCCCCCGCCGGGCCGCGTGACTTCCCCCCGCCGTGCGGCGGTCCTCGATCACCGCGAGGGGCTCCTCGACCGCGGTGGTGGGGGCGGGCACCCGCTAGCGTGGGCGGATGACGGTCGCCGACGTGTTCGACACCGGCGCTGTCGCCGTCTTCCTCGCCCTCGCGGCCGTCGTCGCGTTCACCCTGCTCGCCCGCGAGCGCCGCACGACGCGCCGGCTGCGCACGCTGCAGGTCGCGGACGTCCCGGCCGGGGCGCGGCAGCGGCGGGCGGCGATCGTCGTGAACCCGACGAAGTTCTCGGCCCTGGACGAGCACGCGCTGCGGCGGCGGCAGGCCTACGTGGCGGCGGTGTTCCGCTCGCACGGCTGGGCGGACCCGCTGTGGTTCGAGACGACGCCGACCGAGCACGGGCGGCGGCAGGCGCGGGAGGCGCTCGCGCAGGGCGTCGACATCGTGCTGGCGGCGGGGGGCGACGGGACGGTGCGCTCGGTGGCCGAGGGGCTGACGGGGACCTCGACGCCCATGGGCTTGCTGCCGGCGGGCACGGGGAACCTGCTGGCGCGCAACCTGGACGTGCCGCACACGGACCTGGCGGCGGCGCTGGACCTGGTGTTCTCCGAGGAGGACGTGCGGGTCGACGTGGGCTGGCTGGAGGTGGACCGCTCGGGCCGGGACACCGACCCCGAGCGGCACCTGTTCCTCGTCATGGCCGGGCTGGGGTTCGACGCGGCGATGATGGCCGGGGTCGAGGACCGGCTGAAGCAGCGGCTGGGCTACGGGGCGTACGTGGTCTCGGGGGCGCGGGCGTTGTGGGGGCCGCAGGCGAAGGTGCAGGTCTCGGTGGACGGGCAGGCGCCGACGGCGGTGCGCACGCGGGCGGTGATCGTGGGCAACTGCGGGAAGCTGACGAAGCAGCTGGTGCTGATGCCGGACGCGCGCATCGACGACGGCCACCTCGACGCGGTGGTGCTGTCCCCGCGCGGCGGCATCGGCTGGGGTGAGGTGGCCTGGGCGATCGCGACCCGCGACCGGCGCGGTCAGCGACGGGTGAAGCACCTGCACGGCAAGCGGTTCGAGGTCTCGTGCGCGGAGCCGCAGGAGGTGGAGCTGGACGGGGACCCGATCGGGACGGCGCACCGGCTCACCCTGAGCGTCGACCCGGCCGCGCTGTGGGTGCGCTGCCCCCCGCTGCGCTGAGGGCTCAGCCCGCCCGCTCGAGGGGGTGCCCGCCGTCGACGACGGTGCGGTCGCGGCCGGTCCGCTTGGCGCGGTAGAGGGCGGCGTCGGCGCGGGCCAGGACGGCCGGCGGCACCTCGGCGCCGTCCCAGGTGGCGACGCCGATCGAGCAGGTCTGGCCGTCGGGGACGCTGTCGTGGACGGCGCGCAGGACGCCGAGGGCGGTGTGCGCGGCGACGCCGGGCAGCAGCACGGTGAACTCCTCCCCTCCCCAGCGGGCCAGGAACACCCCCGGCAGGGCGTGCGTCCAGGCCCGGGCGGCCCGGACGAGCAGGTCGTCACCGCCGTCGTGGCCGCGGGTGTCGTTGTAGGCCTTGAAGTGGTCGAGGTCGACGATGGCGACGCTGACCGGGCCCCCGGCGCGGGCGGAGGCGAAGACGCGGGCGACCTCGGCGTCCCAGGCGCGGCGGTTCGGCAGGCCCGTGAGCGGGTCGGTCTCGGCGAGGCGCTCGACGAGGGCGGCCTGGCTGCGGGTGACGCGCAGCAGGTCCCAGAGGCGGACCAGGACGAGCGCGACGACCACGACGGTCACGATCCCGAGGGCGACGCCGTGGTCGCCGGCGCCGGGGACCAGGTGCTCGAGGACGCCGGCCAGCGGCGGCAGGAGGGCGGCGGTCCCCAGCAGGGGCAACCGCACGAGCGGCGCGCCGGGGCGGTCGGCGACCGGCGGGCGCCCGAGCCGCGGCGCCGACGGGCTGCAGGCGGCGGCGGTGACGCAGGCGTAGAACACCAGCCACAGCAACCGCGCCCAGCGCGGCTGCTCCGCCTGCCCGGCGGCGACGAGGACCGCGACGGTGACGTCGGCGACGACGCTGGCCAGCAGTCCCGCCGTCAGCCACCAGAACGCGCCGGGCCGCCCGCTGCGCCACCCCGTCGTGCGGACCAGGAGGAACACGACGGCGATGTCGGCCACGGGGTAGGCGGCGGCGACCAGCCGGGCCAGCAGCTCCTCGCGGGACCCGTCGAGGGCGGGCAGCACGGTGTAGACGACGAACAGCATGCCCACGCTGCCGGTCACCACGACGACGTCCAGCATCGACCCGCGGCGCAGGCCGCCGCGGGGGGCCGGCAGCAGCCGCAGGACGGCGAGGAACTGCGCGACCTGCCCGGCCAGGAAGAACACGTCCGCCGGGGAGGGCGAGGGCGAGGCCCCGACCAGGTCCAGGTGGGCGGTCACGACCTCGGCGGTCGTGAACAGCAGCTGGGTCAGCACGAGGAGCCGCCAGGGCCGTCGGGCCGGGGAGGCGGCGACCACGGCGAGCAGGACGAGCGCGCAGGCGACGACGAGGGCGGTGTAGGCCAGGGACTCGGGGCGCCCGGCGGGCAGCAGCAGGTAGCCGGGGGCCAGCAGGACGAGGGCGGCGGCGACGAGGAAGTCGTACCGGCGCGCGGGGACGGTCCCGGCCCGGTCCGCGGGTCCGGTCGCGCGCAGGCCCTCCCTCACGCCCGCACCCGCTCGGCGCCGGCCCCCAGGGCGCGCGCGGCGCGGGCGGCGGCGGCGACGGCGGCGTCGCGCAGCACGGGGGCGAGGTCGTGCTGGGTCTGCCGCCAGCACTGGACCAGGACGAAGCGGACGCCGCGCTCGTCGACGACGGGGACGGTGAGCACGGCCCGCGCCCCGAAGCGGTGGGCGATCCCGGGGTCGACGACGGAACTGGTGCCGGTGTCCGGCACCCACACCGGCCGGCGGCTGGCGATGGTGCGGGCGACGGCGCTGCGGCCGCTCGCGTGGAAGGGGACGCCCTCGACGACCGCGGGCTCGACCCGGCCGAAGTGGGCGACGACGTCCCAGCGGTCCTCCAGCGGGCAGACCTGCCGGACGAGGACGCTGAAGTCGGGGCGCGTGAGGTCGTGGACGGCGCGGGCCAGGCCCTCGCCGACGGCGGTGTCGTCGGAGGCGCGCTCGACGTCGGCCATGACCTGCAGCAGGCCGTGGAGCCGGTCGAGGACCCCGGCGGGTTCGACGCCCTCGAGGTGGTCGGCGACGAGCCCGGCCAGGGTCCGCAGCTGCGCGCGCCGGTCGGCGTCGAGGGCCACGGGGCGGCGGTCGTAGACGCACAGGACCCCGAGGCAGCGGCCGTGGGCGTCGAGGACGGGCACGCCCGTGAGGTGGCGGACCCCGTTCTGCGCGATCGCCCCGCCCACGAACCGCGGGTCGGTCCCGCAGTCGTACTCGACGACGTCGTGCTGCAGGACCGTCCACGCGCAGGGGGTGCCGTCGCGCGGCACCCGCGTGAGGTCGTGCCCGTGGGCGGCGAGCACGTGGACGTGGTCCTCGGTGACGACGTTGAAGCTGGCGAACTCCGTCCCGGCGACGGTCGCGGCGAGCTCGGTGACGCGGCGCAGCAGCCGCTGGGCGCGGTCGGCGGTGGCCAGGACCTCGTGGGCGAGCCGGGCGCGCCCGGTCTCGTCGACCGGCCGCGGGGCCCGCACGGGACCGTCCAGGCCCGCCGGGGTGAGGTCGAGGACCTGCGGGGCGCTCGCGAGCGCACCGGTGAAGACCTCCGCGGCCGGCACCGGCCGCGAGAAGTGGAAGCCCTGCAGGACGTCGGCGCCCAGCCCGCGGACGAGGTCGGCGGTGCGGGCGTCCTCGACGCCCTCGGCGACGACCTCCATGGACAGCCGGTGGGCGAGGTCGACGAGCGCGCGCACGATGGCGGCGTCGGTGGGTGCGTGGGGGGCGGCGGCGACGAAGGAGCGGTCGATCTTCAGCTCGTCCGCCTCGAGCTGGCGCAGCATCGTCAGCGACGTGTAGCCGGTGCCGAAGTCGTCCAGGGACACGCGGGCCCCGGCGGCGCGCAGCGCGGCGAGGACGGCGGCCGCCCCGCACGGGTCGTCGAGCAGGGCGCTCTCGGTGACCTCCAGGGTCAGGGTCCCGCGCTCGAGGCGGTGCTCGGCCAGGACGTCGCGGACGGTCTGGACGAGGGTCGGCTCGCCGAGGACGGCGGCGGACAGGTTCACCGAGACGCCGACGTCGTGGCCGTCGGCGCGCCAGGCGGCGCACTGGGCGACGGCCTCGCGCAGCACGAAGCGGGTCAGGCCGACGATGGTCTGGCTGCGCTCGGCGAGCGGGACGAACGCCCCGGGACCCAGCAGACCCCGTTCGGGGTGCTGCCAGCGCACGAGGGCCTCCACGCCGACGACGCGGTGGGTGCCGGCGGTGACCAGCGGCTGGTAGTGGACGCGCAGCTGCCCGTCGGCGATGGCCCCGGGCAGTTCGGTGTGCAGGGCCAGGGCGTCGACGTCGAGGGCTGCGGTCCCCTCCGCCACGGCGGTGCGCGTCGGGGTCGTGTGCGCGCCGAGGAGGGCGACGTCGGCGGCGGCGAGCAGTTCCTCGAGGTCACGGCCGTGGTCGGGCACGCAGGCGACGCCGACGGAGGTCTCCGGCCGCACGTGCAGCCCGCGCCCGGCGCTGCGCCCGGAGAGCACGACGGGTTCGAGCAGGACGCTGCGCAGGGCGATGCCCTCCTGGCGGCCGGTGGCCAGGGAGTCCCCGGCGGACCCGGTCGTCAGGGGGCGGACGACGGCGAGGGTGTCGGGTGCCACCCGCGCCACGACCGCGCCGGGCAGTTCGGCGAGCCGGCGGGCCGACTCGGCCAGGACGACGTCGGCGGCCGGGCCGCCGAGGGCCAGCCGCAGTTCGCGCAGGTCGTCGTGGTGGACGACGGCGACGGTCCACGCGGTCGGCGCGTCCTCGGGCACGTCCCGCAGCGCGGCGGCGCACCGCTCGAGCAGACCGCGCCGGTTGGGCAGGTCGAGCACGTCGTCGCGCGCGGCCCGGCGCTGGGCCGCGCGCACGACCAGGCGCACCAGGACCGTCGGCACGACGGTCGTGGCGGGCAGCGCGGCCAGCCAGCCCCCGATCTCGTGCCCGTGCCCGGCGGTGGCCAGGGCCAGCGGCAGGCCGGCGAAGGGCAGGGCCGTGTGCAGGACGACCGCCCGGCGCGAGCGCAGGGAGGCGGTGCAGGTGGCGCCGACGGCGTAGAACAGGACGAACGCGCCCGTCGCGGGCGAGCCGTCGGCGAAGTGCACGGACAGGGTCGTCAGGAGCGTGCCGACGGCGACGGGGACCTGCGGGGACGCGCGGACCAGCGAGGGCACGAGGGCGAACAGCAGGCTCGCGAGCACCCCGACGGCCGCGACGGCCAGCAGCGGCCCGCGGTCCAGCCCCGACCAGCCCGGCCACCCGGCGATGCCGACGGCCGCCACGGACGCCGTGGCGTGCGCGGCGACGACGACCCGGCGGTCGAGCTCGGGCGCGGGCGCGCGGTCGGGAGAGCTGGTCACGCAGAGTGGATCGACCCATCACGTCAACCTCTAGATGCGCCGTCCGAGTGTCACGCCCCCGGCGGGTACGGGATGCGCACCGGCCCGGTGCGTGGTGTCGTTCCCCGCGCACGTGGTGAGCGGGAGGAGACGTCGTGGGACTGCTGGACCGACTGTTCGGGCGGCGCGGGGACGGGGCGGAGCAGGAGCCCCGGCCGGAGCCGCCGCGCTCCCCCTCGCCCCCGCCCGCGAGCGCCGGCGGCGGGGGCCCGGCCCCTCAGGACCCCGACCGCGCGGCGATCGAGCGGTACCGCTACCTGCTGCGCACGGCCCCGCCGGACCAGCTGGAGGAGGCGCACGCCGAGGCCTTCGCCAAGCTCACCCCCGAGCAGCGCCGGCAGGTCCTGGAGCAGCTGTCCGCCGTCGTCCCGGCCTCCGAGCGGGGCGCGGACGACCCCCGGAGCCTGGCGCGGGCCGCGACCCGCGCCGAGGTCCGGCAGCCCGGGACGCTCGTGCAGGTCTTCACCGGCCCCGGACCCGGCTACGGACCCGGCTACGGCGGCGGGTTCGGCGGTGGTGGGTTCGGCCGGGGCTTCGGAGGAGGCTTCGGAGGGGGGATGGGCCTGGGCGGGACGCTGCTCACGAGCGTCGCGGGCGCCTTCGTCGGCACGGCCCTCGCCGACGCGCTGATCCCGGACGACTTCGGCAACGAGCACTGGGGCGACGACCAGGCCTTCGAGGCCGGCCAGGAGCAGGGGTACGACCAGGGCTACGACGCCGGGTACGACCAGGGGCAGGACCAGGGGCAGGACCAGGGGCAGGGCCACGAGGACGCCGGGTACTCCGACGCGGGGTACTCCGACGGTGGTTTCGACGGCGGGGGCTTCGACGACGGCGGGTTCGACGGCGGGGACCTCGACGTCTGAGGACGGCCCGTCCCGCCGATCACGACGGGTGCCCGAGCACGGCGGTCCGCCCGCCGTCCCCGCCGAACCGGTCGCGGGCTGGTCCGCAGGCCGGCTGGTGCAGTACGACCGACGGGTGGAGCAGAAGAGGTCCTCGCCGGAGCCGACCGCGTCCGAGCAGCGACGGCTGCTGGAGGAGCAGTGGCAGGCGTTCGACGCCCGCTGGCAGGCACTGGCCGATCGACCGGAGCTGGCACGGGCGCGACGACGCGCCCTGGCCGGTCTCGACCGGTTGGCCGAGGGCCGTGACACCTCCGCCACCGAGCGCGACACCGCAGCCTCCGAACGCGACGACCAGGCCGAGGGGCGCGACACCGCAGCCACCGAGCGCGACCTCACCTCCTTCGAGCGCGACGCGGCCGCCGACGACCGGGACGCGGCCGGCGCGCAGGCCGACGACGTCCGCGGTGCGCGCGGTGAGGACACCACCGCCTCCCGAGCCGACCGGCAGATGGCCCGCTCCGACCGGCGCGCAGCCGCGCACGACCGGCGCAGGGCGTTCGCCGACCGCGAAGCCGCCGACCGGGACCGTGACGACGCCCGTGGTGACCGGGCGGGCTCCGCCGGCGACCGCGGCCACTCCGGCGACGACCGTCAGCGGTCGGCGCAGCTGCGCCGGCAGGAGGACGCCCACCGGGCAGCGGGTCGGGAGCGCGAGCAGGCGGTGACCACCGCCGCCATCGAGGCGTGCGAGCAGCTGGCCCTGACGCTGGAGCACTGCAGCACGCTGTACGAGCAGCTGGCCGTGCGCGAGGACGACGAGCAGCACGCAGCGCAGCTGCGCGTCATGGCCGAACGCCAACGGACCCGAGCCGGTGAGGCCTCGGCCCGGGCACACCGACTGGCCCACCCACCCGGCACCGGTTCCTGAGCACCACCGGGCGCAGGACCCGCACCCCGGTGCTCACCGCCCCCACCCCCGGGTCCCCGGGGGTGGACCGGGAGGGACCTGAGCGGAGACCAGCTCCGGCACGCCCAGCCGGGTCGCCGTCGACTGCAGGCGCGAGAGCTGCGTGCGCTGGCGCAGACCTGCGCCGCGGACGGACGTCACCCACAGCCGGGCGTTCAGCCGCCCGGCACGCTGTCCGGCCAGCTCGGCCCGTTCCAAGCAGGCAGCGAGGTGCGTGGCGGGGTCTCCGAGGCCGACCACCGTCGCCCCGCCGTCCACCACGACCACGGCCGCAGGAGCGGCGGTCGCGGTGGCGGTGATGCGGACCCTCACCTGGTCACCGACCCCCTCGACCCGCAGGCTCGGCGCGCCGTCCAGGTGCAGACCTCGCCGGTCGGCCTGCTCGGTGAGCCGTGCCCGCACGCGGTGCCGCAGGGTCTGCGGGTAGCGCTGCCACTCGGTCCAGGCGGCGACGGTCACCACGGTGAGGTGGACGGTGGGAGGCACGGCGGTCCTGACCAGGAGCGGCAGCCGGGTCCTCGACACGGCCGCGCGGTGAGAGCCGGGGGCTCGACTCCGCTCCAGGGTGCAGTCCGCGCTCCGTCCCGGCAACCCGCGGTCGCAGCGCCCCGTGATCGGTGTCGCGACCCCGCGCGACCCAGCCGTCCGGGCCGCAGGACGGTCCTACCCCAGCCGGGCGCGCAGCTCCTCGTCGCTGGGTTCGACCAGGTGGGAGCCGTCGGGCCACACGATGGTGGGGATGCGCCGCGCGCCGCCCTGCAGCCGGCGCACCAGCTCGGTGGCGGCCTCGTCGGCCTCGACGTCGACGTAGCGGTGCGGCACGCCCTCGGCCTCCAGCAGCGCCCGGCTGCGCCGCACGTCCGGGCACCAGCCCGCGCCGTACACCACCAGCTCGGCGCTGCCGTCGTCGACGGGTTCCACGGGCTCTCCTCGGGTCGGGGTCCGGCGGCGGGCGTTCCCGCCGCCGCAGGACAGTCTCCTCCGCCCGGGGCGCGCGGGCGCGGTCTCAGGAGGCCGAGCCGGCGCGCAGCCCGTCGAGCCAGCCCTGGGCGGCCACGAAGTCGTCCTCGGTCGGCCCGGTGCCGGTGACGGTGCGGCCGCCGTCGGCGCGGGGGTAGCTGCCGACGAACCGCACCTTCTCGCAGACGCGGTGCAGGCCCATGAGGGCCTCCCCGACGCGGGCGTCGCTGACGTGCCCGTCGCAGTCGATGGAGAAGCAGTACCGGCCGAGGGCGTCGCCGGCGGGGCGGGACTCGATGCGGGTCAGGTTGATGCCGCGCGTGACGAACTGCTCGAGCGCCTCGACGAGCGCACCGGGGCGTTCCTCGCGCAGGAACACGACGAGCGACGTCTTGTCGTCGCCGGTGGGCTCGGGGACCACGCCGGGCCGCGAGAGCAGGACGAAGCGGGTCTGCGCGCCGGCGCGGTCCTCGATCGCCTCGGCGAGGACGTCGAGGCCGTGGGTGCGGGCGGCGAAGGGCGCGCAGATGGCGCCCTCGAACCCGGCCGGCTCCCCGCCGGCGAGCTCGTCGGCGAGGGCCTGGGCCGAGGCGGCCGTGGAGGTCGCCGGGACGTACGCGGCCCCGGGCAGGTTGGTGTGCAGCCAGCGCCGGACCTGCGCGTACGCGTGCGAGTGGGTGCTGACGCGGGTGATGTCGGCCAGCCCCACGCCCGGCCGGGCGGCCAGGACGAAGCTGACGGGGATGACGACCTCGGCGACGACGACGAGCGGGTCACCGACCGCGAGCCCGTCGAGGGTGGCGGGGACGCCGCCCTCGACGGAGTTCTCGATCGGCACGCACCCGACGTCGGCCGCCCCGGTCCGGACGGCTTCGATCGTGGCGTCGACGCTGGTCACGGGCACGGCGGGCGCGTCGCCGACGACGGTCCGCAGCGCGGCTTCCGAGAAGGTCCCGACCGGGCCGAAGAACGCGTAGCGCAGCACGGTCGGACACAGTAGCCGTCCGGCCGCCCCGCTCAGCCGGCCGTGCTCACCCGGCTCTGCGCAGCTTGCGCTTGTCGGTGCGCCCGCTCCAGATGGCGTCGCGCTGGTCCTCGGTCAGCCCGCCCCAGACCCCGTAGTTCTCCCGGTGCGTCAGGACGTGCTGGCGGCACTGGCGCAGCACGGGACACTCGGCGCAGATCGCCAGCGCCGCCGCGTCGCGGTGCTGGCGGGCTGCGCCCCGTTCGAGCTCGGGGTGGAAGAACAGCTCGGGGTCTGCTTCCCGGCAGGCGCCTGTGAGCTGCCACTCCCAGGCGTCGACCGTGGGGCGAAGGCCTCTGCTCGTCTCACTCATTGAATTGCCCCCTCGGTCGTGGTGCACGTGCGGCCACGTGCGGTCACATGGACCGCTCTTGCCCTCAGGGGAGAAAACCTAAACGCTACGCGACCGATCCGTCACTACCCGTGATTCCCGATCGGCGTGTCGCACCACCAGGCGCCACATCACCACCACCGACGCGCACGCCCACCAGAGGTCGCCGTTCTGCACCACCCGGGCCAGCACCGTCGGCACGCTGCGTGACGCCAGGAGGTTCGCGCCCCACCACGGCCACGCGATCCACAGCAGCAGCAACCCCACGATCCCCGCCACCGCGCGGGCCCGCACCCGGGCGTCCCCGACCACCGCGCCCAGCACGACGACACCCCACAGGTAGTGGTGCAGCCACGACACCGGCGAGACCAGCACCGCGACCATCCCGCACGCCGCGACCTCCCCCACCAGCGAGCCCTGCCGGTGCATCCGGCGCGCCAGCGCGTACCCCGCCACGGCCGCGACCAGCGCCAGGACGCCCCACACGGCCGTCGTCGCCCCGTCCGACAGGTACAACCGCAGCACGAAGCCCCGCAACGACTGGTTCGACGACCCCGCGTTGGGCCCCAGCCGGTCGGAGTTCAGCAGCGCCGACGTCCAGAACTCCAGCGACCCCTCCGGCGCGACGAGGAACGTCGCCACCGTGACCCCCACCGCCGCCAGCACCGCGTTGCGCAGCTCCCGCCACTGCCGCGTGATCGCGAAGTGCACCAGGAACACGCCCGGCGTCAGCTTGATCGCCACCGCGATCCCGACGAGCGCACCCCGCGGCCAGCGCAGCGTGAACCGCCCCACCCGCAGACCGTCCGCGCCCTTCAGCAGGTCCAGCAGGCACAGCGTCACCAGGATCACGTTGACCTGGCCGAACCGGATGTTCTCCCCCACCGGCGAGATCCACACGCACGCCGCCGCGACCAGCCCCTGGGCGAGCCCCGCGAACCGGCCCGCGCGGGCCAGCAGCGGAGCGAACGCCAGGCCCACGATCACCCACAGCAGGAGGAGCTGGAACGCCGTCCACACCCAGCCCGCCACCGTCCACGGCAGCAGCGCCAGCGGGATCGACAGGACCGCCGAGAACGTCGGGTACGTGAAGGGCAGCAGCTGCGGGACCTCGGTCTCGAACTGGTACACCGGCCGGCCCAGCAGCAGCGAGCGCCCCGCCTCCCGGTACACCTCCAGGTCCACCTGCCACTGGTCGTCGGGGTAGGCGACGAGGTAGCGGTGGACGATGGGCGCGACCGCGACCAGGAGCACCAGGACCCCCAGCCACCGCCACGCACCGGTCCGGGTGGTCCCCTGGCTCAGCACCCCCCGATCCTCCCCCAGCGGCACACGGGTCCCGACCACCCGCGCCCCTAGCCTGTGACGGTGCCCCACCCGACCGTGCCCCCGTCCCCCGCGCGAAGCACACCTTCCGCCCTGAGCAAGCGCTTCCTCGGGGCCCTGGGTGTGCTCTGCGCCCTCGTGGGGGTGTTCGTCACGGTGGGCGCGGCGCCCGCGGGGGCGGCTCCGGACCGGCGCGCCCCCCTCGTCGTCGTCGGGTTCAGCGGGGTCCGCTGGAGCGACGTCTCCGCCGAGGCCACCCCGGCGCTCGCCTCGATGACGTCGGGAGCCGTCGGGACCGTCGCGGTCCGCAGCGTCTTCACCGCGGCCTGCCCCGCCGACGGCTGGCTGGCCCTGTCCGCCGGCCGGCGCGCCACCGACTTCGACGGCACGTCCGCGCAGCACGCGAGCGCCGCGTGCGCGCCCGTCCCGACGCCCGTCGTGACGGCCGACGCCACCGGCGGCCCGACGTCGGTGCAGATGCAGGAGTACCGGCGCATCGCGGACGGCGACACCTTCAGCGCCGTCCCGGGCACCCTCGGGGCGGCCCTGGCCGCCGCCGGCACCCGCACGCTGGCCGTCAACCAGGGCGCGGCGATCGCCCTGGCGGACACGGCGGGGACCGTCCCGCGCTACGTCCCGGCGAACACCCCCGACGCGGTCGGCGGCTACGTCCAGGACGCGCTGGAGTCCGGCACGCAGGTCGTCGTCGTCGACGCCGGCGTCGTGCGCGACCCCGCGGACCTGCCGTCGCAGGAGAACGCCCCGGCCGCCTCGCGCGCCGAGCAGGTCGTCGCCGTCGACGCGGACCTCGCCGCCGTCCAGCGGGCGATCGCCGCCTCCACCGGAGCCGACGCCACGACCCTGCTCGCCGTCTCGCTGGCCGACGCGGGCAAGACCGCCCACCTGCAGTTCGGGGCGGCGACGGGCCCGCAGCCGGGGTCGGGCACCTACGACGGGTTCCTCGGGTCCCGCTCGACGCGCCAGACGGCGATCGTGCAGACCACCGACCTGACCCCGACGGTCCTGGCGCTGGCCCTGGGCAGCGACCACGGGACGGCGGGCCTGGTGGGGGCGCCGGTGACCTCGACGGACGCGGGCACGAGCGCCGCGGCGCGCGAGGAGAAGGTCCGCGACCTCGACGCCGCCGCGCAGGCCGTCCAGCCGCTCGTCGGGCCGTTCTTCACGGTGTGGGGGGCCTCGCAGATCGTCCTGTACGCGGTCGCGACGATCGCGCTGCGCAAGGCGTGGGGCGGGCAGACCGGGCGCCGCCGGGTCCTGGCGTGGTTGCGGGCGCTCGCGGTCGTCTTCGGCGCGGTGTGCGCCTCGACGTTCCTGGCGAACACGATCCCGTGGTGGCGGGCCGGGGACTCGACGGGCTCGCACCTGCTGGCCGTCACCGGGGCGGTGGGGCTGTACGTCGCCGTCATCACGGCGCTGGCGCTGCTGGGCCCGTGGCGCCGGCACCCGCTCGGGCCGCTGGGGTTCGTCGGGTTCGTGACGGCGGCCGTGCTGGCGGTCGACTGCGCGACGGGCTCGCGGCTCATCACCTCCAGCCTCAACGGGTTGCAGCCCGTGGTGGCGGGCCGGTTCTACGGGCTGGGCAACCAGCAGTTCGCGCTGTTCGCGACGGGGTCGCTGCTGTTCACGATCGCCGTCGCGGACTGGCTGGTCCGCACGGGCCGCCGCACGCCGGCCGTGGTGTTCGTCGCGGCCGCCGGGCTGCTGGCCACGTACGTCGACGGCGTGCTGGGCTCGGACTTCGGCGGCCCGCCGGCGATCCTGCCGGCCTTCGGGTTCCTGGCCCTCGTCGTGGCGGGGGTGCGGATCACGTGGCGGCGCGTCGTCGTCCTCCTGGGCGCGACGGTGCTCGTGCTGGCCGCGATCTCGTTCGCGGACTGGCTGCGCCCCACCGACGACCAGACGCACCTGGGACGGTTCGTCCAGACCCTGATCGACGGCGGGGCGTGGCAGATCGTCGAGCGCAAGGGGGCGCAGAACCTGCGGATCCTCTACGGCAACTGGCTGCTGTCGCTGGTCCTGGCCGTGGCGGCCGTGTTCATCGCGTTCGTCCTGGCCCGCCCGAAGGTGCTGGGGGTCTCGGTCCTCGAACGCGCCTACGCCGCGTTCCCCGTCCTGAAGCCGGGGCTGGCGTGCCTGCTCGTGCTGCTGGTCATCGGGTTCGCGGTCAACGACTCCGGCGCGGCGATCCCGGCGGTCGGGGCGATGCTCGCGGTGCCGCTGCTCATCGCCTGCATCACCCGCGTCCCGGAGGAACTGCCGGCCGTGGAGGAGTCGCCGGCGCGGGTCTGAGGGCGACGCCACGCACCCGGTGCGCCCGGGCCGTGCAGGGAGGGTGGACGTCCAGCGATCCTGCACGTCCGGGATCACCGGGCCGGGCGCGCACGCCCGGCCCGGTGCTCAGATCCGGAAGCTCGCGACCAGCGCGTTGAGGTCGGCGGCGGCCTGGGACACCTCGGCCGCGGTGGCCGCGGTGGCGTCGGCGCTGCCGGTCGTGCGGCCCGCCGAGGCGGCGATGCCGGAGATGTTCGCGGCGATCTCCTGCGACCCGGTGGACACCTCGGTGACGTTGCGGACCATCTCGCTGGTCGTGGCGGACTGCTCCTCCACGGCGGCGGCGATGGTGGCCTGCAGGCCGTCGATGCGGGCGATGACCTCGGCGATCTGACCGATGGCGACGGTGGCGGCCTCGGCGTCGGTCTGGGTCGCCCCGACCCGCCCGACGATCTCCTCGGTGGCCCGCGCGGTCTGCTGGGCCAGTTCCTTGACCTCCCCGGCCACGACGGCGAACCCCTTGCCCATCTCGCCGGCGCGGGCGGCCTCGATGGTGGCGTTCAGCGCGAGCAGGTTGGTCTGCTCGGCGATGGAGGTGATGAGCTTGACCACGTCGCCGATCTCGCGCGAGGAGGTCCCCAGCCGCTGGATCGTCGCGCTGGCCTCGTCGGCGGACATGACAGCCGTGCTCGCCGTCGAGGACGCCTCGGCGGTGGCGGCGGCGATCTCGCGGATCGCCGAGGTCATCTGGTCCCCGGCCGCGGCCACGGTGCCGATGTTGGCGCTGATCTCCTCGGTGGCCGCGGAGACGACCTGGGCCTGAGCGGCGGAGTCCTGCGCCCCGGCGGACAGCTCCCCGGCGACCGCGGTGAGCTGCTGGGAGGAGGCGGCCAGGCCCGCGGCGGAGGCCGACATGCGGCCCACGAGGGAGCTGATGCCGGCGCGGGCGCGGTTGGTGGCCTCGGCCATGGCGCCCAGCTCGTCGGTGGCGTGGACCTCGGCCGCGACCGTCAGGTCACCGGCGGCGACGGCGTCGAGGGCGGCGGAGACGGTGCTCAGCTGGCGGCGGATCAGCCGCAGGACGGCGACGGCGATGCCCCCGGCCAGCAGGAGACCACCGACGAGGACGGTGACGACGATCGTGCGGGCGCGGGCGACGACGGCCTCGGCGTGGGCCTGCCGGGCCGCGGCCTGGCTGGTCTCGACCTCCTGCAGGGTGGCAACGGCCTTGTTGAAGCCGTCCTCGGCGGCGCCGAAGCGGGCGCCGATCTGGTCGTTCGCGGGCATCTCGAACCCGGCGGGCGGGGCCTGGTGCAGGACCAGGACGTCGCGCAGCGCGGCGTAGTCGGTGTAGGAGCTGCGCAGCGCCTCGGTGGCGGCGAGCGCCTCGGCGCCGGGGGCCCGCCGGGCGTAGCTGTCGAGGGCGGCGGCCAGGTCGGCGTCGGCGGCGTGGGCCTGCTGCACGGACGCGGGGACGTCGGGGTTGGGGATGAGGGCCAGGAACTCGGCGCGGTACTGCGCGGCGATCGCACCGCGGGCCGTGGCGATGTCCTGCATGCCCGCGACGTGGTGGGCGCTGATCTGCCGGACCTCGGCGTTGGCGCGCTGCATGCCGACGACCCCGACGACCCCGACGCCGACCGCGACGGCGGAGGCGGCGACCACAGCAGCGGTGATCTTGGTGGTGACGGAGCGGTCGGCCAGGGGCCGACGGGGGCGGGGGGTCTGCGTGGCGCCGGCGGACATGGCTCTCCTCGTCGAACGGTCGGTGGGCGGCCGGCGCGGGTTTCGGCGGGTCCCCAGCTCTGCGCATCGGCACCCCGGGGACCGGTCTTGACCCGGTGGCGGGAGAACGTCCGGAGAAACGTCGCGCCCGGTGCATCCGGGGACGGCCACCGGCCGGAAGAGGGGGGTGACGGGCCGCGCGAGGCGGCCCGCGGACCCGGAGGAGAGAACGATGCGCACCACCCGCAGCACCGCCGCCCTCGTCGCCGCTCCCGCGCTCGCGCTGGCGGTCCCGCTCGCCCTGGTCGCCACGGCCGCCCCCGCGGGCGCCGCCACGCAGGGCCGGGCCACCGTCTCGGTCCTGCACGCCGTCCCCGGCCTGACGGTCGACGTGTGGGCCAACGGCTCACCCCTGCTGCCCGGTTTCACCCCCGGCACGCTCACCGACCCGCAGCAGCTGCCCGCCGGCAGCTACGACCTGGCCGTCTACCCCGCCGGGTCGGACCCGGCCACCACGCAGCCGGCGATCTCGGCGAACGACGTCGAGGTCCCCGCGGGGGCGAACGTGACCGTGGTGGCGCACCTGGACGCCAACGGCACCCCGACGCTGACCCCGTTCGTCAACAGCCCCGACGACCTGGCCGCCGGGCAGGCCGAGCTGACGGTGCGCCACGTGGCCGCCGCCCCCGCCGTCGACGTGCGCGCCGGCGGCACGCCCGTGCTGAGCGGGCTGACGAACCCGAACGAGGCGAGCACGACCGTCCCGGCCGGGACGGTGAGCGCCGACGTGGTGCTGGCCGGGACCGCCCAGGTGGCGATCGGGCCGGCGGACGTGGACCTGGCCGAGGGGGCCGAGACGATCGTCTACGCCTGGGGTTCGGCCGAGGACGCGAACCTCGCCCTGGCCACCCAGGTCGTGCGCGGGGGCGGGCAGTCCCCGACGGGCGTGCCCGCCGGCGACGGCGGGGGCGCCGGGGCCGGCTGGGCGCCGTGGGTCGCCGCCGCCGGGGGGCTGGCCCTCGTCGGGGCCGGGGCCAGCACGCTGATGGCCCGGCGTTCGCGTGCGGCGGCCTGAGCGCACCGCGCACCGCTGGAACCTGCTCGCCGCGGCCCTGGCCGTGACCGGGACCTGCCTGAGCGTCGGGTGGTGGACCGCGCGGCCCGCCCCCGGGTTCGGGCAGCTCCCGGTCGCGGCCCCCGCGCCCGCGCCCCCGACCCGGACCCCGACCGCTGCGGCCGGTCCGGTCGCCGCCGCTCCGGTGATCGGGCGGACGCTCGCCACCCCGACCGTCGCGCCGCGGCCGCCCGCCCCGGTGCGCCTGGAGGTCCCCTCCCTGGGGGTCGACGCCGAGGTGGTCGCGGTGGGCGTGCGCGACGACGGGGCGATGGAGCTGCCCGAGGACCCGCGCCGGGTCGGCTGGTACCGCTGGGGACCGGTGCCGGGGCAGGAGGGCAACGCCGTGCTGGCCGGGCACGTCGACACCCGCCGGGCCGGGGCCGGGGCCCTGCTGGACCTGGCCTCGGTCGAACCGGGCGCGCTCGTGCGGGTCACCGGCGCCGACGGCGCGGTCCGGGAGTTCCACGTCACGGCGCGCGTGGCGGTCGCCAAGGAGGAACTGCCGACGGCCGAGGTGTTCGCCCGGCAGGGACCGGCGCGGCTGGTCGTCATCACGTGCGGGGGGCCGTTCGACCGGGCGAGCGGACGGTACGAGCAGAACGTCGTCGTGACCGCCGGGTGAGTTCGGCGGCGGGTCCTCGTGGGGGTTCCGGTGAGGGTTCCGGTGGAGGTTCCGGTTCCGGGTTCCGGCGTCCCGGCCCCGGTGGGGTTCTCCCGTGACGGAAACCCCCTCCCGTTGCGGCGCAGAGGATCGAGCAGACCCGCGAACCGGCGCGGGGTTTCCCCGTCCCGCTCCGGTGGCGGTCCGGGGACCACGCCCTACCGTGGTGCCGTGACCCCAGGGCCCCAGTCCCCGGCCGGGGCCGGACGGTCGCCCGGTGGGGCCGAACCGGCCTCCTGGGACGACGCGAGCGTCGGGCGCGCCGTGCGCGCCGGCGACGAGCGCGGGCTGCGCGAGGCCTACCAGCGCTTCGGTCCCCTCGTCCACGGACTGGCCCGCCGCCGCCTCGGGGAGCAGGACGCGCAGGACGTGGTGCAGGCCGTCTTCGTCTCCGCCTGGCGCTCGCGGGAGACGTTCGACCCGCAGCGGTCGTCGTTCGCGGCCTGGCTGGTCGGCATCACCCGGCACCGCGTCGCCGACGCGCTGGCCCAGCGGTACCGGGCCGACGAGGTCCTCACCGGGACCGAGCCGCTGCCCCCGGGCGGGGACGGTGCGGTGCTGCTGTCGGCCCCCCCGGACCCCGGCCCGCAGGACGCCGTCGCGGACCGCGTCGTGCTGCTCGCGGAGGTCGACGACCTCGGCGAGCCCCAGCGCACGGTCGTGCGGCTGGCGTTCTTCGCCGACCTGACGCACGAGCAGGTCGCCGCCGCCACGGGCCTGCCGCTCGGTACGGTGAAGAGCCACCTGCGACGGTCCCTGCGCCGGCTGCGCACACGCCTGGAGGAGGACGGTGCCCGTGACTGAGCGCACCGCCGCAGGGCAGCCCACCGCTCACCTGGACGAGGACGAGGCGCTGCTGGCCGCGCTGGGCGACCCCCTGCCCCCCGCGGCCGAGGAGCACCTCGCGGGGTGCGCCCGCTGCGGGCAGGAGGTGGCCGGCTGGGCCCGGCTGGCCGCGGCGCGCGCCGCCGACGACGTCACCCCCGGCGAGCCGTCCGAGGACACGTGGGCGCGCATCGCGGCCGAGGTGGGGTTCACCGGTGCCACGGTCACCCCCCTTACGACCGTCCCCGCCCCGGACCCCGCCCCCGACCTCCGGCCCGCGCCCGCCCCCGTGGACCTGGCCGCGCGGCGCGGCCGCCGGGAGCGCGGCGTGCGGGGGACCCGGCTGCTGCGGCGCTGGCCGCTGGCGGCCGCCGCGGTGCTGGGCCTGGTCGCCGGGGTGGCCGGGACCCGGTGGGCGGACGCGCCGGACCCGGCGCCGCAGGCGGTGCGGCCCACGGTGGTCTCCGCGACGACGCTGCGCCCGCTGACCGCGGGGGACGCCGGGGCGGGGGGCACCGCGCAGGTGACCGACGAGGACGGCGCGGTGCACCTCCACCTGGCCCTGCACGACGTGCCGTCCCCGCGCGAGGGCTACCTGGAGGTGTGGCTGCTGGACGCCGACGGCGGCCTGGTCTCGCTGGGGGCGCTGGCCGGCGACGACGTGACGCTCGCGCTGCCCGGGGACGTGGACCTGGGGCGCTTCGACGTCGTCGACGTCTCGCGCGAACCGCTGGACGGGAACCCGGGGCACTCCTCCGACAGCGTCCTGCGGGGCACGCTGTCCGCCGTCTGAGGCGTTCGGCGGGGCCGGGTGCGGGCGGGCGCCCACGACGGGCGTACAGTTGTTGGGAATCGTTCCCATCGTCAGGAAGCCGTCGCATGCTCTCGCGTCGTTCGTCCCTCGCCCTCGTCGCCGCCCTCACGGCCTCCCTCGCGCTCGGCGCCTGCGGCGACGGCGGCAGCGCGGCCTCCTCCCCCGCGGCGAACGGCGGCAGCACCCTGAGCGTCGTCACCTCCACCAACGTCTACGGCTCCATCGCCCAGGCCGTCGCCGGCGACCGGGCGAGCGTCACCTCGATCATCAGCGACCCCAGCGCCGACCCGCACAGCTACGAGGCGAACACCCGCACGCAGCTGGAGCTGTCCAAGGCCAGCGTCGTCGTCG
This sequence comes from Kineococcus rhizosphaerae, assembly GCF_003002055.1. Lineage (NCBI taxonomy): Bacteria > Bacillati > Actinomycetota > Actinomycetes > Kineosporiales > Kineosporiaceae > Kineococcus > Kineococcus rhizosphaerae. The sequence continues at coordinate 219,401 of NZ_PVZF01000007.1, forward strand.
AGAACGGCGGCGGCTACGACGACTTCGTCGACACCATGCTGAAGTCGGCCGGGTCGGGGGCGACCGTCCTGAACGCCGTCGAGCTGTCCGGCAAGACCGCCGCCGCGGGCGGGGAGCTCAACGAGCACGTCTGGTACGACGTCGAGACCGTCCGCACCGTCGCGCAGGCGATCGAGGGCGCGCTCGCGAAGGCCGCCCCCGACGACGCGGCGACGTTCGAGGCCAACCTGAAGACCTTCGAGGCCGGCCTGGACACCCTCGAGGCGAAGATCGCCGCCGACAGGGCCGAGACCGAGGGCAAGGCCGTCGCCATCACCGAACCCGTCCCCGGCTACCTGCTCGACGCGCTCGGCGCGACGAACCGGACGCCGGAGAAGTTCTCCGAGGCGATCGAGGAGGAGACCGACGTCCCCGTCGACGTCCTGCAGGAGACCCTGGCCCTGTTCACCGGCCACCAGGTGCGCGCCCTGGTGTACAACGAGCAGACCACGGGCGCCCAGACCGAGAAGGTCCTGGCCGCCGCGAAGGAGAACTCCGTCGCCGTGGTGCCGGTGACCGAGACGCTCCCCGAGGGCAAGGACTACACGACGTGGATGACCGAGAACGTCGACGCGATCGCGGCGGCGCTGAAGGGATGAGCCCCGCTCCCGCCCTGCGGCTGGCGGGCGCGTCCCTGGCCTACGGCGAGCGCCGGTTGTGGTCCGGCCTCGACCTCGACGTCGCGCCCGGCGAGTTCGTCGCGGTCCTCGGCGCCAACGGGGCCGGCAAGTCCAGCCTGCTCAAGGTCGTCCTCGGCCAGCAGCCCCTCGAGCGCGGCACGGTCGAGGTCGCCGGCCGGGGGGTCCGGCGCGGGAACCGGCACGTCGGGTACGTCCCCCAGCAGAAGGGGCTCGACCCCGACACCCCGCTGCGGGCCCGCGACTTCGTCCGCCTCGGCCTCGACGGGCACCGCTGGGGTCCGCTGCTGCCCTCCCGCCGGGCGCGCGCGGCGGTCGACCGGGTCCTGGCCGCCGTCGGCGCCACGAGCTACGCCGACGCCCCCGTCGGGCGGCTGTCCGGCGGCGAGCAGCAGCGGCTGCGCGTCGCGCAGAGCATCGTCGGCGACCCCGCCCTGCTGCTCGCCGACGAGCCCCTGCTGTCCCTGGACCTGAACCACGCCGCCGCCGTCAGCGCCCTGTTCCACGAGTCGCGCCTGCGCACGGGCGCGGCCGTGGTCTTCGTGACCCACGACGTGAACCCCGTCCTGCCCTACGCCGACCGGGTCCTCTACCTCGCCGGGGGGCGGTTCCGCGTCGGCACCCCCGAGGAGGTCATGAACTCCCGCACGCTCAGCGACCTGTACGGCTCGCCCGTCGAGGTCGTCCGCTCCGGTGGGCGGCTGCTCGTCGCCGGCGGCGCCGCCCCCAGCGACCACCCGCACGCGCACCAGCACGAGGAAGCAGCACCGTGAGCACCATCGCCTGGGAGAAGGTCTTCGACTTCTCCGACTACTCCGAACTCCTCGCCCTCGTGCACAACTCGCTGTGGGCGGGCGCGCTGCTCGGGCTCATCGGCGGGCTCGTCGGAGTCTTCGTCGTCGCGCGCGACCTGCCGTTCGCCGTCCACGGCATCGCCGAGCTCAGCTTCGCCGGTGCCGCGTTCGCGCTGCTGATCGGCGTGAACGTCGTCGCGGGCTCGCTCGTGGGGTCCGTCCTGGCGGCCGTGCTGTTCGGGGTCCTCGGCAACCGGGCCCGCGAGCACAACTCCGCCATCGGGGTCCTCATGCCGTTCGGGCTGGGGCTCGGCGTGCTGTTCCTGGCCCTGTACCAGGGCCGGGCGGCGAACAAGTTCGGGTTGCTGACGGGCCAGATCGTCGCCGTCGACAACCCGCAGCTCGTCTCCCTGGCGGTGATCTCGGCGGTCGTGCTCGTGGCCCTGCTCGTGGTGTGGCGGCCCCTGCTGTTCGCCTCCCTCGACGCCGACGTCGCCGCCGCGCGCGGGGTCCCCGTGCGCCTGCTGTCGCCGGTGTTCATGCTCGTGCTCGGCCTGGCCGTGGCGATGAGCGTGCAGATCGTCGGCGCCCTGCTCGTGCTGGCGCTGCTCGTGACCCCCGCCGCCGCCGCGACCCGGGTGAGTTCCTCGCCGTTCACGGTGCCGCTGCTGTCGGTGGGTTTCGCGTTGACGGCGATGGTCGGCGGGATGCTGCTGGCCCTGGGGTCCTCGGTGCCGATCAGCCCCTACGTGACGACGGTGTCGTTCACGATCTACCTCGTCTGCCGGATCGTCGCGCGGTGGCGCCGGCCGGCGGACCGTCCCGAGGCCGCCCGGCCGGCCGTCGCCGAGATCGCCTGACCCTCAGCGGGAGAGCGCGGCCAGGACGCGCTCGGACCGGCTGCCCGCCGCGGCGTGGTACGTCACGACGACCTGCCCCGGCGCGCTGGCGACCTCCAGCGCCTCCCACCCCACGGTCACCGTCTCCCGGCCCCCGTCCGCGAGCGGGACGGCGATGCGCTTGGTCCCCGCGGACTTCGACCGGACGCCGTGCCGGGCCCACAGCCGGGCGAACTCGGCGCTCTTGAGCGACAGCTCCCCCACGAGCCGGGTCAGCCGGGGATCGTCGAGGTACCGCACGGCCGCCCCCCGGGTGGACCCGACGGCCTCGGCCGCCAGCTCGGCCCAGTCCGGGTAGAGGGCACGGGAACCGGGGTCGAGGAACAGGTGCCGCAGCACGTTGGCGGGCATGCCCCCGTGCAGCCGGTGGGCGGCCCCGTTCGCGGCCAGGACGTCCATGAACCGGCCCACGACGAAGGCCGGGGCCGGGGCGCGCTCGACGAACGCGACGATGGCCGGGCTGCACACCTCGGGCCCGGCGCCGCGCGCGGGCAACGCGTTCCCGGCGAGGGAGGCCAGGTAGTCGCGCGACTCCGCGTCCAGCCCCAGCACCCGCGCCAGCGCGTCGAGCACCGGTGGGGACGGGTGGCGGTCCCGGCCGCGTTCGAGGCGGACGTAGTACTCGGCGCTGACGCCCGCGAGCATCGCGACCTCCTCGCGGCGCAGCCCGGGGACCCGACGGCGCGGGCCGTCGGGCAGACCCGCCTCGACGGGCCGGACGAGTTCGCGCCGGGCCCGGAGGAACTCGCCCAGCAGGTTCTCACTCACGCCCCCACGGTAGGACGGTTCCGCGGTGCGAGGGGTGACCCCGCCGCTACCCCTGTCCGCACGGTCTGGAACGGCACCGGCGGCGGGCCGAACCTCGGGGCATGACCACCGACCAGACCACCGACCAGACCACCGACCTGACCCACCGCACCGCCGTCGTCACCGGAGCCTCCGGGGGCATCGGAGAGGCCACCGCCCGCCGCCTGGCCGCCGCCGGCGCCCGCGTCGCCGTCCTGGGCCGGCGCGCGGCCGAGCTCGACCGCGTCGCCGCCGAGATCGGCGGTCTCGCCGTCGTCGCCGACGTGACCGCCGGACCGGAGCACCTCGCCGACGCCGCCGCCCGGGTCCGGGCCGGGCTGGGCCGCCCCGACCTCGTCGTGGCCAACGCGGGCGTCATGCTCGGGGCGCCGTTCGCGACGGCCCAGCACCGGGAACTGTCCGCGATGGTCGCCACGAACGTCACCGGGCTGATCGACACCGCGCACGCCTTCGTCGACGACCTGCTCGCCGCCGACGGACCCGCCGACCTCGTGCTCATCGGCTCGGTCGCCTCGACGAACTTCTGGCCCGGGTACGCGACCTACTCGGCGACCAAGGCCGCCGTCGCCGCGCTGGGCAGGGGCCTGCGCGTCGAACTCGGCCCGCGCGGGGTGCGGGTCCGCACCCTCGAACCGGGCATGACGGCCAGCGACCTCGGCAGCGGGATGCTCGACGCCGAGGCCCGCGAACGGCTGGCCGGGTTCCGCGAGGCCGTCCCCGCGATCCCCGCCTCCGACGTCGCCGAGGCCGTGGCGTGGGCGGCGGCGCTACCGGCGCGGGTGAACGTCGCCGAACTCGTGGTGCTGCCGACCGTCCAGGGGTAGGGACCGGACCGGCGGGTAGCCTGCGCGCATGCCGCACCTGTTGCACCTGGACTCCTCCGCCGACCTCACGACGTCGCGGTCGCGGGCCGTCACGGCCGCCTTCGCCGAGGCCTGGAGGAGCCGCGGGGACGACTTCACCGTCACCCACCGCGACCTGCACCGCGACCCGTTGCCGCACTTCGCGACGAACGAGCAGCACTGGCCGGCCGCGGACCGCCGCCCGGACGCGCAGGTGCCCGCCGACCAGGACGCGCTCACGGAGCAGATCCACGCCGAACTCCTCGCCGCGGACGTCCTCGTCGTCGGCGCGCCGCTGTACAACTACACGGTCCCCTCGACGCTGAAGGTGTGGCTGGACCACGTCCACATCCCCGGCGCCCTGGCCGGTGAGGGGTCGCAGCCGCTGAAGGGGCGGCCCGCCGTCGTCGTCAGCGCCCGCGGGGCGACCTACGACGCAGGCACCCCGACCGAGAGCTGGGACCACGGCGTCCCGGTGCTGCAGATCATCCTCGGGAACTCGCTCGGCATGCAGGTGCACGTCGTGCAGACCAGCGCGACCCTCGCCGACCGGCTGCCGGACCTGGCGGACCTCAAGGAGCGCGCCGACGCCGAACTGGAAGCCGCGCAGGCCGCTGCGCGCGAACTCGCCCTGACCCTCTGAGTCCCCTGGCCGCGACGGGGTTTCAGGGCAGGATCGCGTCCACGTACCCGCCGTCGACGCGCACCGCGGCCCCCGTCGTCGCCGACGCCAGCGGCGAAGCCAGGTAGCAGACCATGTTCGCGATCTCCTCGGGTTCGATGAGCCGCTGCAGCAGCGACTGCGGCCGGAACCGCGTCATGAACTCGCGCTGCTTCTCCTCCCACGGCCCGTCGCCCACGAGCTCGCGCGCGAACTCCTCGACGCCCTCGGTGTGGGTGGGTCCCGCGAGGACGGAGTTCACCGTGACGCCCGTCCCGGCGGCCGCCTTCGCGAAACCCCGGTGGACCCCGAGCAGCGCCGTCTTCGAGACGCCGTAGTGGATCATCTCCGCGGGCGTCACGACGGCGGAGTCGCTGGAGGTGTAGAGCACGCGCCCCCACCCCTTCGCCGTCATGGCGGGCAGGTAGTGGCGGGTGAGGCGCACCGCGGTGAGGACGTTGGTGTCGAAGTACCGGCGCCACTCGTCGTCGCTGATCTCCAGCGGGTCGGCGGCCCCGAAGATCCCGAGGTTGTTCACCAGGACGTCGACCTCGGGGACGGCGGCGACGAGGTCGGAGTGGCCCGACACGCTCGTGACGTCGCCCGCCACGGTCCGCACGTCGCCGTCGATCGTCGCGGCCGCCGCCTCCAGCCGGCCGGGGTCGCGGCCGGTGAGGACGACGGCGGCACCGCAGCCGGCCAGGCCCTGCGCGATGGCCAGGCCGATGCCGGAGCTGGAGCCCGTGACGAGGACGGTCTTCCCGGTGAGGTCGATGCGCACGACGCCTTTCCTACCGGCCCGTGCGCCGGTCGGCACCCGCGCGGGTCGACGTGCCCCGCGAGCCCGGTGCGCGGTCCGTACGCTCGGCCCCGTGCTGCCGCCCGGGGTGTCGATGCTGTGGGAGCCCGTCGACGCCGCGACCGCGCTGCGCGAGCGCTTCGGCTTCACCGGCCTCGACGACGTCGGCGCGTGGATCACCGGTGTCCTGCGCGGGACCTGGGGCCTGGACGTCGAGGCGGTCCCGCGCGTCGTGCTCAGCGACCAGAACCTCATCGCCTGGGCCGCACCGGGAACGGTCGTCAAGCTCTGCCGCGACCCGGACCGGTTCGCCCGTCTCGACACCTCGACCCGGCTGCTGCGGGCCCTGGCCGGTCTCGGGCTCCCCGTCGCCGACCCGCTCCCCGACACGGGCGGTCGCGTCCGCGTCGTGCTCGACGGCCCGCTCGGCCCGCTGTCCGCGGCGGTCCTGCCCGAGCTCGACGGCGACTGGCTCGACGTGGGCGACCTCGCCGCCGTGCGCGACGCGGGCGCCTGGCTGGCCCGGCTGCACACCGCGCTCGCCGGCCGCGCCACCGCTGCGAGCGACCTGCGCGAGCGCGTGGCGGCCTCCGGCGGCGCGGACCTCGTGGCGGGCCTGCCGGACCTCGACGACGTCCCCCAGCTCGTGCACCGCGACTACCGCGCCGCGAACCTGCTGACCCGGGACTCCCGCGTCGTGGGGATCCTGGACTTCGACGAGGTCCGCGTCGAGCACCGCGTGCACGACCTCGCCCAGGCCAGCGTGTTCCTCGCGACGCGGTTCACCGACTGGGGTCCGACGCCCCCGGCCGCCCGCGACGCCCTGCGGCAGGGGTACGAGTCGGTGCGCCCGCTCAACGCCGCCGAGGCGGCGTGGCTCGGCGCCCTGGTGCCGTGGCTGGAGCGCCACACCGGGTTCTGACGCCGGGCACCCCGGTCAGGCCCCCGACGCGGCAGGGAACGCCCCGGCGGCCGACAGGTGCAGGGTGTACGGGTTGCCGAGGTGGCCGTACCGGGCCGTCACCCGGGCGATGAGCTCCGCGGCGCTGTCGCTGGCGGCCACCGCCTCGTCGTAGTCGACGAGGTACCGGCGCGTCTGGTCCAGGACGCGGGCCGCGTCCTCGTCGGGGGCGCCCGGGTCGCGGTGCCCCGTCACGACCCGCCGGGCGCCGAGCCGCTCGACGGCGTCGAGGGCCGCGAGCCACTCGCGGCGCCCGGCCGCGTCGGCGGCGGCCAGGTACGGGTGGATGCCGTCGTAGGCGACGTCCCCGCTGAGGACGAGGTCGGCGTCGGGCACGTGCACGACGGTCGTGGGGGTGGTGTCGCTGCGCCCGACGTCCACGACGTGCAGCGGGCGGCCCTCGACCTCCAGCTCCCCGTCGAAGGGTCCCGGCGCGACGAGCTCGGCCGGCAGCTGCCCGGGGAAGATGCCCTCCCACACCGCCCGGCCGCCCGCCGAGGCCTGGGCCGCGGCCTCGGGGGCGACCTGCGGCAGGCAGACGAGGTCCGCGCCGGGGAAAGCGGCCAGGGTGCCGCCCAGCCCCAGGAAGTGGTCCCCGTGCCCGTGGGTCACGTAGACGCGCGTGAGCCGCTTGCCGCTGCCCACGATCCAGTCGGTCAGCGCGAGCGACTCCGCCTCGGTGACGAGGCCGTCGACGAGGACCGCCTCGCGCTCGCCGCTGACCAGGGTGCAGGTCGTGGCGGGCCAGGTGGCCGGCTGCGCCCGGTCCCAGCTGGGCAGGGGGTCGCGCACGGTCTTGTACGGGCTGACGTGGAAGGTCGCGGTGAGCGTGCTGGCGGCGCTGGCCGGGGAGGTCGTCATGCCCCGGACGCTAGGGAGAACGGCGCGTCCCACGCATCGGTCGAACCACTGCTCGCGCCGGGCGGCGCGGGCGGTCACACCCGTCCGGCGAGCGCGTCGGCCAGGTGCGAGCGCCGGTTCACCTGCAGCTTGGCGAAGGCGTGGTGCAGGTGCGAGCCGACCGTCCGGTGCGAGAGGTACACCTGGTCCGCGATCTCCCGGTTGGACAGCCCCTGCGCGGCCAGCACGGCCACCATGAGCTCCTGCGCGGTCAGCGACCGGACCGCGAGGTCGCGCGCGGGTCCCGCGTCCGCCCCGGCGTCGTCCGCGCCGCCCGCGGCCCGCAGCTCCACGCGCGCCCGCTCGGCCAGGGGCAGCACGAGGTGCTCCTCGAAGAACCGCAGGGCCTCGACGAGCTGCTCCCGCGCCTCGGTGATCCTGCGCTGGCGGCGCAACCACTCGCCGTGGTGCAGCCGGGTGCGGGCCACGTCGAGGCCCGTCCCCCCGCGGCGGCCGAGCTCCAGCGCGGCCCGGAAGTGCTGCTCGGCCGTGCCGTCGTCGGCCAGCAGCGCGCGCGAACGCTCCAGCAGCAGTTCCAGGTGGACCGACCCGCTGACCCGCACGACGTCGGACGCCGTGCGCAGCCAGTCGTGGACGGCGTCGGGCCGGCCGGTGCGGACGGCCGCCTCGGCCAGGTCCCCACCGGCCCACAGGGCGACGGAGGCGTTGGCGGCCGTCCCGGTCAGCTCCCGCAGCGCGTCCGCGTACCGCCCGTCGGTCAGGGCCAGCACCCCGGCCGCCCACGCGGCGCTCGCCGCCACCCGCGCGAACGGCGCGGCCGCCGGGAGGGCCTCGGCCTGCCGCAGGGCCTGCAGGGCGCGGTCGCGTTCACCGCCCCAGGCGCGCGCCCGGGCCACGACGGCGGCGGCCATGGCGGCCACGACGGGCAGGTCCAGCTCGCGGCTCAGGCGCAGGGCCTGCTCGGCGTCGGCCAGCCCACCCGCCAGGTCACCCGCCGTGACGCGGGGGGTGGCCCGCCCGCACAGGGCGATCGTCTCGTCGCCGGCGCGCCCGGAGGCGTGGAAGGCGTCGACGGCGCTGCTCCAGCACGTCTCGGCGACCACCAGGTCGCCGGCGTCCTCGGCCGAGAACGCCAGGCAGTTCAGCAGGACGCCGTCCACGTCCTGCACCTCGGTGCGGAACCGCTCGAACGTCGCGACGTCCAGGGGGGCGCGGGGGTCGACCAGGGCCAGCCCGATCCGGCGCAGGCTGCTGCCGGGGTCCTCACCGGCCAGGGCCGAGCGCACCGCGGCGCGGACGTCGTCGGGTTCCTGCAGGACGGAGCACTTCGTCGCGGCCCAGACGAGGACCTCGACCCGGTCGGCGCTGCCGGGCAGGCCCCGGGCCAGGTCGACGAGGTCGAGGGTGCTGCGCCCCCGGTGGTCGGCGGTCATGCTGAGCAACCAGTCCGTGCGGGCGGCACGGCGCACGACCTCGAACTGCGTCGGGGCGACGACCGCGCGCACCTGCGTCAGGAGCGCCGCCGCGTCCACCGAGGCGCCCGCCTGCCGCGCCGCCTCGGCGGCGGAGGACAGCAGCCGCGCCCGGTCCTGCGGCTGCGGGGTCAGCGCGCTCGCGCGTCGCCACAGCGTCGACGCCTCCGCCGTCGCCCCCTGCCGGAAGACGGCCTCGGCGACGTCGGCGAGCTCGGCGGCGACCCCCGCGTCCCAGCCCGTCACGGCGGCGGCGCGGTGCTGGACGCGCCGCGCCGGGGAGGGCACGGCCCGCGCCAGGGCCGTGTGGGCCTGCGAACGCTCGGCGGACCCCGCGCCGTCGTAGAGGGCCGAGCCGACGAGGGGGTGGCGGAAGAGGAACCGGTCGCCCTCGGAGCCCAGCAGCCCCACCCGCTCGGCCGGTGCCAGGTCCTGCTCCCCCAGCCCCAGCAGGTCCAGGGCGCCGAGGACCTCCGGGCGGGAGGCGTCCTGGCCCGCGGCGACGACGAGCAGGGCCCGGCGGGTGCCGGCGGGGAGCCCGTGGACCTCGCCGAGGAACGCCTGCTCCAGGCGCCGGCTCATGGAGACGCGGTGCCCGCCGTCGGCCCCGCCGGTGCGGGTCCACTGCGTGGCCAGCTCGGTGAGGGCCAGCGGGTTGCCGAGGGACTCCTCCAGCACCTGGGCCCGGACCCGGGCCGGCAGGTCGGGGCGGCGGGCGGACAGCAGCGCCTTGGCCTCGCGCGGGGGCAGCGGCCCCAGGCGCACGACGTGCGGGAAGTCGCGGGCCGGGGACGGGCGGGACGGGTCGGGGCGGGTGGTGGCCAGCACCAGGGCCCGGGCGCCGTCCAGCCGCCGCGGCAACGAGACGAGGGTCTCGGTGCTGGAGGGGTCCACCCAGTGCAGGTCCTCCAGGACGAGCAGCAGCGGCTCGGCCTGCGCCGCCTCCTCCAGCAGCCCCGTGGTGGCCAGGCTCAGGACCAGCCGGTCCACCGCGGCGCCGTCCGCGAGCCCGAAGACCACCTCCAGGGCTTCGCGCTGGCGCGCGGGCAGGGCGTCGACGCGGTCCAGGACGGGGTGGAGCAGTTCGTGCAGCCCTGCGAAACCGGTCCCCTCGCCGCCGCGGAACCCCCGGCACCGCAGCACCCGGAACCCCGTCGCGGCGGCCTCGGCGGCGAGCGCGGAGACCAGCGCGGTCTTGCCGAGGCCGGCCTCGCCCACCACGAGCGCACCCGAACCCCGGCCGGCGGCGGCCTGCCCGAGCAGGCCGCGCAGCAGCGTGAGCTCGTCGAGGCGTCCCACGAGGACGGCGGCCGGGTCGTGCGGGCCGGTGGACGTCGTCATCTGCGGTGCGTCGTGCTCCCGTTCAGCGGTCCCGGCGTCCTCGTCGGGACGACTCCTCGGTACCGCCGCCCGTCAGCCTAGCGAGCGGCGGACGGCCCGGGACCGCGAACGTGAGTCATCCTCCTGATGCCCGGGACCGGCGGCGGCCGGGAAGGTCGGTGGCACGCCCGGGTGACCGGGACCCACCGCTTCCGAGGAGCCCCCCGTGCCCGAGCCGACCCCCGAGCAGACCCCCACCGTCGTGCTGGTGCACGGCGCCTTCGCCGAGTCCGCGAGCTGGACGGGTGTCGTCGAGCGGCTGCGCGCCCGCGACGTCGACGTGCTGGCCGTGGCGAACCCGCTGCGCGACCTGGAGGGCGACGCGCGCTACGTCCGCGACGTCGTCGCCTCCGTCGCCGGGCCGGTCCTGCTGGTCGGCCACTCCTACGGCGGGGCGGTGATCACCGCGGCGGCCGCCGACCTGCCGTCCGTCGTGGGTCTGGTCCACGTCGCCGGGTTCGCCCCGCAGACCGGGGAGTCGGCGCTGGACCTGTCGAACCGGTTCCCCGGCAGCACCCTCGCCGACACGCTGCAGACCTACCCGGTCTCCTCGGGCGGGGTGGAGTTCCGCATCGCGCCGGACGCCTTCCACCACCAGTTCGCCGCCGACGTCCCGCTCCCGGAGGCGGCGGTGATGGCCCTCACCCAGCGCCCCGTCACCGAGGCCGCCCTCGCTGCGCCGCTGACGACGCAGGCCGCGTGGACCCGGCTGCCGTCGTGGTTCGTCTTCGGCGACCAGGACCTCAACATCCCCGTGGCCGCGCACCGGTTCATGGCCCAGCGCGCCGGGGCGGCCGGCACCCGCGAGGTCCCCGGCGCCTCGCACGCGATCGCCGTCTCCCGGCCCGACGTCGTGGCCGAGGTGATCGTCGAGGCGCTCACCACGGCCGGCCGGGCCACCGCCTCCGTCTGACCCCCACCACCCCACCCACCACCCCACCCGAGGAGTCCCGTCGTGACCGAGATCGAGATCGTGCTCGAACCCGCCGCCCAGGCGTTCGTGGAGGCGAACTCCACCCCGCCGTTCCTGTACCAGCTCACCCCCGCCCAGGGCCGCGAGATCGCCACCACCCTGCAGTCCGGGTACCCGCACCTGCTGCCCGTCGACCAGGAGGACCTGGAGGTCCCCGGCGGCCCCACCGGCTCCGTCCCGGTCCGCATCACCCGCCCGCAGGGCGCGACCGGCCCGCTGCCCGTCGTGATCTACACCCACGGCCTGGGCTGGGTGTACGGCGGCAAGGACACCCACGACCGCCTCGTGCGCGAGATCGCCGTCGGGACCGGGGCGGCCGTCGTCTTCACCGACTACGCCCTGTCCCCGGAGGCGAAGTACCCCGTCGCGATCGAGCAGGTGTTCACCGTCGCGCAGTGGGTCGCGAAGGAGGGCGCCGAGCACGGCCTGGACCCCACCCGCATCGCCGCCGCCGGGGACTCCGTGGGCGGGAACATGACCGCGGTCCTGGCCCTGATGGCCAAGGAGCGCGGCGGGGTCCCCCTGCTGGCGCAGGTGATGTTCTACCCCGTCACCGACGCCGACTTCGACACCCCCAGCTCCCACGAGTTCGCCACCGGGTACTTCCTGCACCGCGAGGGCATGCAGTGGTTCTGGGACCAGTACACGACCGACCCCGCCCAGCGCGCCGAGCCGTACGCCTCGCCGTTGAAGGCCAGCATCGAGCAGCTCACCGGCCTGCCGCCGGCCCTGGTGATCGTCGGGCAGGCCGACGTCCTGCGCGACGAGGGCGAGGCGTACGCGAACAGGCTGCGCCGCGCCGGGGTCCCGGTGACGGCCACCCGGTACCAGGGGATCGTCCACGACTTCGTCGGGCTGAACCCGCTGCGCGCCACGAACGCCGCCGAGGCCGCGATCGACCAGGCCGTCGACTTCCTCCGGCGGGCGCTGTCCACCGACTCCTGACCTCGACCCGCCCCGCGGGCCCCGCACCGGGGCCCGCGGGGCCCTCCTCCCCGAAGGGACCGGCACCGTGACCACGACCGACCCGCTCACCCCCGCACCCCCACCCGCGCCGGTGGTGGCGCCGGTGGCCCCCACCCGGGTCCGTCTGACCCCCAACCTGTTCGGCACGTCCTTCGGGCTCGCCGGGCTGGCGGCCACCTGGACCGCCGCGGCGGCCGCCGTCGGCCTGCCGACCTGGCCGGCGACGGCGCTGTGGGCGGCCGCCGCGCTCGTGCACGTCGTCGTCGCCGTCGCCTACCTGCGCGACGCGCCGCGCCACCGGCGGCTGGCCTCCGACGTGGCCGACCCCACCCTGGGCCCGTTCACCGCGCTGGGGTTCGTACCGGTGATGCTGCTCGGGGCGTGGCTGCACGGCTACCAGGGCACCGCCGGGCAGGTCGTCGTGGTCGTGGGCGTCCTCGGCACCGTGCTGCTCGGCGCGCACCTGACCGGTGGGTGGATCACCTCCCCCGGGCCGTTGCAGCGCTGGCACCCCGGGTACTTCCTGCCCAGCGTCGCCGGGGGCCTGGTCGCCGCGCAGTCGCTGGCGAAGGTGGGCTGGCACGACGCCGGCCTCGTCGCGTTCGGCTACGGCGCGGTGTCCTGGCTGGTGCTGGGCTCGATCCTGCTCGTGCGCCTCATGACCCAGCCCGCGCTGCCGGCCCCGCTGCTGCCGACGATGGCCATCGAGGTCGCCCCGGCCGTGGTGGCCAGCAACGCGTGGTTCACGCTGAACGGCGGCCGCTCCGACACCGTCGTCGTCCTCCTGGCCGGGTACGCGGTGTTCATGGCCCTGGTGCAGGTGAGGCTGGTCCCGCTGTACCTGCGGTCCGCGTTCGGCCCGGGGTTCTGGTCCTTCAGCTTCTCCTACGCCGCGCTCGCCACCACCGCCGTCACCTGGCTGCACCTGACGGCGCCGGCCGGGTGGAGGGCCTGGGTCGTCGTGGTGCTGGCCGTCCTGACCCTCGGCTACGCGGCGCTGGTCGCGCGCACCGTCCTCGCCCTGGCCCGCGGCACGTACTTCGCGCGGGTACCGGCCGTCTGAGCCCGCGTCAGCCGGCGGCCGGGCCGAGGAGGTCGAGGTCGGCCAGCGCGGTCCGCAGCCGGGCGCGGCTGGTGATCCCCACCTTGGGGAACAGCTTGTACAGGTGCGCCCCCACCGTGCGGTGGGACAGGTACAGCCGGTCGGCGATCTCCTTGTTGCTCATCCCCTGCGCGGCGAGCCGGGCGATCTGCAGCTCCTGGGCGGTCAGCGGGGCGCCGGAGCCCGGGCGCACGTCGCCCGCCCGCACGGCGCCCCCGGCCGCGCGCAGCTCCTGGGCCGCCCGCTCGGCCAGCGCCCGGGCCCCGCGACGCTCGAACCCGCCCACCGCGGCGGCCAGCACGGGACGGGCGTCGACGGGACGCTGCTCGCGGCGCAGCCACTGCCCGTACGCCAGCTGCGTCCGGGCCAGCTCCACGGGGGCGTCGGCCCGCTCACCGGCCGCCAGGGCGGCCAGGAAGTGCTCCTCGGCGCCGGAGCCCGCCAGGAGGGCGCGCGCCCGGTGGACCAGGAGCCGCAGGTGGTCGGAGCCGAACAGCTCGGCCTCGGGTGCGACCCGTTCCAGGGCGGGCAGGGCCTGCGTCGGGGTCCCCGCGCCCGCGGCGGCCTCCGCCAGGTCCGCCACGGACCACGCCGCGAACAGCGGGTAGGTGCCGACGTCGAGGAGGTGGGCCAGCGCGTCCCCGGAGCGGCCCTCCTGCAGGGCGACGAGGCCGGCCGCCCACGAGGCGCCCGCGGGCACCTGCGGCACGGCGTCGGCCGGGCCGGCCGCCCGGACCCGGGCCAGCGCCTCGGCCGCCTCCGCCGTCCGCCCCGTCAGCGCCAGGGCGCGGGCCGCGGTCGCGCTCGCCGACGCCGCGACCATCGCCATCCCCACGTCCACCCCCGTGCGGTGGGCGTTCTCCGCGTCCTGCAACGCCTCCGTCAGCTGCCCGCGGGCCACCCGCACGGACGCCAGGCCGTTGAGGGCCTGCCCCTCGTCGCCCGGGGACCCGGCGCGGTGGAACGCCTCGACGGCCCGGCTCCACGCGGCCTGCGCGATCGGCAGGTCCTGCAACCGCTCCGCGACCTGCCCGAGGGCCAGCAGCATGTACGGCTCGTCGGCGAACGTGGCGAGCAGGTCCGGCAACCGGTCCCGCACGTCCGGGTGGGCGCGCGGGTCGACGACCGCGAGCGCCAGCTGCTGCAGCGGGTGCGGGCCGGCGTCGACCGCGGCGAGCCGGTCGTGGACGGCGCGGCGCCACGTCGCGTCGGTGGCCTGGTTGGCGGCGTGGAAGGCGGCGTTGGCCAGGACGACGACGCGCTGCCCGGGGTCGCCGGCGGCGGCGAGCTCGTCGTCCAGCTCCAGGGCCTCGTGGACGAAGCGCCCGGTGTCGTGGGGCGCCTCACCGGCAGCGATGCCGAGCATCGAGCGCAGGTAGGCCACCTGGAAGCGCTCCTGCGGTGCGCTGACGAGCGCGGCCGCGGTGTCCAGGGTGGCGGCGGCCTCGGCGGTCGCCCCGGCCTGGCGCAGGTACTGCGCGGCGCTGAGCAGCCGGGTGGCCCGCCGGGAGGGGTCGGGCGTGAGTTCGGCGGCCCGCCGCAGGGCCGCGGCCGCCTCGCTGCGCGCACCCCGCTCGGCGGCCCGGGTCCCGGCCGCCTCGAGCTCGGCGGCGACCGCCTCGTCGCGATCGGGCACCGCGGCGGCGCGGTGCCAGGCGGCCCGCCCCGGGTCGTGGCTGGCCGCGGCCAGGGCCTGGTGCGCCCGGAACCGCTCCGCGGAGGAGGCCGCGCCGTGGACGGCCGAGCGCACCAGCGGGTGGCGCAGCCGCGCGCGTCCGCCGGTGGTGTCGACCAGCCCCTCGCGTTCGAGGAGGTCCAGGTCCTGCGGGGCCAGGCCCAGCGCGGCGGCGGCGTCGAGCAGCTCGGCGACCAGGAGGTCCTCGCCCGTGGCGGCCAGCAGGAGCATCGTCCGGCTGGGGACCGGCAGGGGCGCGACGGCGTCGAGGAAGGCCCGTTCCAGGCGCCGGGTCGTGGGCAGGGGGCCGCTGGTGAGGGCCGTCCCGCCGTCGAGCGCGGCGGCGAACTCGCGCAGCGCCAGCGGGTTGCCGTGCGCCTCGTCCAGGACCCGTCGCCGGCCCGCGGTGCCGAGGTCGGTCCCCCGGGGGTCCAGGGAGTCCAGCAGGCGTCGCGCGTCGTCGTCGTCGAGCGGCCCCAGGGACAGCACCTCGGCGACCTCCTCCAGGGCCGCCGTCGACGGCTGCGCGGTGGGCGCGGCGGGGTCGCGGCGGACCGTGGCCACCAGCAGCACGGGCGCGGCGCCCAGGCGGCGGGCGACGAAGGCGACGGCCTCCGCGGTGGAGGCGTCCAGCCAGTGCGCGTCCTCGACGTGCAGCAGGACGGGCCGCGTCGCGGCGGCCTCCTCCAGCAGGCCCAGGACGGCGAGGCCGATGAGCAGCCGGTCCGGCGAGGGGCCGGCCTGCAGGCCGAGGGCGGTCAGCAGCGCGGAGCGCTGGCGCGGGGGCAGGGCGTCGACCTGGTCCAGGGCGGGGTGCAGCAGCTCGTGCAGGCCGGCGAAGCCGGTGGCGGCCTCGCCCTCGAACCCCTGGCAGCGCAGCACGAGGAACCCGGCGTCCTGCGCGGTGCGCGCGACGGCCGTCACGAGGGTGGTCTTGCCGATGCCGGCCTCCCCCTCGACCAGCACGGCGCCGCCTCCCCCGCCGGAGCGCAGCGCGGAGAGGAGCTCGTCGAAGCGGGCCAGTTCCCGCTCGCGGCCGATCACCCTCGCTGCCCTCCTCCCGGCGCCCGCCGTGGGCGGCCCGTCGCAGGGGGACGACAGTACGCGCCGGTGACGGGGCGGGTCAGCGGGTCAGAGCAGCGCCCCCGGCGCCGGTGCGGCGGGGACGGGGGGAAGGGCCTGGGCGGGCAGCGCGGGCCGGGCGGGACCGGTGGGGTCGGTGGGGTCGGCAGCGAGCGGACCGAGCCGGGCGACCAGGACGGTGACGTCGTCCTCCACCTCCGTGGCGACGCCCTCCAGCAACCGGTCCACGAGCACCTGCGGGGGCAGGCCCCTGCTGCGGGCCAGGTCGGCGCCCAGCTTCCCCAACCCGGCGACGACGTCCTGCGTGCGGGTCTCCAGCACCCCGTCGGTGACCAGGACCAGGGTCGAGCCGGCGGGCACCTCGCGCTGGTGGTCGCGGCGCACGGCGTCCACGTCCACCCCCACCGGCAGCTCGGGGGCGCTGCGCAGCGGCACCACCGCGCCGTCCGGCAGCAGCACCAGCGGCGGTGGGTGCCCGGCGTTCGACCAGCGCAGGCGGTAGTCCCCCGCCGGGGTCGGCGCCGCCTCCAGCACGACCGCGGTGGCCCCGGCGGGCAGGGCCAGGCGCTCCACGGCGCAGTCCAGGCGGGTCAGGGCGTGCGCCGGGGAGGGGCGCTCGAGGGCGTGGCTGGCCAGCACCGCGCGCAGCGAGGCCGCCGTGGCGGCGACCGCCGGGCCGTGACCGGTGACGTCGCCGACGATCAGGACGGTCGAGCCGTCCTCGCCGTCGAAGGCGTCGTACCAGTCCCCGCCGACCTCCTCCCCGGCGTGCGGACCCGGTCCCCCGGCCAGCCCGGCGGCCAGGCGCCGGCCGGCGAGCTGGGCGTGGGGCGTGGAGACCAGCCGCCCGGGGACCACCGCCTGCAGCGAGCGCAGCAGCGAGTTCCCCCGGGTGGCGGCCAGGACGCGTTCCAGCGCCCGGGCGCAGGTCGCGGCGAACTCCTCCAGCGCCCCGCGCACGGCCGGCGGCAGGTCCTGCTCGGTGTCCCAGCCGAGGACGAGGAAGCCGACGACCCGCCCGGACGCCGCCAGCGGCAGGTCCACCAGGGCCCGCAGCCCGGCGGAGCGGACGACCGACTGGACGAGGGGGCAGCGGGTCTCGAAGGTGTCGAGGGTCTCGTGGAAGTCCCCCCGCCCCCCTCGCCCGGGGGCCAGGGACGGCGACTCGCGCGGCAGGGACGCCGTGCGCCAGCCGTGGGCGTCGACGTCGAGGCCGCCCCCGCGCACGGACCAGTGCCGCAGCACCCCGGGGCGCGGGCCGCGCAGCACGACGCTGACCAGCGTGGGGTCGAACTCGGCGATGAGCTGCCGGGCGGCCGCGGCGGCGACCTCGTCGGCGCTGGCGGCGACCACGGCGACGTCCGCGAACCGGGCGGCCGGGGCGGCCGGGGCGGCCGGGGCGGCCGGGGCGGGGGCGACGTCGGGGGACGCACCCGCCGTCCCCACCGGCACGGGTGCGGGTCCCGGCGCGGGGTCCGGGGGCGCGGCGGCCGGGACGGGCCCGTCGGTGCCCGCGGGGTGGGCGCGCGGACCGGCGATGGCGTCGCGCAGCTGGGTCCGGTGGGTGATGCCGAGCTTGGGGAAGGCCTTGTACAGGTGCGCGGCGACGGTGCGGTGCGACAGGTAGACCTTGTCCGCGATCTCCTTGTTGGTCAGGCCGCCGGCCGCCAGGCGGGCGATCTGCAGCTCCTGGGCCGTCAGCAGCGCGGCCGGGTCCTGCCCGTCCGCGTCCGCCGCGACCGCGGGCACGACCCCGGCGGCGCGCAGCTCGGCCCCGGCACGCCGGGCCAGGGACCGGGCCCCGGCGGTCTCGAACCCCGTCAGCGCGGCCGCGAGCAGCTCGCGGGCGTCGACGATGCGCCGCTGCCGGCGCAGCCACTCCCCGTGCAGCAGCCGCGTGCGGGCCAGCTCCAGCGGGCAGGAGCCGTCCGCCCCGGCCCGCCCGGCCGCTTCGAACGCGGCCCGCGCCCCCTCGCCGTCGCCGTCGTGGGTGTGCAGCAGGGCCCGGGCCCGGTGCACCAGCGCCCGCAGGTGGGAGGCCGCCGGGAAGGCCCGCGCGTCGCGCTCGGCGGCGTCCACGGCGGCCCGGGCGGTGGCGAGCGCCTCGGCCCGGCCGGTCCGCACGGCCGCCTCGACGAGGTCACCCAGGGCCAGCGCGGCGGTCGGCGGGTGCACCCCGACGCCCTGCAGCTGGGTCCAGGCGTCGGCGGGGCGCTGCTCGGCGAGGGCGACCAGACCGGCCGCCCAGGACCGGGAGGCGGCGGTGATGGCGAACGGCCGGGGACCGGTCAGCTCCGCCGAGCGCGCGCACGCGGCCAGGGCCTGCACGTGCTCCCCGCGCCAGGCGTGGGCCCGGGCCAGCAGGGCCTCGACGTACCCGGCCATCAGCAGCTGCTCGGACTCCAGCGCGATCCGCAGGGCCAGCTGCAGGTCCGCCACGGCCCCCTCCACCTCGCCGGTGACCACGCGCAGGGACCCGCGCCCGGCCAGGGCGTGGGCCTCGTCGGAGACGGCGCCGGCGTCGTGGGCGGCGCGCACCGCCACGTCCCACACCTCGCGCGCCCCCGGCAGGTCGTGGACGGCCTCGGCGACGTGGGCGACGTGGGCGGTGCCGTCGGGCTGGCGCTGGGCGGCGTGCGCGGCCAGGGCGGGGAAGCGGCCGCAGACCCGCCCGGCGTACCGGCGCGGGTCCAGGGCCGCCAGGGCCACGTCCAGCAGCGGGTGGCCCTCCGGCACGGGCAGGGCGGTGAGCGCGTCGGCGACCAGGGTCCGCACGCGCTCGTCCGCCCCGAAACCGGCGGCCTGCACCGCGGCGCGGAACAGCAGGCACAGCCGCTGCTCGACGGCGCCGTCGCCGTCGGGGCCGGCGAGGCGCTCGCAGACCTCCACGAGCCCGCGGACCAGGTCGGCGGGCTCGCGGCCGTCGCCGGTGTGGACGACCGACAGGACGCTGGAGGTGAGGGCGAGCCGGCACACGACCGCGGGGTCCTCGGCGAGGGGGACGGCGGCCCGCACCACGCGGGCCGCCTCCGCGGCCAGCCCGGCCCGGCGGGCGACCTCGCCGGCGGCGGCGAGCCGGCGGACGCGGGCGGGCACGTCGGGGGACAGCGCCGCGGCGCGTTCCACGGCCGCGAACGCCTCCTCGGGCGCGCCGCGGCGCACCGCGCGGTGCGCGCTCGCCTCCAGGGCGGCCGCGACGTCCTCGTCGGCGACGTGGGTGCCGGCCGCCCGGTGCCACACGGCCCGGTCGGGGTCGGGGGCCACCGCGGCCAGGGCCCGGTGGGCGGCCGCGCGCTCGGGCAGGCCGGCGCCGCCGTAGACGGCCGAGCGCACCAGGGGGTGGCGGAAGCGGACCTGGCCGTGGGTGACGGCGACGAGATCGGCGTGCTCGGCGGGGTCGAGGTCGGCGACGGCGCGGCCCGGGGCGCCGGAGGCGGCGACCAGCCGGGACAGCGGGATCTCCCCGCCCTCGGCGGCGGCGAGCAGCAGGAGCCGGCGGGTGGCCGGGGGCAGCCGGTGGACGTCGGCGAGGAAGGCCCGCTCCAGCCGCTGGGTCGTGGGCAGGCCCTGCCCGGGCGGGAGCACGTGGCCGGCGGCGGCCAGGGCGCTGCCCAGTTCCCGCAGGGCCAGCGGGTTCCCCCGGGCCTCCTCCAGCACCCGGGCGCGGGCGGCGGGCCGCAGCCCCGTGACGCGGGAGTCCAGCAGCGCGGCCGCCGCGGCGGGGGCCAGCGGCCGCAGCTCCAAGTGCTCCCAGGGCGCGGCGCGCCAGCGGGAGGAGGTGGTGCCGCTGGTGCGCACGGTGGCGACCAGCAGCACCGGGGAGGTCGTGAGCCGCCGGGCGGTGAAGGACACGACGTCGGCGCTGGCCGCGTCGAGCCACTGCAGGTCCTCGACGACGACGAGCAGGGGCCCCGCCGCGGCGGCCTCCTCGAGGAGCCCCAGCGCGGCCAGACCGGTGAGCAGCCGGTCGGGGGCGGGACCGTCCTCGCGGCCGAAGGCGGTCAGCAGCGCCGAGCGCTGCCTCGGCGGCAGCGCGTCGACCTGCGGCAGCAGGGGGTGCAGGAGCTCGTGCAGCCCCGTGAAGCCGCCGGCGGTCTCGGCGTCCAGACCGGTGCAGCGCAGCACCCGGGTCCCGGGACCGGCGGCGCGCACCAGCGCCGAGACGAGGGTGGTCTTGCCGATGCCCGCCTCGCCCTCCACGACCACCGCCACGCCGTGCTCGCGGGAGGCCGCGAGCCGCCCGCGCAGGTGCGCCAGCTCGTCCTCGCGCCCGACGACCCCCGCGTCGAGGGGGGACGCGTCGACGGGGGACGCGGCCCCCTCCCCCGAGACCCGCGACGGGACCGGCGGCGGGGGGAGCACCACCGCGGGCGCAGCGGCGGACCGGGCACCTCGTCCCCGTCCGCCGGCACGTGCGGTGGTCTCGACCAGGGTCCGGTCGTCGGTGGTGGTCACGGGTCCTCCTCGGCTCGACCGCGATCGTGGTCCGGCCGCACCCCGCCGTCACCGGTCGGATGACTCAACTTCGCGGGGCCGTCGCCCCGGGCGGGCCTCCCGGATCACTCGGCCGCCAGCACCCGCGCCGGGTCGCGCCGCAGCGCCACCGCCGTCGGCAGCACCGTCGCGGCGAGCAGCAGGACGAGCGCCGCACCGGCCGTGACCAGCGTGGCGGGCAGCCCCGTCGCGGGCGGGCGCAGCGGGACGGCGGCCGAGACGGTCCACGCGGCGGCCGCCGCCGTGGTGAACACCCCGACGAGACCCAGCACGGTGGCGGTGACGACGTGGATCAGCGCCTCCCAGGCCGCGGCGAGCAGCACCGCGGCGGGCGTGGCGCCGGCGGCCAGCAGCAGGGCCGCTTCGCGGTCGCGGGTGCGGCCGGCCACGAAGACCGTCGCCGCGGCGCCGACCGCGGCCAGCAGCAGCGGTCCGCCCAGCACCAGGACCACCGATCGGGCCGACACGGCGGTGGCCGGCACGCCCAGGGACGACAGGGCGTCGCGCAGGGTGCCGCTGCCCGCGAACAGGCCGCCGGTCAGGGCCACGGCCAGCACCAGCGGCGCGCTCACCGCGGTGCTGCGCCCCGCGGCGTGGGCCACCGCGGCCCGGGCCAGGTGCCACGACGCGGAGGCGCGCGCGGGCACCAGCGACGTCCAGGCCGCGAGCACGGGCACGGTGACGAGGGGGGACAGCAGGACGAGCACCCCGGCGGTCAGCGGCGACAGCAGCAGCAGCGCCGACTGCGCCGCGGCCAGCTCCTCGACGCTGCGGCGCCCGCCCAGGCTCGCGACGACCGAGACGACGACCAGCACCAGCACCGCGGCCGCCGCCCACCGCAGCGGGCCGACGCGCACCGGCACCGGGACGGGGGCGCGCAGCAGGTGCAGACCCTCGGCGCGCGACGCGACCCCGGCGCTGCGCCAGGCCCCGGCGACGACGACGAGGAGCACGCCGGCCACCACCCAGCCGCTGCCGCCGCCCTGCAGCCGCACCCCGTCCAGACCGCTCGTGCCCGCCAGCACCCACCGGCCCACGGCGGGCACCAGCGGACGGACCCCCACCACCGCGACCCCGGCACCGGCCGCCCCCACGAGCAGCAGCTGGGCGAGCACGATGACGCGCACCGCCGCGGGCGGGACGCCGACGAGCTGCCAGGAGGCGTGGGAGCGCTGCTGCAGCTCCACCGTCAGCGCGGCCACGGACCCCACGACGGCGACCCCGGCGACGAGGGTGAAGGCGAGGACCGTCCCGCTCAGGGCGTACAGCCCCAGGCCCCGGGTGCCGCCGACCCGCCCGGCGGTGACGACGAGGGCGGCGGCCAGCGACCCCACGGCGGCGGCGGTGGCGGCCACCACCGCGGTCCCCGTCCACGTGCGCGGGTCGGCGAGGACGTCGCCGACCACCAGCCGGGCGGTGGCCCGCGCCCTCACCGGCCCACCGCGCCGGCCGCCGGGGCAGCGGCGGCGGTGACCGCCGCCAGGAGCTCGGCGGGCCCGGCCCCGCGCAGCTCGGCGTGCAGGAGCCCGTCGCGCAGGACCAGGACGCGGTCGGCGCGCGCCGCGGCCTGCAGGTCGTGGGTGACCAGGACGACGGCGCGGGACCCGGACGCGGCCGCCCGCAGCAGGTCCAGGACCTGGGCGCCGGCGGCGGTGTCGAGGGCGCCGGTGGGTTCGTCGGCGAACACGAGGTCGCGGTCCACGGCCAGCGCCCGCGCCACGGCCACCCGCTGCTGCTGCCCCCCGGACAGGGCCGACGGCTTGGCGCGGGCGCGGTCGGCCAGGCCGACGCGGGCCAGGGCGCGGTCGACGTTCTGCACGCGCACGGTCCGGCGCGCCAGGCGGGCCGGGAGCGCGACGTTGTCCCACGCGGTGAGGGAGGAGATGAGGTTGTAGGCCTGGAAGACGAACCCGACCCGTTCGCGCCGCAGCTTCGCCAGGGCGCCGCGGCTGAGCCCGCCCAGCTCCGTCCCGGCGATCTCGACGGTCCCGGACGACGGACGGTCCAGCCCCGAGAGGCAGTGCAGCAGCGTGGACTTGCCCGACCCGCTGGGACCGACGACCGCCACCAGCTCCCCCGCCGCGACCTCCATGGAGATCCCGCGCAGGACCGGCACGGGGGTCCCGTCCGGCCCCGGGTGGGTCTTGACGAGGTCGCGGGCCCGCAGCAGGGGCGCGGGTGCGACGGCGGGCGGCGGGGTGGGACGGGGGACCGTCGGTTCGTCCGGGGAGGTGCTCACGTCCTGCGACGTTACGAACCGCCACCCGGGTCCGGCATCGGTCGAAGCACTGGACCTGCCGGGCGTTCGTCGCGGGTGCGGGGCTCCGCCGGTGGCGGTCCGGCCGATGCCGGGACGCGGGGCGTCCGCCCGCGGACCGAGGCCGGGGGCACCTCCCGTCGCCCCCCGCACCGGTCCGGGGACGGAGGTGGTCATCGTGCTGATGCCCGCGGACCGTCGCGGCTCCTAGCGTCCGGGAGGCGAGGCACCACCGGCCCGGCCGGTGGACGCCACCCCCCGCTCCGCACCGGAAGGACCCGCCGTGCCCGCACCCCCGGACCACCGCCCGCCCGCCCCGGCCGACACCGCGCACCGCGCCGCGACCGGCCCCGGGCCGGTCGAGCCGGGCGCGCCGCGCCGGGCCGGCACCCTCGCCCGCACCCTGCTGCCCGCCTCGATCACCGTCACCGTGCTGGCCTCCTCCAGCGCCCCGACCCCGCTGTACGCCACCTACGAGCGCGAGTGGGGTTTCGGCGCGCTCACGACGACCGTGGTCTTCGGCGTCTACGCCCTCGCCGTCCTGCTGGCCCTGCTGGTGCTGGGCCGGTTGTCCGACCACCTGGGCCGGCGGCCGGTGCTGCTGGTGGCGCTGGCCGTGCAGGTCGTGGCGGTGCTCGTGCTGGCCACGGCCCCGGAGGTCGCCGAGCTCCTGCTCGCCCGCGTGCTGCAGGGGCTCTCGACCGGCGCGGCGGTGGGCGCGGCGGGCGCGATGGCGCTGGACGTCGACCCGCGGCGCGGGGCGCTCGCGAACTCCGTGGCCCCACCGGTCGGCACGGCGACGGGGGCGGTGCTGTCGGCCGCCGTCGTGCAGTTCCTGCCGTGGCCGACCCACCTGGTGTACCTGCTGCTGCTGGCCCTGTACGTGCTGCAGGGGGTGGCGGTGGCGCTGGCCCCCGAGACCGTCCGGCGCGACGGGACCGCCTGGGCCCGGGCGCTGTCCTCGCTGGTGCCGCGCATCGGGCTGCCGCGCCGGTTGCGGGCCCCGTTCGCCGTCGCGGCGCCGGTGGTGTTCGCGGTGTGGGCGCTGGCTGGGTTGTACGGCTCGCTGGCCCCCTCGCTCGTGCGGACCGTCCTGGGCTGGGACTCGCCGTTCGCGGGGGCCTCGACGTTGTCCCTGCAGACCGCCGTCGCCGCGGTCACCGTGGCCGCGACGTACTCGACCGCCGCCCGGACCGGCGTCGTCGTCGCGGTCGTGGCGCTGGCGGCCGGGATGGCGCTGACCCTGCTGGCGCTGTCCGGCACGTCGGCGGCGGTCTTCTTCCTCGGCACGGCCGTCGCCGGGGTGGGTTTCGGCGCGGGTTTCCAGGGCGGGATCCGCCTGGTCGTGCCCCGGGCCGAACCGTCCGAGCGGGCCGGGGTGCTGTCCTCGGTGTACGTCGCGGCCTACCTCGGTCTGGGGCTGCCGGCGGTGCTCGCCGGGTTCCTGGTCGTCCACGGCCCGGGGTTGCTGACGACCGCGCGGGGGTACGCCGTGGCGGTCGTGGTGCTGGCCGCGGTGGCCGCCCTGGCGATGCTGCGCCGCCCGGCCCGCGGCTGAAACCTCCCCGCCGCCCGGGGGCGGGACTCTCCCCGACCCGGAACCCCCGACCCGGAACCCTCGACCCGGAACCCTCGACCCGAAACTCCCCGACCCGACGAACTGGAGATCCTCGTGACCACGACCGACGACCGGACCGGCACCGCACCCGCGGCCGCCTCCGGCACCTTCCTCATCGGCGGCGACCTGCCGGTGCACCGCCTCGGGTACGGCACGATGCAGCTGCCCGGCCCCGGGGTCTGGGGACCCTCCCGCGACCGCGACGGGGCCCTGCGGGTCCTGCGCCGCGCGGCGGACCTGGGGGTCGACCTCTTCGACACCGCCGACGCCTACGGCCCGGGGGTCGCGGAGGAACTCGTCCACGACGCACTGCACCCCTACGACGGGATCGTCGTGGCGACCAAGGTCGGTTTCACCCGCCCGGGTCCGGGACGCTGGGCCACCGACGGGCGCCCGTCGCACCTGCGGGCCGCGACCGAGGCCAGTCTGCGGCGGCTGGGGGTGGAACGCGTCGACCTGCTCCAGCTGCACCGGATCGACCCGGCGGTGCCGCTGGCCGACCAGGTCGGGACGCTGGCGGACCTGCAGCGGGAGGGGAAGGTCCGCCACCTCGGGTTGAGCGAGGTCAGCGTCGCGGAACTGGACGCCGCCTCCACGATCGCCCCGATCGCGACGGTGCAGAACCTGTACAACCTGGCCGACCGCTCCTCGCAGGACCTGCTGCGGGTCTGCGAGCAGCGCGGGACCGGGTTCATCCCGTGGTTCCCGCTGGCCACCGGGCAGCTCAGCGACCCGCGCGGCCCCCTGGCCCGCCTCGCGGGTTCCCTGGGCCTGGCCCCGTCGCAGGTGGCGCTGGCGTGGCTGCTGGGCAGTTCCCCCATCCTGCTGCCGATCCCGGGGACCTCCTCGGTCGCGCACCTGGAGGAGAACGTCGCCGCGGCCGGCACCGTGCTCGACCCGGCGGTCCTCGCCCGGCTCGACCGGCTCGCCTGAACCGCGCGCCCGGACCGCGCGCCCGGACGACGACAGTCATCGTGCCGATGGTGCCCGCCGTCGCGCGCCGCGACGATGGGACACCGGAAACCCCACCGCGAACCCCACCGCGAACCCCCGAACTGCGAGGACCGACCCCGTGAGATTCTCCCCCGACGACACCGCCGTGGTCGTCACCGACCCGCAGAACGACGTCCTGCGCCCGGCGAACCCCGCGTGGGCACTGCTGAGCGGTGCGTTGCACGACAACGACACGGTGGCGAACCTGCAGACCCTCCTCGAAGGGGCCGCCGGGTCCGGGTACGGCGTCTTCGTCTCCCCGCACTACAACTTCGACGCCGACCTGCGGTGGCGCTTCGGGGGCCCGATCGAGACGATGATGCACGAGGAGAAGATGTTCTCACGGTCCTCGGCGTTGTCCCTCGACGGTTTCCGCGGGTCGGGGGCGGACTGGCTGGAGAACCTGGCCCCCGTGATCGAAGACGGGAAGACCGTGGTCACGAGCCCGCACAAGATCTTCGGCCCGGCCTCGAACGACCTCGTCCTGCAACTGCGCAAGCGCGGGACCACCCGCGTGGTGCTGGCCGGGATGCTCGCCAACCTCTGCGTCGAGTCGCACCTGCGGGAACTCCTGGAGGCCGGGTTCCAGGTCGCGGTGGCCGCCGACGCGGTCGCCGCGCCGCGCCACCCGGACTTCGGCGACGGGAACACGGCGGCGCAGATCAACTACCGCTTCCTGACCGACACCGTCCTGCCCACCGAACAGGTGGTCGCCGCCCTGCGCGCAGGCGCCGGCGCCTGACGTCCCCACCCCACCCCCTGGGAGTTCACGTGACCGCACCCACCGACGTCCCCACCCGCCGGGAGTTCCGCTCCGACGACGCCCCCACCGAGTTCGCCGAGCACGGCGGGTACCGCTACGCCTACCGGCGGTTCGGCCCACGAGGCGGAACCCCCCTCGTCCTGTGCCTGCGCTTCCGCGGCACGATGGACCACTGGGACCCCGCCTTCCTGGAGGTCCTCAGCGACGAGCGCGACGTGGTCGTGTTCGACAACCGCGGGCTGAACCTCACCTCGGGCCCGCCCGCGCAGTCCATCGAGGAGATGGGCCGTGGCCTGCTCGACCTGCTCGACGCGCTGGGGTTGCCCGAGGTCGACGTCCTGGGCTGGTCCCTGGGCGGGATGGTCGCCCAGGCCGCGGTGCTGGCCGAACCGGGGCGGTTCCGCCACCTCGTCGTCGCCGGCAGCACGTCGCAGGGGGTCCCGGGTCAGCCCGCGCCCGAGCCGAAGGTCTGGCAGGTCGCCGGGCGCGGGGCGAACGACGACGAGGACTTCCTCTACCTGTTCTTCCCCGAGACCCCCGCGGGCCGGGCGGCCGGGCTGGCCTCGCTGCGCCGGCTGGACCACCGGCTCCTCGCGTCGGGGGCGGTCGCCTCCCCCGAGGCGGTGCAGGGCCAGCTCACCGCGATCCGCACGTTCACGGAGGGTTTCTGGGAACGCCTGCCGGAGCTGACGCTGCCGGTGCTGGTCGCCAACGGGTCCCACGACGTGATGATCAACAGCTACGCCACCTACGCGATGTCCACGCGGCTGCCGGACGCCCGCGCGCTGCTGTACAGCGACGCCGGGCACGGCTTCCTGTTCCAGCACGCCGAGGAGTTCGGGGCCGAGGTGCTGCGCTTCCTGCGCGGCTGAGACCTCGCGCACGCACCCCTGGAACCCACGACGCCGCCGGCGCGGGCCGGCCCGAGGAGGAACCCACCGTGACCACCACCCCTGATCTGCGCGAGACCGCCCCGGCGGACGGCACCGGCCCCACCGGCGCTGCCGCGGCACCCACCCGGACCGTGCGGGTCGGCGAGGACACCTTCGCCTACCGCCGCTTCGGCGAACCGTCGGCCACGCTGCCGCCGTTGCTGCTGCTGCAGCACTTCCGGGGCAACCTGGACTTCTGGGACCCGATCCTGCTGGACGTCCTGGCCGCCGACCGCGAGGTCGTCACCGTCGACCAGCGCGGGGTCGGGGCGTCCACCGGCACCACCCGCGACGACGTCGCCGCCACCGCCACCGACACCGCGGCCTTCGCCGCCGCGCTGGGCCTGCGGCACGTCGACGTCCTGGGTTTCTCCCTCGGCGGTCACGTCGCGCAGGACCTGGCGCTGCGCCACCCGCGGCTGGTGCGCCGGCTGGTCCTGGGCGGTACCGCCCCGCAGGGCGCGCCGAACCTGCACCCGTGGAGCGAGGACGTGTTCGCCCTGGCCACCGCCGACGTCACCACGGGCGAGGACTTCGTCGCGCTGTTCTTCTCCGGGTCCACCGAGAGCACCCGCCTGGGCTGGGAGCACCTGGCCCGGACCGCCGCCCGGCGACAGGACCGCGACGTCCCGACCGACCTGGCCACCCGGGACGCGCAGTACACCGCCCTCATGGCGTGGGGGGTCCCCGAGTCCGCCAAGCTGGAACGACTGTCCGCGATCCGCCAGCCGACCCTCGTCGCGAACGGCGACGACGACACCATGATGGACACCCGGAACAGCCACTTGCTGGCCGAGCGGATCCCGGGTGCCCAACTGCGGATCTACCCCGACGCCGGTCACGGCTTCCTCGACCAGTACCCGCGGCTGTTCGGCGAGCACGTGCGCGCCTTCCTCGGCCGCTGACGACCCGTGACCACCCCACCCACCCCCCAAGGAGAACCCGTGAGTCACCTGCTGGACACGACACTGAAGGCCTACGGCGGTCTGGAACGCTGGCGGGAGGTGACCTCGATCTCCGCCCACCGCGTCTTCGACGGGGGCCTGTGGGACCTCAAGCAGGTTCCCGGCGTCGTCGACGAGGGCGAGATCACCGTCCGCGTGCAGGAGGAGCACGTCGAGATGCGGCCCTTCACCGCCCCGGACCGCCACCTCACGTTCACGCCCGGGCGGGTGAGCGTCGAGTCCGACGCGGGTGAGGTCGTCGAGAGCCTCGACGACCCCGTCGCCTCCTTCGCCGGGCACGGCGTGGAGACGCCGTGGACGCACCTGCAGCTGGGGTACTTCTGCGGGCACGCCATGTGGACGTACCTCACCGAGCCGTACGTGTTCACGTACCCCGGGGTCGAGGTGGAGGAGATCGGTCCCTGGAGCGAGCAGGGCCGGACCTGGCAGCGGCTGCGGGTCCGGTTCCCGGCGGGGATCGCCACGATGAGCCGTGAGCAGGTGGTCTACGTCGACGACGACGGCCTGGTGCAGCGCCGCGACTACCAGGTGGACGTCATGGGCGGTTCCCCCGCGGCGCACTACCTGTCGGGCCACCGGGAGGTGAACGGCATCGTGGTCGCGACGTCGCGGCGCATCTACGTGCGCGGCGAGGACGGCCACCCGCTACCCGAACCGCTGCTGGTGTCGATCGAACTGTCGGACGTCAGCGTCGCCTGACGGCGCGGCGGTGGGCAGACTGGCCCGGTGACCGCCCTGGCCGACCGCGTCGAGGAGTTCCAGTCCGCCCCCGTCGCGGCGGCGTTCTTCGTCCTGGCCCACCGCAACGACCTCACCCCCGACGACCTCGCGGACCCGGCCGTCGCCTGCGCGGCCGCGAGCACCGCGCTGCGGGAGCTGAACCCGTGGTCGGGAACGGCGGCGTGGGTCCGGGACGCGGCGGTCGAGGCCGCGCGTCCCCTGCGCTCCCTCGTGCGGGAGGTGCTGTCGGACGAGCGGAACACCTGGTGGCGGGCCCCGGTCCGGGGCGGTTCCCAGCTCCTGCTGACCGGGCGGGAGGACCGCGGGCCCGAGCCCGCCGACGTGCCGGTGCCGACCGGCCCGGTCGACCCGTGGGAGACGTACGCGCAGAAACCCCTGCGGCCGGTCATCACCTCCACCGAGGTGTCCGGCGGGCCGGTGCGCTCCAGCGCCCATGCTGAACTGGCGTGCGGCCTCAGCGACTGGGACGCGCAGTACCCGGTGCGGGTCCGCCGGCTGCACGTGGACGAGGGGGCGCGCGTGGCGGAGGTGGGGTCGGCGCGGGACTGGCACGACCTCGTGGTGCGCTACGGCGACCCGGCGACGCACCCCGGGTCGAGCACGAACCTGGCATCGGCGTCCGGCCTGGACAACGGCCTGGCTCCGACGTGGAGCGCGGTCGCCGCCGACCTCGACGGGGTCCACCTGAGCTTCGCCGGGTTGCTCAGCGCCCTGTACGTCCCCGTCCACAGCGCCGCCGTCGGGACGACGACGCTGTGGGGGTGGGACTGGGAGTGCACGCACTGGATCCGCCCGGTCCTCACCGTGGTCGAGGAACTGCCCGAACTCGACGACGCCCCCCGCGCCGCCGAGTTCTGGTTGTCGTTCGACTGAACGTCAGCCCTGGCGGGCCTTCCACCGGGGGTTGCGCTTGTTGACGACGAACACCTTGCCGTGCCGCCGGACGACGATGGAGCCGTCCTTGTCCTTCAGCGACCGCAGCGACTTCACGACCTTCACCCCGAACCTCCTACCAGCTCGACTTCGTGACGCCGGGCAGTTCCCCGGCGTGGGCCATCTCCCGCAGCGTGACCCGCGAGACCCCGAACTTGCGCAGGAACCCCCGCGGCCGTCCGTCGGTGGCGTCGCGGTTGCGCAGCCGGGTGGGGCTCGCGTCGCGCGGCAGCCGCTGGAGCGCGAGCTGCGCCGCGGCCCGCTCGGCCGCGCCCAGCGCGGGGTCCACCGCCGCCGCCTTCAGGTCCCTGCGGCGGGCGGCGAAGCGTTCGACGACGGCCCGGCGCTGCTCGTTCCGGGCGATCTTCGACGTCTTCGCCATCAGCGTTCCTCGCGGAACTCGACGTGCTGGCGCACGACGGGGTCGAACTTGCGGACGACCATGCGGTCGGGGTCGTTGCGGCGGTTCTTGCGGGTGACGTAGGTGTACCCGGTCCCCGCGGTCGACCTCAGCTTGATCACCGGACGGACGTCGGCGGACTTCGCCATCAGATGCGCTCCCCTCGCGCTCGGATCTGCGCCACCACGGACTCGATGCCCTGGCGGTCGATGGTCTTGATGCCCCGCGCCGACACGGTCAGCGTGACCGTGCGCCCCAGCGAGGGCACGTAGTACTTCCTGGCCTGGAGGTTGGGGTCCCAGCGCCGGCTGGTCCGGCGGTGCGAGTGCGAGACGGACTTCCCGAACCCGGGTCGTGCCCCCGTCACCTGGCATCGAGCCGACACGTCATCTCCTCTGGTCGCCGTACGGTCTGTGCAACACTATCGCGACTGACAATCATTCCCGACACGAGGAGCCCGTCGTGCGTCCCGACCTCCACCCCGCCTACGGCGACGTCGTCTTCCGCGACCGCTCCGCCGGCACCGCGTTCCTGGCGGGGTCCACGCTCGTGAGCCGCCCCGACCTGCCGACGACCACGTGGACCGACGGGGCACGTACCCCGTCGTGGACGTCGACGTGTCCGCCGCCAGCCACCCGTTCTGGACCGGCACCGCCCGCGTGCTCGACACCGAGGGCCGCATCGAGAAGTTCCGCCGCCGCTACACCAGGGGCTGACTGCCCGCCGCGCGGCTACAGAGCCGCCACGAACCGGCGCTGGCCCGGCGTCTCGACGGCGCGCCGGTCGTAGCGGGCGCGCACCCACGCCACCGCCTCCGGCGCCGGGACCCCGTCGAGCACCGCCAGCACGGCCAGCGCCGTCCCCGTCCGGCCCCGGCCCCCCGCGCACGCCAGTTCCACCCGCTGCGTCGCCGACCGCTCCAGCACCTCGGCCAGCACCGCGCGCAGCTCCGCCGGGTCGGCCGGCAGCCGGAAGTCCGGCCACCGGACCCACCGCGAGGGCCAGTCGACCTCCGACGGGCGCCGCCCCAGCAGGTGCACCGCGAACTCCGGCAGGTCCCCCGCCGGCAGCGGCCGGCGCAGCCCACGCCCCCGCACGCGCCGCCCCGACGGCAGCTCCACGACCCCGGCCGCGCCCGCCTCCCACGTCACGGGAACTACCCTCGCACCGTGACCGGAGGATCGTGGCGCCCCCAGCGCGCCGCCGCCCTGACCCTGGTCACCGTCGTCCTCGCCGTCGGCGCCCACGCCGCCGCCGGGGGGATGCTCCCCTCCCCCTGGGTCCTGCTCGCGCTGACCGTCCCCACGGCCTGCGCGGCCACCGCGCTCACCCGCCGGCGCCGGACGGCCCCCACCACGCTGCTGGCCCTGGGCGCCGGGCAGCTCGGTCTCCACGAGGCGCTCGCGCTCGGCGGCGGTGCCTGCACCGCCACCGCGACCGGTCACCACACCGTCGCGATGGCCTGCGGCGCGACGGCCCACCACGACCCCGGCACGGGGATGCTGCTCGCGCACGTCCTCGCGACGCTGCTGACCGGGCTGCTGCTGGCCCGCGGCGAACAGCTCCTCGGGGCCGTCCTGGCCCGGCTCGCGTTCGCGTTCCCCCGGCTGCGGGCCACGACCCCGGTCGTGCGCCCCCGGTTGCCCCGTGCCGCGGAACGCCGGGTCCGACCCCGCCTCGTCGACGCCCGCGTCCCCGCCCGCCGCGGGCCACCGGCGCTCGCGCGCGCGACCGCCTGACGGGACCCGACCCGCCGAGGGAGTCGCACGCGCCCACCCGCGCCACGACCACCCTCGACGGAAGAACCCCGTGGACCACTCCCCGAAGCTCCTCGTCCTCGCCGTGCCCGGCGCCCTCCTCGCCGTCGTCGGCGGCCTCGCCCTGACGGGCTCGCTGGCCGCGACCGACCTGCTCGACCCCGGACCGTTCGTCCGGTACGCCCTGCCCCTGGCCCGCACCCTCCACGACCTCGCGGCCGCCCTCACCGTCGGGCTCCTCGTCCTGACGGCCGTCGCCCTGCCCGGCGGCCGGGCCGTCGAGGGCGAGGCCCGGACCGTGCGCACCGCCGCCCTGCGGTACGCCGCGGTCGCCGCCACGACCTGGCTCGCCGCCGCCGCCGCGACCCTCGTCCTCACCTACGCCGACGTCGCCGGGACACCGCTGGGCAGCCCCGGGTTCACGTCCCAGTTCTGGTTCTTCCTCACCGACCTCGACCTCGGCCGGTCCCTGCTCGCCTCCGCGCTCGGCGTGCTGGTCGTCGCCGTCGGGTGCTGGCTCGTGCGCAGCCTGACGACGGTCGGGATCCTCGCCGCGCTGTCGCTGGCCGCGCTGCTCCCGCTGGGCCTGGCCGGTCACGCGGCCGGCACGAACGACCACTCCCTCGCCGTCGACGGTCTCGTCCTGCACCTGCTCGGCGTGTGCGTGTGGGCCGGCGGGCTGGCCGCGCTGGTCCTCCTGCACCGCCGGCTCGGGCGGCACCTGGGCGACGTGGCGACCCGCTACTCCTGGCTCGCCGGGGCGTGCTTCGCGGTCGTCGCGCTCTCCGGCGTCGTCAACGCCTGGCTGCGCGTCGGGTCCTGGGACGGGCTGCTGACCCGGTACGGGGCGCTGGTCGTCGTCAAGTCCGCGGCGCTCGTCGTCCTCGGGGTCGCGGGCTGGCGCCAGCGCACGCACGTCCTGCCCCGCCTGGCCGAGCGGCCCGGGGCCTTCGTGCGGCTGGCCGTCACCGAGGTGGTCGTCATGGGTGTCACGTTCGGCGCCTCGGTGGCCCTGTCCCGCAGCGCGCCGCCCGTCCCGCAGACCGCGTCGGGCCCCGGCGCCCAGCTGGAGGCGCTGCTCGGTTTCCCGCCGCCGCCGGCGTTCTCCCCCGCGAAGCTGCTCACCGAGTGGCACCTCGCGTCGTTCTGGTTCCTCGTCGCCGCCACCCTCGCGGGGTCCTACGTCGCCGGGGTCCGGCGCCTGCGCCGCCGCGGGGACCGCTGGCCCGTGCTGTCGACCGTCTCCTGGCTGGCCGGCTGCGCGCTGCTGGTCTACCTGACCAGCGGCGCCCCCGCGCTCTACGGCAAGCTCACGTTCTCCGGCCACATGGTGCAGCACATGAGCCTGACGATGGTCGTCCCGCCGCTGCTCGTCCTCGGCGCACCGATGACGCTCGCGCTGCGCGCGGCGACCGCCCGGCACGACGGTTCCCGCGGTCTGCGGGAGTGGGTGCTCGCGCTGACGGCCTCGCCGTGGCTGCGGTTCTTCGGCAACCCCGTCGTCGCGGCCGTCGTGTTCGCGGGCAGCCTCTACGCTTTTTACTACACCGGGTTGTTCCAGCAGGCGCTGCTCACGCACACCGGTCACACGCTGATGACGGCGCACTTCCTGCTGTCGGGGTACGTGTTCTGCTGGGTGCTCGTGGGCCGCGATCCCGGCCCGCACCGGCCGCCGTACCCGCTGCGGTTGCTGCTGCTGCTCGTCACCCTGTCGTTCCACGCGTTCTTCGGCGTGGCGCTCATGTCGAGCTCGCAGGTCCTCGCCCCCGCCTGGTGGCACGCCCTCGGGCGCACCGACGACGCCGCCCTGCTCGCCGACCAGCACGTCGGCGGCGGGGTCGCCTGGGGCACCGGCGACATCCCCACCGCCGTCCTCGCGATCGGGCTGGCCCTGGCCTGGGCCCGTTCGGACGAGCGCGAGGCGCGGCGGAAGGACCGCAAGGGCGACCGCGACGGCGACGCCGAGCTCGCCGCCTACAACGAGCGGCTCGCCGCCCTGGCCCGCCGCGAGGAGTGAGACCTCACGCCGGTTCCTTCGCGACCGCGGAGTCCGGGACGTCCCCGCACGTCGCGCCGCGGGCGGCCCGCACCGCGGGGTCGTCGGCCGCCAGGCCCGTCCCGACGGTGGTCTTCGCGCCGTTCTCCGCGACCGCGTGCTCGGCGCTCACGGTGACCTCCGTGCGCGTCACGGTGAACCGGTCCGCGGCGTCGGCAGTGGCGTTCTCGCCGTACAGGCGCCCGTCGGTGCAGGTCAGGCCGGTGCCGTAGTCGGTGAACCCGAGGCTGAAGGAGTACGGCTGCCCCGTCACGCCCTTCACCTCGACCAGGCCCGGGTTCTCGACGCGGTACACGTACAGCTGCACCGAGCGGCCCGTGTTCAGGAACACCGTCGGGGCGCCGGAAGCCAGGACCGCGGCCGAGGCCGTCGCGGACTGCGGTGCGGCGGAGCTGAACTCGACCACCGACCCGCCGTGCGACGTCGTCGCGACGCCGAGTTCGCGCTTGCCGCCGACGTCGGCGAGCCACAGGGTGTCGGGTTTCCCGTCGCCGTCGAGGTCGACCGTCGTCGCGGTGCCGGCGCCCGCGGGGATCTGCGCCGCGGGGGACGTGGGGGCCTTCGGGGTGCTGCTCGCGGAGGTCGTGGCGGAGGTGGTGGCCGACGTGGTGGCCGCCGCGCTGGTCGTGGCGGCGGCGCTGCTCGTGCTCGTGCCCGGGGTCGTGCCCGGCGCACCGGCCGCCGTCCCGGAGTCCGAGCAGGCCGCGGTCAGGGTGAGAGCGGCCAGGGCGAGCAGTGGGGTGGTGCGCATGTCGTTCCTCCCGGTGGTGCGTCCGACACTCGGAGGACGCACGGCTGCCCCGGAACGTTACGCCTCGACCTCGGCGGGGAGGCGCGGTGTCGGACCTCCCCCGCACCTCGGGGTTCACACGGGTGGTCTCCACGGCTGGAGCTCGTGCGACAGCCACACCAGTTCCGGGTCGAGACCGCGCACCAGCCGCTGACCCTCGCTGCGCGGATCGTCCAGCTCCCCGGAGAAGACGGCCGTGTCACCGCAGACGACCTGCGGGCGCCCACCGGTCTCGACGACGACGACCTGCGAGCCGGGGGTGTGCCCCGGGGCGGGCAGCAGTCGCAGGCCCGGCAGCACCTCCAGCTCCCCGTCGACCGGGACGTACTCCACGCCGGGCGCCTGGACCCACTCGCGGACGGTGGGGACGGCCCCGGAGCGGACGTCGTCGAGTTCGCGGCGCTGGACGTGGACGGGCCGGCCGGTGAAGAGGTGGTTCCCGCCGCAGTGGTCGAAGTGCAGGTGGGTGTTGACGACGAGGTCGATGGAGTCCACGCCGACCTCGTCCTGCCAGCCGGGCACCAACCGGGGGTCGAGGTCGGCCGCCGCCGGGTGCAGCCGCGTCAGGCCGGTGTCGACCAGCACGCGCGCGTCGGGGTGCTCGACGACGTGGACGACGACGGGCATCCGTTCGCCGTCGGCGAGGAGCTCGGCCACGAGGACCGGTCGGATGAGGGCGGGTGCGGCCATCGTCTCTCCCTGGTGTCGGTGTCCTGCTGGTGCGGGTCGTGGCGGGAGGACTGCGCGGAGGGACGGAAGTCATCGCTGCGGCGTGGCGCTCCTCGAAACGTCCGCCGGGCCCGGCACGCCGGAGGGGTGCTTCGAGGCTGCCACTGGAGTTTTCCCGGCTGCCGTCCACGGGCTGCGTCTCGATGCAGGGGACCCGCCTGTCGTCAGCGGTGGGGCGGGCACCGTGGGCCACGGCGCTCCCCCGCACTCGTCGCGACGCTGCCGGCCGACCCGTTGGTCGCGGTGCGCGAGAGTTCGTCGTTGTTCTCCCCTTCACGCTCCGTGACGATTAGGCTGTCCGCAGCACCTGCGAAACCTGTGGCACCGATCGAAGGAGTCGAGATGCACGAGGAGTGCGTCCAGCGGTTGTCCGCGATGCAGGAGCAGATCGATCGCCTGCTGGAGGCGATCGCCACCTCCGCCGCGGCGCCGGCACCCGCGGCACCGACGACGGACCAGGGAACCGTGACGGCTCCAGCCGGCGGTTCCGGTGGAGAGGCCTTTTCGTCACGCCGCAGGTTCCTGGGAGCGGGAGCGGCGGCGCTGGGTGGGTTGGCCGTGGGGCAGTTGCAGGCACCCACCTCGGCCCAGGCGGCGACCGGGGCGTCGATGGTGCTGGGGCGGACCAACACCGCGGGCGCGACGACGACGCTGAACGGCCCGTCCGGGGCGCCGGCACTCACCCTGATCGGCGGGGCGGACGACCGTGGCTACAACCAGCAGGCCCTGGAGGCGCAGGGCAACGTCCGCATCCGGCAATCCCCGTCCGGAACCGCTTTGCTGGTCGACGGTGGAGAGGGCTGGGAGTACAGCAGCGGCGTCGCCGAATCCGGGTCAGGAGCCCAACCCGACACGACAATGATCGTCCGCGGAGCGACCTACTACTCCAGCTCTGAGACCCACTGGAGCTCGTCGGAGGGCGAGATCGGAGCCATGGGGTTGGAGGTCACCGCCAAGGCCAACACGGCGATCAGTGCCTACGCCTCCAACGGCACCTCCACCTCGGAGAGCGATGAGAACCCGACGCCGACGACGGCGGTGGTCCCCGGCACGGCGTTGCAGGTGGGCGCCGACGAGGGCGGCACGGGGATCCTGGTCCAGAGCGGCGGCATCACCGTCGCCAAGGGCACAGTGGTGCTGGCGGAAGGGCTGGAAGCCCGCAACGGTGGAGTGGTCGTCGCCGGCGGGAGCGCTCAGGACAACGTGACGAGCACCGCGACGGGGACGGGGCGAGCGGTGTACGGCCTGGCCACCGGGGTGAGCAGCACCGCGGGCGCGGTGACCGGTGAGCACCGCGGGAAGGGTGCCGGCGTGTGGGGCCACCAGGCGGCGCCTGCTGCGTCCGCGGCGGAGGCGGCAGTGGTGGGGTACTCGGTCAACGGGCGAGGTGCCCGTTTCCGCGGGGCGCTGGCGCAGGTGCAGTTGACTCCCGCCACCGCTGCCGCGCCGCCGGCGACAGGGGTCGCGGGTGACTTCTTCGTGGACAAGACCAGCCGGGTGTGGTTCTGCCGCAGCACCAGCACGACGAAGGCGGACTGGCAGCAGGTCCAGGTCGGCCCCGTCGTGCGCACCGTGAAGGCGAGTTCCGCCTACACCGCCGTCGTGGGGGACGTCGTGCTCGCCGACGCCAGCGGCGCCGCGTTGACGATCACGTTGCCGGCGCCCGCGCCGTCCGCCCAGGTGAGTGTGAAGAAGACGGACGCCAGTACCCGGGTCGTCACCGTGAAGGCCGCCGGGACTGCGTTGATCGACGGGGCGTCCAGCCGAGATCTGACCGTCAGGTGGCAGGGTGTGAGCCTGGTGTCCGACGGGAAGGACTGGTTCGTCCTCTGAGCCCGGCTCGACGGCACCCTGACCGACGTGTCGTGAACGTCCCGGCGTCAGTCTCGAGCGTCCCGCAGCAGACGTTCGACGGCGCGCCGGAGTTCGGGCAGGTCCCGGGTGACGGTGGTGGCCACGATGGAGTGGGTGGAGGGGGCACCTCCCACGCGAAGCGTGGGGGAGCGAAGTAGCGGTGGGCGAGGTGGTCGCGCATGCGGGCGATCTCCGACCACGGCAGGTCCGGCTCACCGGCCAGCACTTCCTCCGGAACCGCTTTGACCGCCTCGCCGATCTCAATCAGCCGTACGCGGACCGCGTCGAAGACGAGACCGTCGGACAGGTCGCCGCGACGGGTGTGGGCCTCGATGGCGTCCAAGGCCGCCAGCACGTCGAGAAGGCGCTGGTGGGCGTGTCGGCTCACAGGGGCACCAGGTCCGGTTCGACGTTCGTCCGCACCTCGGGTTTGAGCCCGTCCTCGGGAACCAGGTCGACAGGAGCGTCGAGGAGGTCCTCGAGGTCGCGGCGCAGGCGCCCCAGGGCGAACAGTCCTGTCCCGGCCGGGAGGTCCACGAGCAGGTCGACGTCGGAGCCGGGGTGTTCGGTGCCGCGGGCGGTACTGCCGAAGACGCGGACGTGCTGCACGCCGTGAGCGGCGGCGATGGCCTTGACCTCGCGCCGGTGCCGGCGCAGGCGCCGGCCGAGGGGCCCGGACAGCGGGGCGGTGACGGGTGGGGAGTCGGTGGCGACGAGCGAGGCGTCGAGCAGGTGCCCGCTGGCGCGCAGCAGGTGCAGAAGGGTGGGCAGGGAGGGCTGGCGCTGCCCGGACTCGTAGGCGCTGACGACGCTCTGGGTGACCCCGGCGCGCCGGCCCAGCTGGGCCTGCGTCAGTCCTGCCCGGCGACGCGCGTCCTTCAGCAGCGCCGCGGCGGACTCGATGACGGGCACGCCCTCAACATAGCGGATCGTCGATGAAGGACCTCACGGGAAGACGTCGAGATCACCGGTCGGTGAACCCGGTGAGACCCGCAGGCCACCCCTAGACGCCCCTGCGCACCCCGTCCCACACCCCGTCGAGGGCGTCGTGCTCGAACCCGCGCAGCACGCTGCCGCACCCGTCGAGCTGCAGCGCGTCGGGGTGGGCGAGCCGGGTCCCGGCGACGAGGACGGTGTCGAGGACGCGGTGGCCTCCCAGGACGGCCGGGGAGGAGCGCACAGCGGCCTCGCGCAGGTCCAGGTCCTCGACGAGCAGCGGGTCCCCCGCCACGTCGACCCGCGTCCGCGAGCGCAGGGCCCCGCCGGTCTCGCCGCTGCGGCCCCACACGACCGTCTCGCGCAGCGCGAGGACGCCCCCGGGGGCCAGGTCGACCGTCAGGTCGCGCTCGACGCGTGCGCCGTCGGCGACGACGAACGGCTGGGCGTCCCACACGAACCGTCCCCGCACCCCGGCGCGGGTGGACCACGACGCGGTCCCGCCGCGGCCGTCGTGGGCGACGGTCGCGGCGATCTCGACGAGTTCCAGCGCGCACCCCGCCGCGACGTCGACCTCGAGCTCGACGTCGTCACCGGCGAGCAGCAGCGCGCGGGCGCCGACGAGCCCGATCCGCACCTCGAACTGGGTGCGGTGCAGCACCTTCGGAGCGAAGGCGTCGGCGCGCAGGTCCAGGGAACCGTCGGGGTGCAGGGCGATCCGGGTGCTCACGCGTGAGTGTGGACCGTTCCGTCGGCGTGGGAGTGCGGGGCCATCGGGCCGGGGTCGACCGGGGAGTGCTCGCCGCTGCGGAACTGCGCGACCAGGGCGTGCAGCCAGGTGGTGAGTTCCTCGATCGACGCGCGGTCGGTGCGGGACAGGGCGATGACGGGTCGGCCGTCGCGGGCGGCGAGGGCGTCGGCGCGCATCCGTTCCACGTCGACCCCGACGTACGGGCCGAGGTCGGTCTTGTTGACGACGAGCAGGTCGGCGCGGGCGATGCCGGGCCCGCCCTTGCGGGCGACGTCCCCGCCCCCGGCGACGTCGAGGACGAAGATCTGCGCGTCCACGAGGGCGGGCGAGAACGTCGCGGTGAGGTTGTCCCCGCCGGACTCGACGAGGACCACGTCGAGGGGGTCGAAGTCGTGCTCGAGGTCCTCCACGGCCAGCAGGTTGGCGGTGACGTCGTCGCGGATGGCGGTGTGCGGGCAGGCCCCCGTCTCGACGGCGCGGATGCGCTCGGGGTCCAGGACCCCCGCCGAGCGCAGGAACCGGGCGTCCTCGTCGGTGTAGATGTCGTTCGTGATGACGCCCAGCCGGTAGACGTCGCGCAGTTCGCGGCACAGCAGGGCGATGAGGGAACTCTTGCCGGTGCCGACGGGCCCGGCGACGCCGAGCCGGAACGAGCGGGACGCGGTGTGCCGGTGGGCGGGGGTCTCAGGCATGGAACAACCTCTGCTTCGTTCGGGCGTGCAGGACGGAGAACTGCTCGACGAGCGGGGCCGAGCCGGCGGGGATCCGGTCGGGGTCGGTGAGGTGGGCGCAGCGCTCGACGAGCTCCTCGACGAACGGGTGGGCGGCCACCGTCCACCCGGCCGCCTCCAGCGGGTCCAGCGGGTCCAGCTTCAGGGCGGCGGCCGCGACGGTGGCGACGTCCTCGTGGCCGCACAACCGGACGAGGCGGGCCGCGTCGAGACCGGCGACGGCGGCCAGCGCCCCCAGGACGACGGGGCGCGGCGGGGTGCGCTCGAGGGTGGCCCACACGGGGTGCGGCCACAACCTCCCGGCGAGCCGGGAGTACCCGCGCCCCAGGGTCCGGGACACCTCCCGCAGCGCGGCGCTGGGGGTGCGCGCCGCCCACGCGGCGACGACGGGAGGCAGGGGGTCGCCGTGCAGCACCCGGTGGCGGGTGACGACGGCCGTGCCGGCCTCGACGGCGACGACGGTCGCGAGGCGCCCGCGCAGGAACTCCGGGACGTCGTGCGCCCGCAGCCCGCCGTGCACCACGGCGGGTTCGAGCCCGGCCGACTGCGTGTGGCCGCCGACGGGCAGCCGCGCGTCGGCGAGCAGCGCCAGCAGGAGGTCGGGGGAGGTCATCAGAACAGCTGGTACCGCTGCGCGAGCGGCAGTTCGGTGGCGGGGGCGGGTTCGACGGGCTCACCGTCGA
This sequence comes from Kineococcus rhizosphaerae, assembly GCF_003002055.1. NCBI lineage: Bacteria > Bacillati > Actinomycetota > Actinomycetes > Kineosporiales > Kineosporiaceae > Kineococcus > Kineococcus rhizosphaerae. Next base: position 259,736 of record NZ_PVZF01000007.1, read on the forward strand.
TGCGGATGGCGAACGTCTCGGGGTCGACCTCGATGCGCGGCAGGGCGTCGTTGCGCACCATCTGGGCCTTGCCGACCGCGCGGGTGTCGCGGACCGGTTCCAGCCGGCGCCGCAGCCCGAGCCGGTCGGCCAGGCCGTCGGCCAGGGCCGCGGGGGCGACGAAGGAGACCGACAGGTCCGCCCCGTTCGGGTGCATCAGCGCGGGGCGCAGCAGGACCGGTTGCGGTGTGGGGATGGACGCGTTCGGGTCCCCCAGCGCCCCGAGGACGAGCGCGCCGCCCTTGATCACGACGGCGGGCCGGACGCCGAAGAACGCCGGGTCCCACAGGACGAGGTCGGCCATCTTGCCCACCTCGACGGAACCGACGAGGTGGTCGATGCCGTGCGCGACGGCGGGGTTGATCGTGTACTTGGCCACGTACCGGCGGGCGCGCTCGTTGTCGGCCCTGAACCCGGCGTGGGCGTCCAGGCCGCCGCGGCGCGCCTTCATGACGTGCGCGACCTGCCAGGTGCGCGTGATGACCTCGCCGATGCGGCCCATGGCCTGCGCGTCCGAGCTCGTGATGGACAACGCCCCGAGGTCGTGCAGGACGTCCTCGGCCGCGATGGTCGTGGCCCGGATGCGCGACTCGGCGAACGCCAGGTCCTCGGGGACCGCGGGGTTGAGGTGGTGGCAGACCAGGAGCATGTCGAGGTGCTCGGGCACGGTGTTCACCGTGTGCGGCAGCGTCGGGTTCGTCGAGCCGGGGATGACGTGCGGCAGTCCGGCGACGGTGATGATGTCCGGCGCGTGACCGCCGCCGGCGCCCTCGGTGTGGAAGGCGTGGATCGAGCGCCCGGCGATGGCGGCGATCGTGGAGTCGACGTACCCGGCCTCGTTGAGGGAGTCGGAGTGCAGGGCGACCTGCAGGCCGAACTCGTCGGCGGCGCGCAGCGCGGCGTCGATCGCGGCGGGGGTCGAGCCCCAGTCCTCGTGGACCTTGTACCCGGCGGCCCCGCCGAGGGCCTGCTCGGCCAGGCCCTGCGCGCTGACGGTGTTGCCCTTGCCCAGCAGCAGGACGTTCAGCGGCACGGCGTCCAGCGCCCGGTGCGCCTGGGCGAGGTGCCAGGCGCCGGGGGTGACGGTCGTCGCCTTGGTGCCCTCGCTGGGCCCGGTGCCGCCGCCGGCGACGGTGGTGATGCCCGCCGCGAGCGCCTCGTGCAGCTGGGAGGGGGAGATGAGGTGGACGTGGGTGTCGATGCCCCCGGCGGTGAGGATGCGCCCCTCGCCGGAGATGACGTCGGTGGAGGGGCCGATGCGCAGGCCGGGGTGGACGCCGTCGGCGACGTCGGGGTTCCCGGCGCGCCCGATGGCGCTGATGGTGCCGTCGCGCAGCCCGACGTCCGCGCGGTAGATCCCGCTGTGGTCGAGCACGACGACGTTGGTGACGACGGTGTCGGGGGCACCGGCGGCGCGGGTGGTGGTGCCCTGGGCCATGGACTCGCGCACGGACTTGCCGCCGCCGAACACGGCCTCCTCGCCCCCGGCGGTCAGGTCGGCCTCGACCTCGATCCACAGGTCGGTGTCGCCGAGGCGGACCTGGTCGCCGACGGTCGGGCCGTAGAGCGCCGCGTACGCGGCGCGGTCGATCTCAACCACGGTTCTCCTCGCGGATCTGCAGGCCGGGCACGCGGCGCTCGCCGCGCAGCGCCACGGCCCGCACGGTGCGGGCCACCCCGGGTTCGAAGCGGACCGACGTCCCGGACGGCACGTCGAGCCGGAACCCGGCGGCCGCGGCCCGGTCGAAGCGCAGGGCGGCGTTGGCGTCGGGCAGGTGCAGGTGCGACCCGATCTGCACGGGCCGGTCCCCGGTGTTCTCCACGCGCAGTTCGAGCCGTTCGTGGGGGGCGCGGTCGGCGTTCAGCTCGATCGTGCCGGGCAGGGTCCGGACGGCGCCGGGTCCTTCGACCGGGGCGCCGCCCTGCACGGGGTGGTGCAGGGTCACGAGCTTGCGCCCGTCGGGGAACGTCGCCTCGACCTGCACGTCGTGCAGCATCTCGGGCACCCCGGCCATGACCTGGTCGGCGCGCAGGACGTGCCGGCCGGACTCCATGAGGTCGGCGACGAGCGCGCCCTCGCGCGCCCGCTCGACCACCCAGGTGGACAGCAGGGCGACGGCTTCGGGGTGGTTGAGCAGGACCCCGCGCTCGAGGCGGTCGCGGGCCACCATGCCCGCGACCGCCAGGAGCAGTTTCTCGGTGTCGGCCGGACTCAGGTTCACGCGCCGACCGTACCGCCCACGCCCGCCGCGGGAGGCAGAACGTGGTCGGCGACCTTGTCGGTGCTCAGGCACAGCGAGCAGACGACGTCATCGTGGGTGAGGCAGGCCGTCACGTCGGGGCGCTCGTAGTCCTGCCGGCAGACGTGGCAGGTCAGGACCGCGCCGGAGGGGTTGCCGAACTCGTCGACCATCGGCAGGTCGATGCCGTCGTCGGTGTTGCGCAGGTAGTAGCGGCCGCGGGTGACCACGGCCAGGACGGGTGGGCAGACGATCGCGAGCACGACGGCGACGACCGGGGAGTACGGCTGCACCGCGTCCCCGAAGCCGCCGAAGAACACGACGATGGACAGCCCGGCGGACAGCAGGACGGAGACGAAGCCGACCGGGTTCACGGGGTGCAGCATGCCGCGCCGGAACTCCGCGACGGGCGGGGAGATCTTGAGCAGGCCCTTGTTCACGACGATGTCGGTGGCGACGGTCACCACCCAGGCCATGGCGCAGTTGGCGTAGAAGCCGAGGATGGTGTTGAGGAAGTCGAACATGTTCGCCTCCATCAACGTCAGCGCGATGACGAGGTTCACGACGACGAACACGATGCGCCCGGGGTAGCGCTTGGTGACGCGGGTGAAGGAGTTCGTCCAGGCCAGCGACCCGGAGTAGGCGTTGGTCACGTTGATCTTGATCTGGCTGATGACGACGAGGACGACCGCGAGGGTCATGGCCAGCCAGCCGGGCACCATCTCCTGGTAGACGCCGAGGAACTGGTGGACGGGTTCGTTCGCCGTCGCGGCGGCCTGCGGGTCCAGCGAGGAGATGAGGTAGACGGCCAGGAACAGGCCGACGGCCTGCTTGACGGCGCCGAACACGACCCACCCGGGACCGGCCAGGACGACGGCCGTCCACCAGCGCCGGGCGTTCTGCGGGGTGCGCGGGGGCATGAACCGCAGGTAGTCGATCTGCTCGGCGATCTGGGCCATGAGGGACAGGCAGACGCCGGCGGCCAGCAGGACGGAGGCGGTGCTGACCGAGGACCCGGAACCGTCGGCGCCGGTGTAGGCGAAGAACTCCCCGACGGAGTCGGGGTGGCTGGCGACGAGGTACACGAACGGGATGACCATGAGGACGAGCCACAGCGGGGTCGTCCAGACCTGCATCTTCGACAGCGCCTTCATGCCGAAGATGACCAGGGGGAACACGATGATCGTGGAGACGGCGTAGCCGATCCAGCGCGGGATGCCGAGCCCCAGTTCGAGGCCCTGCGCCATGATGGAGCCCTCGAGGGCGAAGAAGATGAAGGTGAACGTCGCGAAGATGACGTTCGTGACGACCGAGCCGTAGTAGCCGAAACCGGACCCGCGCGTGATGAGGTCGAGGTCGATGTTGTAGCGGGCGGCGTAGTAGGCCAGCGGGAAACCGCTGACGAAGATGACGACGGCGGCCAGCGCGATGCCGAGCAGCGCGTTCGTGGTGCCGTGCTCGATGCCGATGTTCGCGCCGATGGAGAAGTCGGCGAGGTAGGCGATGCCGCCGAGGGCCGACGTCGCGACGACGGCCGGCGTCCAGCGGCGGTAGCTGCGGGGGGCGAAGCGCAGCGTGTAGTCCTCGAGGGTTTCCGAGGTGGCGGCCGACAGGTGCGGCGACTGGGTGCCCTGCGTGTGCTGGGTCATCACGGACCTCCGGGGACCGGACGGAAGAGCTTCCAGGTGGAAGCGATCTCGAAACTAGGGCGTCCAGGCTCCGGCGGTCAATCTCCCAGGCTCGCGTGAACCGTTGTCCCGCAGCGGTTCTCAGAACTTCATCGGGCAGAAACGTGGCGTAACACACCGGAAACACTCACGGGGTGGTGACCTCGGCGAGGACGTCGAACTCCAGCCCGACCGCCGCGGCGAGGTGCACGCGGTGCCGGGCGCGCCCGGCGCGCAGTTCGACCGTGCCGTGCGGGGAGTCCCACGCCCACGCCGAGCGCGCCCGGTCGAGGTCGACGACGGTGGGCACGGCCCGCGAGCCCACGTCGGCGAGGAAGCGCAGCGCGAGGTACGTGCTCTCGGCCATGGTCCCCGGGGACGGCACGGCCAGCCCCGTCGCGTCCTGCGTCGTGGCGTCGAAGGCCCGCGCGAAACCGGCGGAGAACTCCAGCGCCGACGCCGTCCCCAGCCCCGCGAACCAGCCGGCGGAGGCGAACAGCCCCCGCGTCGCCTCCGGGCCGCTGGCCAGCAGCATCGTCTCGTCCATGAACGGGCTGAACCGCACGAGGCGGCCGTCCAGACCCGCGGCCGCGAACTCGCGGTTGAAGCGGGCCCCGTCGCCGCCGACCAGCAGCATCAGCACCCCGTCCACACCGCCCACCCCGTCGGCGCCGTCCGCCGCGCGCGCCAGGTCCCCGACCAGCGCGGCCCACCGCGCGTCGTCGTCGCAGCCCAGCGGCACCCAGTGCCGGGCGCTCAGCAGCACCCCGGCCCCGGCCAGGGCGCGGGCCACCCGGTCGGCCGTCCGCCGCGGCCAGACGTAGTCGTCGCCGACCACCACCCAGCGGTGCCAGCCGAACTCCCGTCGCAGGAACCGCAGCGCGGCCATGACCTGGTCCCCGGGCAGCTCCCCCGTGCAGACCACCCCGTCGTGCTCCTCACCACCCTCGTAGGCGGTCGCGTAGACGTACGGCGTGCGGCCGGCCAGGACGGGGGCCACGGCCTGCCGGACGCTGGACAGGTGCCAGCCGGCCACCGCGTCGACGCGGCCGCGCTCCACGAGCCCGGCGACCTCGGCGGCCACGGCGGCGGGCTCGGCGCCCGCGTCGACGTCGACGAGTTCGAGCCTCCGCCCGCCCACCCCGCCCGCCGCGTTGACCTCCTGCGCGGCCTGGTGGGCCGCGACCCGGCAGGACAGGCCGAACATGCCGGAGGGGCCCTGACGGGGGACGGCCAGCCCCACGCGGTAGACGTCCTCTGGCATGCTGACAGCGTGACACGCCCCCTCCTGGAGGAACTGCGCTCGGCGGCCCTGCTGCAGAACGCGGTCGCGGACGCGTTGCGCGGCACGAACCTCACCGTCGACCGCTGGCGGTGCCTCGCGCACGTGGCCCACCACCCGGGGGCGTCCATGACCGACCTGGCCGAGCAGCTCGTGATGGCCCCCGCGACGGCCAGCCGCGCGGTGGACGCGCTCGTCGACCAGGCCCTGGTGTTCCGTTCCCTCGACCCGGCCGACCGGCGCCGGGTCGTCCTGCGGGTGTCCCCCGACGGCGCGGCGGCCCTGGCGGCCGTCTCGCCCGCGCTGCCGGCCCCGGCCCTCGGGAACGCCGGACCGCGGTGAGCGAGGAACTCGTCCGGACCGAGCGCCTCGTCCTGACCCGTCCGGTCCCCGCCGACCTCGACGACGTGTTCGCGCTGTACTCCGACCCCGCGGTGTGGGAGCACTTCCCCAGCCGCCGGCACACGCACCGCGACGCGACGGCGCAGCTCCTGGAGCACGTCGACGAGAGCTGGCGGCTCATCGGCCTCGGCAGCTGGGTCGCGCGCGACGCCGACGGGACCCTCGTGGGGACGGGCGGCTGCGACCTGCGGCTGGGGCTGGCCTGGAACCTGGGGTACCGGCTGGCCCGGAGCGCGTGGGGGCGGGGTTTCGCCCAGGAGGTCATCCGGGCCGCGCTCGCGGCGGCCGGACGGGTCCGTCCCGACCTCGCGGTCACGGCGTACCTGCTGGAGCACAACGTCCGCTCGAAGGCCACGGCCGAACGGGCGGGCCTGGACCTCGTCTGGACCGGACCGGACGCGGGGAACCCCGACCGCGACGCCGTGCGGCTGCTCTACGCCGACCGGCCGCTGAGCGCGATCGTCGTGCGCGAGCTCACCGCGACCTGACCTTCGGGCGGGCCCGGACGTGGATCCGCTCGCCCTGCGCCCCGAACACCACGAGGCACTCGACGACGGCCGGGCCGGGGTTGCTGACGCGGTGCGGCAACCGGGTGTCGAACTCGGCCGACTCCCCGGCGGCGACCTCGAAGTCGTCGCTCCCCAGCCGCATCCGCAGCCGTCCGGACATGACGTAGATCCACTCGTACCCCTCGTGGACGTTCTGCTCGTCGGAGTCCTCCCCCGCCCCCGGTTCCAGGACCTGCTTGTAGGCGCGCAACCCGCCGGGCGCCGCGGACAGCGGGACGAACGTCATGCCCTTCCACGCGGTGCGCTTCCTCGGGGCGGGCCGGCGCGCGGGCCGGACGAGCTCGTCGAGCCCGACCTCGAAGTGCTCGGTCAGCGGGAGCAGGAGTTCCAGCGTCGCCTTGCGGCCCCCGGACTCCAGGCGCGACAACGTGCTCACGGAGATCCCCGTGGCGGCGCTGACGTCGGCGAGCGTGCGGCCCGCGTCGGTGCGCATCCGACGCAACCGCGGCCCGACCCCGGCGATGACCCCTGCGACGTCCACCCCCGCATGAGAACCCGGGAGTTGCCGGTCCGGCAACCCCGCTGGACCGGCCCGGGACCGGTGCCGATCCTCGGGGCATGAACCAGCTCAGCACGAACGACACGTACGACGCCGTCGTGGTCGGGGGCGGTGCCGCCGGGCTGTCCGCCGCGGTGGCCCTGGGCCGGGCCCGGCGCAGCGTCCTCGTCGTCGACGCCCGGAACCCGCGCAACGCCCCGGCGGACGGGGTCCACAACTACCTGACGCGCGACGGGCTGGACCCGCGGGAGCTGCAGCGCCTGGGCGCCGAGGAGGTGCGGCGGTTCGGTGGGCGGGTGCTGCACGCCGACGCCACCGGCGCCTCGGGCAGCGCCGGGAGCTTCTCGGTGGACACCACGGAGGGGACGGTCACGGCCCGCCGCCTCGTGGTCGCGACGGGGCTGGTCGACGAGCTCCCGCCGGTCCCCGGCCTGCGCGAGCGCTGGGGCCGCGAGGTGGTCCACTGCCCGTACTGCCACGGTTTCGAGGTCTCCGACCAGGCCCTCGGCATCGTCGCGACGAGCGCGCTGTCGGGCCACCAGGCGTGGTTGTTCCGGCAGTGGAGCGCCGACGTCGTGTACTTCGCCCACACCGCGCCGCCGCTGAGCGGCGAGCGCCGCGAGGAGCTCGAGGCCCGCGGGGTGCGGATCGTCGACGGCGAGATCGCCGAGGTCGTCGTCGACGGCGACGTCCTGCGCGGGGTACGGCTGGCCGACGGTTCCGTCGTGCAGCGGCAGGCGCTCGTCGTGGCCGCCCCGGTGCGGGTGCACTCCCCCGTGCTCGACGCCCTGGGCCTGGCGAAGGAGCCCGTGGTGGTGGGCGGGGTGGAGGTCGGCGACCGGTACCCGTCGGGTCCGGGCGGGGCCACGACGGTCCCGGGTCTGCACCTGGCGGGCAACGTGACCGACCCGCAGGCGCAGGTCGTGACGGCGGCCGGGGCCGGGCTGGTGGCGGGGGCGGCGGTGAACGCGGACCTCATCGCCGAGGAGACAGCGGCCGCCGTGGCCCTGGCCCGGGCCTCCGCGGTGACGGGGGCCTGAACCCCGACCGCCGGCGGAACACGCGATTCCTCCACATCTCGTACGACGCCCGGGTTACGGTCGCGGGGTGCGTCGGAGGTGGGTGCTGCTGGCCGGAGGGGCCGCGGTCGTGGGGCTCGGGGCGACCGGTGCGTCCCTGCTGCCGGACCGCACCGAGGCCGCCGTCCTGCCGCGCCTGCTGACCGACGCCGCCTGGCACGTCCCGGACCCGGCGGCCGACGAGGAGTGGCTGGCCCGGGGCTCGGTCCCCGGCGCGGGCGGCCCGCACGAGGCGATGGTCCGGCAGGCACTGCTGGACCTGCGGGCCCTGACGCGGCAGAACGGCGCCGTGGCCGCCGGGCCGGCGCCGTCGTGGAACTACGCGTGGCCGCGGGACTCGGCGTTCGCCGCGGTCGCGCTGGCCCGCACGGGCCACGGGGACGACGCGGCGCGCGTCCTGGGGTTCCTCGAGGACGTCCAGCTGGGCGACGGGGGCTTCGAGGCGCGCTACCTCCTGGACGGCAGCGGGACCCCGGACGGCCGGCGACGGCAGGACGACGGGGCGGGGTGGGCGCTGTGGGCGTTGCGCGAGGTCCTGGACGCCGACCCGGCCACGGCCGCCGCGCGGGCGCGCACGCACCGCGGGCTGCTGGAGGGGGCGCTCGGCTTCGTCCTGCGGGCCACCGGATCGGGCCGCCGGTTGCCCGAACCGTCGTCGGACTACTGGGAACGCCGGGAGGCGAGCCTGACGCTCGGTGCGGTCGCACCCCTGGTCGCCGGGCTGCGGGCGGCAGCCGCCGTCCTGTCCCGGCTCGGCGAACGTTCCCGGGCCCGGGAGGTGTCGTCGGCCGCCGGTTCCCTGGCCGAACTCGTCCACGCCGGGTTCGGCCCGTCGGGGTACGCCCGCTACGTCGACCGGGCAGAACCGCCGGGGGGTCTCGACGCGGCCGTGACGTTCCTGCTGCCGCCGTTCGCGGCCCGCGCGGAACCGGCGGTGCTGGCGGCGTTCGACGTCTACACCGCGACGGCGGCGCGGCCCGCGGGTGGGCTGGCCCCCGGGGCGGGCTGGCGGCGGGACGGGATCTCCTGGACCCCCGAGACGGCGCTGGCGGCCCTCGCGTGCGCCGCGAGCGGACGCCGCCAGGAGGCGAACTCCTGGCTGAACTGGTTGAACGCCCACCGGACCTCGTGGGGCAGCCTGCCGGAGAAGGTTCTGCCGGACGGTTCCCCGGCCGGGCCTGCGCCGCTGGGCTGGTCGGCCGCGGCGACGGTCCTCGCGGTGGCGGAACTCGGCGAACCGTGATCCACGTCACCTTTTCGGCGATCAAGGGACGTGAAGGTCTTGCGCGCAGTTGCACCTTGCGTGTTAGCTTCCCCACGGCTGCAGGTCACCGCAGCTCCTCGATCGTTCTGAACGCCCGCGGAGTGTGATGCGGGCGTCGCGCGGACCGAGAACGGTTCACGTGACGTTCCCACTCAGCCCGAGTCCCGTACAAGCGCGGGGCTTGACCGACTGGAACGTGTTGGAGAAAGCATGGCTCAGGGCACCGTCAAGTGGTTCAACGCCGAGAAGGGCTACGGGTTCATCGAGCAGGACGGCGGCGGTCCCGACGTCTTCGTGCACTACTCGGCCATCGGTGGCAACGGCTACCGCTCGCTCGAGGAGAACCAGCGGGTCGAGTTCGAGGTCACGCAGGGCCAGAAGGGCCCGCAGGCCGAGCAGGTCGTCGCGCTCTGATCTCGTGATCGCCGAAGGGCCTCCGTCCCCCCGCGGGACGGAGGCCCTTCGTCGTTCGTGCACGGGTTCACGAGCAGTTCGTGAACCCGTTCACGAACGGACGGGTTTCGTCCGCACCCGGCGCCCGATCCCGGTCGTCGCGACGACCACCGCGATCGTCTCGGCGGCGATCAGCCCCACGAGGACCAGCAGTTGCACGCGCGCGGCCTCCAGCGGGCTCGCTCCGCCCAGCAGCAACCCCACGAACGCCCCGGGCAGCGTCACGAGCCCCACCGTCCGCGTCTGGTCCAGCGCCGGCGCCAGGGCCCGCGCGGCCGCGGCCCGGCCCAGCGGCGCCACCGCCTGCGCCGTCGTGGCCCCCAGCGCCAGCCACCCCTCGACGACGTCCCACCGGTCCTCGACGTCGTCGAGCATGCGCCGGCCGGCGAGGGTCGTCGCGCTCATCGACCCGCCGATCAGCTGCGCGGTGAACGGCACGACCTGCAGCACGTGCGCGGGCAGCGCCCCCACACCGACGACGACGCCGCAGGCCGTCGCGGCCCCCGCCCCGATCGCCAGCGCCGTCACGGGCCAGGCGCCGGCCAACCGCAACCGGCGGGCCGAGGTCCAGGACGCGACGCCGAGGGCGAGGGTCAGGTAGAGGGGCGCGAGGGCGGGGGTGCGCAGGACGAGGCCGAGGACGAGCCCGACGGCGACGATCTGCACGACGGCGCGGGCGACGACCACGACGACGTCGCGGCCCTGCCGGACCCCGCCGAGGACCCCGACGCCGACGGCGATCGCGGCCAGCAGGACGAGCGCGGCGGCGACCGGCAGCAGGTCCGGCGGCAGGTCCCGCAGCGGGGAGGTCACGACGAGCCGACGCGGGCGAGCACCTCCGGGCCGCGCCGGTCGAGCACGGCACCGCCCTGGACGACGCCCAGCCACGGGTAGGCCACGACGGCGGCCAGGCCCAGGGGCAGCGCGATCCAGCCGGCCCACGCGGGCCCGAACAGGGCCACGACGGCGGGCACGAGGGCGGGCAGCGCCAGGACGGTCGTGGCCGCGGAGGTGCCGAACTGCGCGAGGACGGTGGCGGCGGAGGCGCCCTTGGGGGTCTGGAAGGGGTTGCTGCCGGGCGCGGGGGCCGGGTAGGGGACGAGGGCGCTGGCGACGCAGGACACCCCGAGGGAGGCGCCGAACAGGGCCAGGGCCGCACCGAGGACGGCGGGCAGCAGGGCCGGCCCGTCGACGAGCAGGGTCCCGGCGACGGTCGCGACGAGCAGGACGGGGACCTGCCAGAGCGCGGCGGCGAGCACGCGGCCGGCGCGGTCGTCGCGGCCGCGGACGCCGGTGGCCAGGTGCAGGGCGAAGGCGGAGTGGTCGTAGGCGACGTCGTTGTGCAGGGACCAGCCCATGACGAAGGCGACGGCGGGCCCGGCGGCCAGGGGCCAGCGGCCCACGTCGCCGCCCTGGGACAGGGGCAGGACGACGAGCAGCAGGGGGATGACGACCAGCGACGCGGCGCTGAGCAGGTAGCGGGGGTCGCGCCGCCAGTACCGGCTGCAGCGCACGGCGACCGCGACCGCCGGGGTGGCGGGCAGCCGGTCCAGGACCGGGTGCCGGCGGCCCTCGGCGTGGCCCGAGGACGCCGAGCGGGCCTCGGGCCCGGTGCCGGCGGGGCCGAGGGCCAGGGCCCAGCCGGCGAGGACGAGGGCGAGGACGGCGACGGCCAGCGCGAACCGCGGCAGCGCGCGGGCCCAGTCCCCGTCGGCGGCGTCGGCCGCGGCGGCGAACGCGAACCCCGGCGGGGTCCAGCCGGCGATCCCCGCCAGGGTCCGGCCCACCTCGGGCAGCCCCTCACCGGCGCGGCCCACGACGAGGTTGAACCCGGGCCCGGCGCACACGAGGGCCAGCCCCCCGAGGATCGCGACGGCGTCGCGCGTGCGGCGCCGGCGCAGCAGCGCGGCGGCCGCGGTGGTGGTGGCCCGGGAGGCGGCGACGGCGGTCAGGACGGCGACGGCGAGGGCGGGCACGGCGAACACCGCGGCCGCGGGGGTCCGGGAGAACGCCACGACGGCGGCGAGGGCGAGCAGGACGGTCGCGAGCCCGGGCAGGCCGAGCAGCCCGGCGACCAGCGAGCCGGGCACGAGGCGCCGGCGGCGGACGCCGAGGGTGGCGAACCGGGCGGGGTCGAGGGTCTCGTCGACGCCGAAGGCCACGAGCGGCAGGACCGCCCAGCCGAGGACGCCGAGCGTGCCGAGGCCCACGACGGCCGGTCCGGCCACGTCGGGGGAGCTGAACCGCAGCGCGACGAGCCCGGCGCCGAGGAGCACGACGACGCCGAGGGCCCAGACGGCGGCCAGGACGAACCCGACGACCTGCCAGGGGCTGCGCCGCAACCCGTTGCGCAGCAGGGTGAGCTTGAGGCGGACGAAGGTCCCGACGCCGGGCCCGGCGTCCACGGGGTGCGCGAGGGGGTTCACCGCAGCCAGTCCAGGGTCCCGGAGACGTCGCGGGTGCCGCCGACGAGGTCGACGAACCGTTCCTCCAGGGACCCGGCGCCCCGGACGGCGGCGAGCTCCCCGGCGGCCAGGACCCGGCCGCCGGCGATGACGGCGACGTGGCTGCACAGCCGTTCGACGAGGTCCATGACGTGGCTGGACAGCACCACGGTCCCGCCGCCGCGGACGTACCCGTCGAGGATGGAGCGGATGGTGGCGCCGCTGACGGGGTCGACGGCCTCGAAGGGTTCGTCGAGGACGAGGACTCGGGGGGCGTGGACGAGGGCGCACGCGAGGGCGGCCTTCTTCGTCATCCCGGCGGAGTAGTCGACGACGAGGGTGTCCTGCGCGCCGGCGAGGCCGAGGGCGTCGAGGAGTTCGCGCGAGCGCTGCTCGACGACGTCGCGGGGCATGCCGCGCAGCAGCCCGGAGTACCGGACGAGTTCGAGGCCGGAGAGCCGGTCGAACAACCGGACCCCGTCGGGCAGGACCCCGAGCCGGCGCTTGGCGCCGATCGGGTCGGCCCACACGTCGGCGCCGAGGACGGACGCGCGCCCGGCGTCGGGACGCAGCAGCCCCGTGGCCATCGACAGGGTCGTCGTCTTGCCGGCCCCGTTGGGCCCGACGACGCCGTAGAAGGAGCCGGCGGGCACGTCGAGGTCGATCCCGGCGACGGCGACCTTCGGGCCGAAGCGCTTGGCCAGGCCCCGCAGGGCGAGCGCGGTGCCCGCCGGGGAGCCCGCCGGGGAGCCGCCGGGGCCGTCCACCCGCTCGTTCACCGGGACAGCCGGTGGTGCAGGCCGGCCCGGACCGCGGGCCACTCCGCGGCGGTGATGGAGAACACGACGGTGTCGCGCAGGGAGCCGTCGGGCAGGACCTGGTCGTTGCGCAGCACCCCGTCCTGCTTGGCGCCCAGGCGGGCGATGGCGGTGCGGGACTGGTGGTTGTGCCAGTGGGTGCGGAACTCCACGGCGATGCAGTCGAGGTCCTCGAACGCGCGGGTCAGCAGCAGCAGCTTGGTCTCGGCGTTGACGCCGGTGCGCTGCGCGCTGGGCGCGAGGAACGTCGAGCCGATCTCCAGCTTGCGGTCGGCGGGGCGGACGTTCATGTAGGTCGTCGCCCCGCAGACGGCGCCGGTGTCGAGGCGGCGCACGGCCCACGGCGCCATGCTCCCCCGCTGCTGCAGGCCCAGGCGGCGGTCGATCTCGGCGTCCACGGCGTCGGGGGCGGGGATCCGCGTGTACCAGGTCCGGTGCAGGTCGTCCTCGGCGACGACGGCGCGCAGCCCCTCGGCGTGGTCGTGGGTGAGCGGCTCCAGGGCCACTCGGTCGCCGGACAGGGGCACGGGGGTCGCGAACTCGCTCACCCCCGTGACCCTATCCAGGCCTCACTTCAGGAAGCGGCGCAGTTTCTTGTGGTTCGCGGCGTCCCAGGCCGTCTCGACGTCGTGGAACGCGACGGCCGAGCGGACCTCCTCGAGGGCGTGCAGGCGCCCGAGGACGAACGCGCCGGAGCCGAACTCCTCGACGAGACCGGCGAGGAACGCGCGGGTCACGACGGTGTCGGCGTGCTCGTCGAGCAGGTCGAGCAGTTCCTTGAGGACGTCGACGTACTCCTCGGCGTCCTCGCCGACCTTGGGGGCCACGACGGCGGCGGCGTCGCGGGCGACGGCGACGGCGGTCCGCAGGCGGACCAGGGCGGCCGCCTCGTCGGCGCTCGCGGCGTCGGCGCCGTCGGCGTAGTGCTCGACGACCTGGTGGAGGTCGGCCTCGACGTCCAGGTCGACGTCGCGGTAGGCGTCGCGGGCGGCGCGGTGGGCCTCGGCCACCAGCGGCAGCAGGACCTTCCTCGCCTCGCGGCGGGCGGGCTTGACGGTCGGCGGGTCGGCGACGAAGGCCTCCAGCGCGGCGACGAGGTCGCGGTAGCGCTGGGAGTCGAGGGCCTCGAGCACCTGGGCGTGGGCGGCGGTCGAGCGGTCGACGAGGGTCGCGCGGACCTTCTCGGCGACGACGGCCGGGTCGCCCGTGCCGGTGCCCGCGGTGTGCCCGGCGGCCTCCTCGTCGAGGTCCTCGAGCAGCTTCTCGGCGAGGACGTCGAGGTCGCGCGACGGTCCGGTCACCGAGGTGATCCATGTCAGCTCGGCGCGCAGCTGCTCGGTGGCGCCCTCGGCGAACAGCGGCGCGAACGTCTGCAGGACGTTGTGCAGGCGGCGGGAGGCCACGCGCAGGGAGCGCACGGCGTCCGGGGCGTCGATGCGGGCCAGCGGATCCTGCGAGAGCAGCCAGCCGACGTCCTGTGCGAGGCGGCCGAGCACGAGGGCGCCGGCGCTGTCGTCGACGGACACGGCATCCAGGCCCTCGTCGTCGTCCGGGCCGTCGAGGACGGTGCGCAGCTGGGCGGTGCGGTCGGACTCCTCGGCGCCCAGGGCCTCCCAGGCGTCGGTGACGGCGTCGAGCAGGTCGCGGCGGCCGTCGACGACCTCGACCTGCCACTCGCCCCACGTCTGCGGCGAGGAGTCCTCGGGGGACAGCGCGGTGGCCTGAACCTGCCGGGTGGTCAGGCGCGCGACGACCGAACCCTCCTCGTCGAGCAGGTCCCGCTGCTGGGCGTTCGTCGACAGGGCCAGGACCGGCCCGAGGGAACGGCCGCGGGCCGCGGCCCACGTGAGGCGCTGCAGCGCAGCGGGAGCGGTGCGGACCGCGCGGCCGAGGGCGTGGCGGACCTCGTGGGTGCGGGGGCCGCGGCCGGGCAGTTCGAGGACCCAGCCGCGGGGTGCGGGGCTCGTGCGCTCGGCGGTCTGCCGGCGCACCGAGACCCCCGCCGCGGCGAGCGCGAGGTCGCTGGTGTCGTAGTGCGTCTCCTCGCTGGTCACCTCGACCACGGGGCCGACGTCGGCGACGCCGGGCAGCTCCCCGCCGCCCGGCGCGGACCCGGTGGTCGGCGCGAGGTAGGTGCGGGTCAGGGCCAGGCGGGGCGTCGGCATGGGGCCAGTGGTACCACGATCAGGTGAACTCCCCCGCATCTGCGCAGGTCAGGCGGGGTGCGGGGCGGTGTCGTCCTCGTGCTCGTCCTCGTGCTCGCGGGGCAGCCGGTCGAGGCGCAGGACCCCGTCGCGCCACACCCCGGTCGACCCGTCGTCGAACGTCGTGGTGCGTTCGACGAGGGCGCTGCGGGCCACCGTCCACCGCTGCGCGGGCAGGTCGAGCGCGGCCCGCAGCTCCTCGGGGGTGGGCAGGTCGACGACGGCGTCGGGGAACTCCTCGCTCACCAGCGGCCCGAGCTGCTCGGGCCGGGTGACGTGCCCGAGGACGAGGAACGACCCGCCCGGGGCGACAGCCGCCGCGGCGCGGCGCAGGACGGCGAGGCGGTCGAGGAACGCGTAGGAGTGCAGGAAGGAGGCGGTGACGAGGTCGAACGCGCCCTCGGGGAAGGAGACGCCGAGGTCGTGGCGCTCGAAGCGGGCGCGCACCCCGGCCTCGTCGGCGTGCTCGCGGGCGCGGGCCAGGGCGGTGTCGGAGACGTCGACACCCGTGACCGTCCAGCCCTGCCGGGCCAGGAAGAGCACGTCACCGCCCTCCCCGCAGCCGAGGTCGAGGGCCGTGCCGGGGGTGAGGTCGTCGACCGCGTCGACGAGGGCGGCGTTGGGGCGCCCGCTCCACACGTGCCCGTGGTGCTGGGCGTACATCCCCTCCCACAGCTCTCGGGCGTCGCGGGCGGTGGGGTCGAAGCTGGCCATGCCCCCGATCCTGCGGACCGCCGCCCTCCCCGTCGACCCTCGTTGCCGTCCCGGCAAACCCGGCGGCCAGGACGGGACGGGGGTGCTCGGCGCGACACCGCCCGCTCCGTCGCGCAGAGTGGAGCGGGTGTGCGAGGTGACGCCGCCGGCGTGGATCGAACTGTCCATCGACCCGCAGGCGGCGCGGACCGCCCGCCGCTTCCTGGGCGAGCAGTTGTGCACGGTCCACCACGCCACCGTGGAGGACGAGGCCGAACTGCTGGTCTCCGAGCTCATCGGCAACGGCCTGCGCCACGGCCTGCCCCCGCTGGTGCTCACGGTGGAGTGCGACGGCAGCGCCGGGTTGAGGGTGTCGGTCTGCGACCACGACCCCACCCCTCCGGTGCGCCGGGACGCCGGCGCTGACGACGAGTCCGGGCGCGGGATGGGCCTGGTCGACCTCGTCTCGGACGACTGGGGCGTGGAGACCTCACCGGCGGGCAAGAGCGTGTGGTTCTGCCTGGACCGCTCGCCCCGGGCGGGTGACGTGGATCGCGTTGAGGGGTGAGGCGACCGCGCGTACACTAACGATTCATGCACGAAGCATCGTCTCAGCACCCCGTCGGGACCCCCAGCGCCCTGCGGCGGCCGACGTCGAAGAACAAGTGGGTCGACCTCGTCCTCGACGCCGTCTTCAGCTTCACCGGCCCGGCGCAGGTCACCCACGAGGAGGGCCCGCAGCGCGGCCCCCGCACCGACGAGGAGGCCACCGCCGGGTACGGGGAGTGGGACCGCGTGGTCGTCGACGGCCACAGCTACCTCGTCCCGCGCAGGACCTCCGAGAGCTGATCCGCCTGCCGGGCGATCTCGACCCCGTCGATCGACCCCGGCAGGACGCGCACCTCCAGGACGTCGGGTCCCGGCCGGACCCGCAGGACCCGCGTCAGGTTCACGTCGCTGAACTTCGTCACGGGCGTGGCGGCCGCCGCCGCGCGCACCGCGGCCCAGTCCGGCCAGTCCCGCTCGACGACCTCCAGCAGTTCCGCCGGCAGGGGCGCCAGCCGGCGGCAGTGCGGGTTCGTCCCGAACAGCCCGCGCAGTTCCTCCCGGCGGCGTCCGAACGTCCGCACGACGTGCCGGAACGCCCCGACGTCGCGGAACGGCCCGGCGTCGAGGTTGACGTGGACCGCCGCCTCGGTCGGCACCGTGAACCCCAGGTCCCGCGCCGGTCCCAGCAGGTCCTCCAGGCGTCGCGCGTGGTCGTCGGCGAACGGCGGGGTGACGACCTCGCAGGGGCGTTCGCGCTCCCCCGGCAACGGCGCCGCCATCGCGATCGTCGCCCCGGCCCCGTCGTCGAGCCGGTGGACCCCGCCGATCTCGCGGACCGCCGTGCCGAACAGCTCCGCCGTCGTCGCCAGCACCGACCCGATCCCCTCCGCCGGGTCGGCGTGCCGCTGCACGAGCCGCAGCAACCGGGGTTCGTCGCTGACGACCCGGTACCAGCCGGGTCGCGGCGGCGCCTGCGCGTCGAGGTCGGCCGCGATCGTCGTGTCGTCCACGAGGGAGCAGCGCAGTTCCCCGTCGGCGCCCACGACGTCGAACGCGGGCGTCAGGTGCCAGAACGTACGCACCCCCGGGTTCGCCGAACCCTCGGTGTCGACGTGGAAGCGGCGCACGACGCGGCCGCCGGACCGGCCCGCGAGCTCGACGGCCAGGTCGAACCTGCTCGCCCCGGGCGGGGCGAGCAGTTCGACCTCGAAACCTCTGCGGGACAGAGGGTCTGCGACGTGGTTCAGGGCGCGACCGGGAGGGTTTCGCCGGCGATCAGCTTCTGGCCGCCGGTCACCTTGGCCTCGTAGAAGTCGACGTTCCAGATCTTCCCCAGGGCCACGGCGTCGTCGTAGTCGTACCCCGCGGCGAAGTACGCGTCGAGGGCGGCGGAGTCGGCGTCGGAACCCGACTCGCCCGGCGCCTCGACGGCGGCCGGCGCCGACCCCGGGGCGATGGGCAGGGTCTCACCCGCGGCCAGCCTGCGGCCCCCCTCGGCCTTGGCCTCGAAGGAGTCGAGGTTCCACTGCGCGCCGAGGGCGACCGCGTCGTCGTAGGTGTACCCGGCGGCGTAGAAACCGTCCCGGGCGGCCTGTTCCGGGTCCACGGACGGCGCCGGGTCGGCGGCGGGACGGGCGGCGACGGGCGCGGCCGCGGGGACGGGTTCCGCCTTCTGGGAGTTCGCGTAGGCGCTCCCACCGGCCAGGGCCAGGCCACCGGCGACGATGCTCGCGGTGACGAGACGGGCGGCGCGGCGGTTGGCCGGGGTTCTCTGCAGTTCGCTCATGCCCCTCAAGACGCCGGGGACGTCCCCCGCGTTGCCTCGGCCGCGAGAACTCCCGGGGAGGTCGTGCACCGGGGTCACGGCGCGACGGGCAGCGTCTGCCCGGCGATGAGTTCGCGGCCCCCGCGGATCTTCGCCTCGTAGAAGTCGACGTTCCAGATCTTCCCGAGCCGCACGGCGTCGTCGTAGTCGTACCCCGCGGCGAAGTACTCGTCGAGCGCGGACTGGTCGGGGTCCGGGGTGAGCCCCGGGTCGGGGGTGGGCGCCGGGTCGGGAACCGCCGCCGTCGTCGTCTGCGCGGGCGCCGCGGGCGCGGGGGGCGCCGACCGCCCCGTCCCGGCCCACACCGCGCCCCCGGCGACCAGCGCCGCCGCGGGCAGGCTCACCAGCGCCCGCCGCCGCCGCAGCCGGCGCCGTCCACCGGCGCGCGCCGCGACCACGAGCCCCTCGTCCGCGCGCACCTCGCCGACGGCCACGTCCAGTTCGTGCCGCAGCCGGTCCTCCCAGCCGCTCAGCCGTTCGTCCACCGCGCACCCACCTCCTCACCCACGAGCGTCCGCAGGGTGCTCAGACCCTTGGACGCCTGGCTCTTGACCGTGCCCCGCGAGACGTCGAGCTGGTCGGCGATCTGCTCCTCCGACCAGTCCTCGAAGTAGCGCAGGACGATGACCGCCCGCTGCCGCGGGGGCAGCCGCCGCAGGGCCTCGACGATCCGCGACCGTTCCGCCCGTTCGCTCGCCCCGTCCGGGACGACACCGGCGTGCCCGTCCTCGAGCCCCACCTCGCGCGGGCGGCGACTGCGCGCCCGCCAGCGGTCGGTGACCTTGCGGGCCAGCGCGGTGCGCGCGTAGGCGTGCGGGTCCTCGATCCTGCGCCAGGACACGTACATGCGTTCCAGGACGTCCTGCAGCAGGTCCTCGGCGTGGCCGCGGTCTCCGGTCAGCAGCAGCGCGAAGCGCAGCAGCCGGTCGCTGCCGGTGCTGACGAACTCCTCGAACCCCTCCCCCACGTCCTCAGTAGACGACGGCGGGGCCCGCGGGGTTGCCCGGGTCGGCGGTCTGGTCCACGGCGGGGTTCACGCCCAGGTCGAACGCGTTGCCCTCGGGGTCGTGCAGCGTGGCCCACCGCCAGCCGAAGCCCTCGTGCTCGGCGACGGTCGTCGCCCCCAGCGCGACCGCCCGGTCGACCTCGGCGCGCCAGGTGGTCCGGTCGGAGTGCACGAGGTCGAGGTGCAGCCGGTGCGGGGCGCGGTGGACTCCCGGGGCCCGCAGGAACAGGAGGGCGGGACCGGTCCCGGACCGCGGGGTGAGGCTGATCCCGGCGTGGTCGGCCGTCGCCCCCCGGTCGACCTCCCGGCCCAGGAGCCGGGACCAGAACGAGGACTGGACGCCGACGTCCTCGCAGTGCACGACGAGCTGGACGATCGTGGAGCTCACGCGGCGCTCACCGGCCAGCAGACCTCGGTGCGCAGGGCCCGCGGGTCGCGCGTGTCGGCCGTGGTGACGAGGTAGTGCTCCCGGACGGGGCCGCCGCGGTCGGTCCCGGCGGCGAGGACGTGCCGGCCCAGCCGGCCGTAGGTCAGGTCCAGCTCCGAGCACGGTCCCTCGTGGACGGCGGTGGCGTACGACCCGCCCGGCAGGTCCAGCACGGCCACCCCCGCGGCCCCCGCCCCGTCCCGGGAGGTCGACGCGGCGACCGGCAGGAACGCGGTGACCTTCCCCCCGTCGCCGCTGAACCAGGACGGCTCGTACAGCGCACCGCACGGCCCCTCGGGCGGCAGCCCACCCGTTCGCGCCGCCGCGACCAGCTGCGGGTAGACGACGGCGCACCACTCGCCCAGGTCGGCGGGCGTCACCTCCGCGGCGACGGCCAGGCACCGCTGCGCGGGGAGCTCGCCGTGGTGGACGGTCGGCTCGACCCGGCCCAGCAGCGCGCGCAACGAGGTCACCGCGGCCGCCGTCTCCAGCAGCTCCGCCCGCAGCACGTCGAGGTGGTCCAGCAGCCGTTCCTCCCGCTCGGCCCCCACGGCGGCGAGTGCGGCCCGGATCTGCGCCAACGGCATCCGCGCAGCTCTCAGCCGGCGCACGAGGTGGGCCCGCTCCACCTGGTCGGGCGTGTAGTACCGGTACCCGGAGACAGGATCGGTCCAGGCGGGTTCCAGCAGCCCGAGCTGGTGGTAGTGGTGCAGGGCCTTGGTGGTCAGGTGGGTCAGCCGGGAGAACTCCCCCACCAGCATCGTCTCGCTCACGGCCCCGAGCCTGCCGCCTCCTGCAGGGGGAGGGTCCAGCGCCGCGCGGGCCGCCGGGGCCCGACCGGTCCGCGCTCAGCGCTCGTAGACGTCGGGGACGCCGTTGCCGTCGGCGTCCACGCCCTCCTCGGCCTCGATCCGCCGGTACACCGCGTTGCGGCGCGAGAGCACCACGGCGGCCAGCGCGGCGGAGACGGCCGAGCCGATGAGGACGCCGAGGGTCACGTGCTGCCCCGCCGGGCTGCCCTCGCCGAACGCGAGGGACCCGATGAGCAGGGACACCGTGAAGCCCATGCCGGCGAGCATCGCCATGCCCAGGACGTCGACGGGGTGCAGGCTCTCGTCGAGCTCGGCGCGGGTCAGGCGCGCGACGAGGAACGTGGTGAGGACGATGCCCACGGGCTTGCCGAGCACCAGCCCGGCCACCACCCCGAGGGCCACCGGGTCCTGCACCGCCTCCACGAGACCGGAGACCCCGCCGATCGCGACCCCGGCGGACATCAGGGCGAAGACGGGCACGGCGAACCCCGTCGAGATCGGCTGCCAGCGGTGGGCGAAGTGCTCCGACAGGCCCGGCCCCGCCTCCGGGCCGCCGTTCGCCTCGCTGCGCAGCACGGGGACGACGAGGCCGAGCAGGACACCGGCGACCGTCGCGTGGATCCCGGAGGCGTGCACGAGTCCCCAGGTGGCCAGCGCGAGCGGCAGGAGGATCCACCACGTGCGGACCCGGCGCTGCACCGCGACTGCGAACAGCGCCAGCGTCACGAGCCCCAGCAGCAGCGGGAGCCACTGCACCCGCTCGGTGTAGAAGACCGCGATGACGGTGATGCCGAGCAGGTCGTCGACGACGGCGAGGGTCAGCAGGAACGTGCGCAGCGCCGACGGCAGGCGCGAGCCCACCACGGCGAGGATGCCGAGGGCGAAGGCGATGTCGGTGGCCGACGGGATGGCCCACCCGACGAGGGCCCCCTCCACGGCGTCGGGGTGCAGGACGTTGACGAGGACGTAGAACAGCGCGGGGACGGCCATCCCGCCGACGGCCGCCGCGATGGGCAGCGCCGCCGCCCGCGGGTCGCGCAGGTCCCCGGCGACGAACTCCTTCTTCAGCTCCAGGCCGGCGACGAAGAAGAAGACCGCCAGCAGCCCGTCGGCGGCCCAGTGCTCGACCGACAGGTCCAGGTGCAGGGCGGCGGGTCCGAGGTGGAACTGCCGGACGTCCTCGTAGGTGCCGCCGGGCAGGTTGGCCCAGACGAGGGCCAGGACGGTGCAGGCGAGCAGGAGCAGACCACCGGTCGTCTCGTTGCGCAGCACGTCGGCGATGCGCCGGGCCTCGGGCCACGAACCGCGGGCGAACAGGCGGGCAGGGGTGGTGGAGGGCACGGGCAGGGACCTGCTTCCGGGGTCGACGACGTGATCGCCGACCAGACTTCCCGGCACACCCTGCGTCCAGCCTACCCGGCCGGGCCCGGGGACGACCGCCCCCGGGCCCGGCCTCCGGTCAGGCCGGGTCGCCGAAGTCCGGGACGGGCAACCGCACCCCGCCCTGCTTGGCCGACTCGTTCGCGACGATCCCCGGGACGGTGAACCGGGCCGCGACCCACGCGTTGACGGGCGGGTGGACGCGGTCGCGCACGGCCACGACGAAGTCGTCGGCCAGGAAGTGGTGGGCCCCCTCGTGGCCGTTGGGCGCGCCCTCGAACTCCTTCGGCAGCCGGCTGCGGTCGTGGACCTTCGCGGTGCCGGAGCGGAAGCTGCTCAGCAACGCGGGGTCGATGTCGGTGAGGTCCTCGGGCACGTCGGAGTGCTCCCCGGGCTTCAGCTCGTCGCTGATGTCGTGAGTCGCGCCCTTGCGGTAGTCCTCGCCCTCGGTCTTGACCGTGACGACGGTGCTGGTGACGGACTGCTCCATGACCTGCTCGGTGCCGTAGAAGCGGAACCGCGACTCCGGGCCGCTCCAGTACCCGACGCGGCGGAACTCGTTGGTCCGCATGACCCCGCCGTCGGCGAGCTCGAACAGCGCCGACATGTTGGAGAAGTCGTTGCCCCAGCGGGAGACAGCCTTGTCGAAGACGCCGTCGCCGCGGGTGTCGCTGATGCCCGTGCAGCTCACGCTGACCGCGTGGGTCGGCCAGGCGCCCAGGACACCGCCGATCGCGTGGGTCGGGTAGAGCATGGGCGGGTAGCTCGCCGTCTCCTTCCAGTCCTCCCCGCCGGAGTACTGGTACGCGGCGTAGAAGCCGTTGTCCATGTCGTGGACGTAGTCGCCCTCGCCGTAGAACACCCGGCCGAACTCACCGGCCGCGATGTGCTCGCGGGCCCAGACGGTGGCGGGGTTGTAGTAGCTGGTCTCGCCCATCATGTAGGTGAGCCCGGTCTCGCGGACCTTGGCCACGATGGCCTCGACCTCGTCGACGGCGCTCGCCATCGGGACGGCGGAGTAGACGTGCTTGCCGGCCTCCAGGGCCTGGAGCACCAGCGGACCGTGCGACCAGCGCTGGGTCATGATCGCGACGGCGTCGACGTCGGAGGCCAGGGCGTCCTCGAAGCTGTCGAAGGACCCGGCCAGGCCGTGGGTCTCGACGTGCTGCCGGGCGCGTTCGGGGACGAGGTCGGTGACCCAGACCTCCTCGACGTCGGGGTGCAGTTGCCACAGGGCGATGAAGCTCCGGGCGAACTGGCCGGTGCCGATGACAGCGATCTTCACGAGGACTCTCCTGCGAGTCGGGGGGTGCGAACGTGCCCAGCATGGTCTACACGAGTCAATCCCGTCCAGGCGGGTCCCCCCCGGACGCAGGACGCCCCGGCTCGCGCGCGCGGGCCGGAGCGTCCTGTCGTCGGTGCCGAGCGGGTCTCGGCGCGGGTGTCAGCGCAGGTCGAAGCGGTCGAGCTCCATGACCTTCTGCCACGCCGCGGCGAAGTGCCGCACGAACAGCTCGTGGGCGTCGTCGGCGGAGTAGACCTCCACGATCCCGCGCAGGATGGAGTTCGAGTTGAACACCAGGTCCACGGCGGTGGCCGTGCGCACGACCTCGCCCTGCGCGTCCAGGCCCTCGTAGACGCCCTCGGCGTCCGTGGCCGTCCGCCACTGCACGCCCAGGTCGAGCAGGTTCTTGAAGAAGTCCTGCGACAGGACGCCGGGGGTGTCGGTGAAGACACCGTGCTGCACGCCGCCGGTGTTCGCCCCCAGCACGCGCAGGCCGCCGACGAGGACGGTCATCTCCTTGGCCGTCAGCTCCAGCATCGAGGCGCGGTCCAGCAGCAGCGTCTCGGGCTGCAGCTTGCTGCCGGGCTTGACCCAGTTGCGGAACCCGTCGGCGCGCGGTTCGAGCCAGCGGAAGTTCTCGACGTCGGTCTGCTCCTGGGTGGCGTCGGTGCGCCCGGGCGAGAACGGCACCGTGACGGTGACGCCCGCGTCGGCCGCCGCCTTCTCCACCGCGGCGGTCCCGCCGAGGACGATGACGTCGGCCAGCGACACCTTCTTGCCCGTGGCCTGCTCGAACTCGCCCTTGACGCGTTCGAGGACCGGCAGGACGTCGCCCACGCCGGCGTTGACGGCCCAGCCGATCTGCGGTTCCAGGCGCAGGCGCGCGCCGTTGGCCCCGCCGCGCTTGTCGGTGCCGCGGTAGGAGGCCGCCGAGGACCAGGCGGTGTGCACGAGCTGGGACACGCTCAGCCCGCTGGACAGCAGGCGCTGCTTGAGGTCGGCGACCTCCGCCTCGCCCACGAGCTCGTGGTCGACGGCCGGGGTCGGGTCCTGCCAGATCAGTTCCTCGGCCGGGACGTCCGGGCCCAGGTAGCGGCTGCGCGGGCCCATGTCGCGGTGCAGCAGCTTGAACCACGCGCGGGCGTACTGGTCGGCGAAGTAGGCGGGGTCTGCGTAGAACTTCTTGGAGATCTCGTGGTAGACGGGGTCGGCCATCAGCGCGAGGTCGCTCGTGAGCATCATCGGCGCGTTGCGCTTGCCCTCGACGTGCGCGTCGGGGACGAGGTCGGCCGCCGCGGGGTCCTTCGGCTTCCACTGCTTGGCCCCGGCCGGGCTCGTGGTGAGTTCCCACTCGTACGAGAACATCGTCTCGAAGTAGGTGTTGTCCCACTGCGTCGGCGTCGGGGTCCACGCCCCCTCGAGGCCGCTGGTGGTGGTGTCCGCGCCCTTGCCGGTGCCGAACTCGTTCTTCCAGCCCAGGCCGTTGCCGTGGACGGGGCAGCCCTCGGGCTCGGGGCCGACGAGTTCGGGGTTGCCCGCGCCGTGGGTCTTGCCGAAGGTGTGACCGCCCGCGACGAGCGCGACCGTCTCCTCGTCGTTCATCCCCATGCGCCCGAACGTGACCCGGATGTCGTGGGCCGAACCCAGCGGGTCCGGCTGGCCCTTGGGGCCCTCGGGGTTGACGTAGATGAGGCCCATGGTGACGGCGGCCAGGTGGCCCTCGTCGAGGTCGAGCGGCTGGTCCTCGGCGTAGCGCTCGTCGCCGAGCCAGGTGTCCTCCGGACCCCAGAAGACCTCGGTGGGCTGCCAGGTGTCGGCGCGGCCGAAGGCGAACCCGAAGGTCTTCAGGCCCATGTCGTCGTGGGCGACGTTCCCGGCCAGGACGAGCAGGTCGGCCCAGGAGATCTTGCGGCCGTACTTCTGCTTGACCGGCAGCAGCAGGCGGCGCGCCTTGTCGAGGTTGGCGTTGTCCGGCCAGCTGTTCAGCGGGGCGAACCGCTGCCCGCCCTCGCCGCCGCCACCGCGGCCGTCGGCGATGCGGTAGGTGCCCGCGGCGTGCCAGGACATGCGGATGAACAGCGGGCCGTAGTGGCCCCAGTCCGCCGGCCACCACTCCTGGGAGGTGTGCATGACCTCGACGACGTCGCGCTTGAGCGCCTCGACGTCGAGCGTCGCGAACTCCGCCGCGTAGTCGAAGTCCTCGCCCAGCGGGTCGGAGTCCTTCGACGGCTTGTTCAGGACCGACAGGTCGATCTGGTTGGGCCACCAGTCCTGCACGGTGCGGGGACGGCCGTTCGTCGACGGCTGCGGCGACGGGATCGCCGGGTTCTCGCTCTCGCTGGTGGACTGGGTCTGGGCCTTGTCGAGCTCGGTCACTTCACGCTTCTCTCTGCTGGAGGACGACCGTGGTCTGGGGATCGGCGGACGGGTCGGTGGGGGCCGGGGCGCTCGTGCAGGACCGGCACCGGCCCCAGTAGATGACCTCGGCCTCGTCGACGACGAAACCGTCGTCGACGTCGGGGGTGGGGGTGAGGCACGGGGCCTGCCCGGTGGCGCAGTCGACGTCGCTGATGTCACCGCACACCCGGCACACCCGGTGGTGGTGGTTGTCGTGCACCCGCGCCTCGTAGCGGGCCACGGAACCCTGCGGCTGGATGCGCCGCACCAGGCCCTTGTCGGCCAGGACGCGCAGCACGTCGTAGACCGCCTGGTGCGAGACCCCGTCCACGCGGGAGCGGGCGGCCTCGATGAGGGCTTCGGTGTCCGCGTGCGGCAGGGCGTGCACCGCGTCGAGGACCGCCAGCCGCGGCCGGGTCACCCGCAGACCCGCCCCGCGCAGCACCCGCTCGAGGTCGGAGGTGGTGGGCACCCCGCCATCCTGCCCAGCCAGGCTTGAACGAGTCAAGAACCGCGCGTCGCGTTCACAGCAGGTCCGCGATCCCGTACCCGCACGCCGCGGCCAGCACGGTCGTCGCGAGGGTTCCCACCAGGTTCCCGGCGGCCAGCCGCCACGCCCGCTCGCGCACCAGCCGGACGGTGTCGGTCATCGCGGTGCTGAAGGTCGTGAAGCCCCCGCAGAACCCCACCCCGAGCACGAGCCGCCAGCGCGCGTCCGCGCCGCCCGCCACGAGGCCGGTGAGGAACCCCAGGAGCAGCGAGCCCAGGGCGTTGACCAGCAGGATCCCCCACGGGAACCGCGACGGCCAGCGCGCCCGGACGGCCCCGTCGAGGGCGAACCGGCAGGCGGCCCCGAGCCCGCCGCACAGGGCGAGCAGCACCGTCACCGGGCCCTCCGGGCGGCCAGCGCGACCCCCGCGGCGACGGCCAGCAGGCCACCGGCCAGCGAGGCGGCCGCGTACCCCAGCGCGGTCCCGGCCGACCCGCCGCTGAGGAGCCGCTCGAGCTCGACGGCGAAGCTCGACCACGTCGTCAGCCCCCCGCACACGCCCGTCCCCAGCCCCAGCCGCCAGCGCCGCAGGGCCGGGGTCTCGGCACCGCGGCGCAGCAGCTCCTCGAGCAGGAACCCGAGCACGAAGGACCCGGCGAGGTTCACGGCCAGGGTCGCCAGCGGGAACGCGCCGGCGGCCGGGACGACCTCGGAGGCGGCCCAGCGCAGCAGGGTGCCGACGGTCCCGCCCGCGGCGACGAGCAGCAGCAGCCGCGGGTCCCGGTGCGCGGCCGTCACGACCGCGTCCACCCCCCGCCCGCGCGCACGTACCGCACCCGCACGTGCTCGCGGGAGGCCACGGCCTGCCAGAACTCCACCGAGACCGGGCGCACGACGAACACCCGCCAGGTCCCCGCAGGGACCCGTGCCCGGGCCGAGGCCGACCGGGCCGCGAAGTCGGCCTCGCTGACGTGCGGGGGTGCCTCGTGGACGTGACCGCGGACCCGGACCTGGCGCCCCAGCGCCGTCCAGTAGACCGACAGGGCCGCGACGGGCGAGGCGAGCAGCTGCGCGCCCGCGGGCCCGGCCGTCGTCGTCGCCACCGACCAGCCGTCGGCCGAGACGTCCTTGAGGATCAGCACGCGCGCGTCGGGCAGCCCGTCGGCGTCGACGGTGCTCAGGGTGACGGCGTGCGGTTCGGGGACCCCCGCGGCGAGGGCGTCGGCGAACCACGACCCGAACAGGTCCAGGGGGTCCGCCGGTGCGGTCGACGGGTCGAACGCCGGCAGTTCGCGGTCGAAGACGGGCAACGCGCGCAGGGTCTCCCGGGACGGCACGGCGCCACCCTCCCACAGCCCCCACGCACGGGAGCCGCGACCTCGGGCGAGGTCGCGGCTCCCGGTGGTGCGGTGGTTCAGAACGGGCGGTCGGCCAGCGGCCAGCCCCCCGCGGCCAGGTGCGAGGACACCCGGGCGATGTCGGCCTCGGACGGCTCGTCGAGGGTGGCCTCGTTGATGAGCCGCTCGACGTCGGCGACCGTGGTCACCTCGCCCTGCTGGGCGAGCCCGACGATCGCGGACGCGATCTCGCGGACCTCGCCGTCGGTCAGCTTGCGGCGCAGCAGGCCCAGCAGCACGACGTAGTCCTGGCGCGGGACGCCGCCGGGGTACCCGGCGCGCAGCCAGTCGACGATGCGACCGGCCAGGGTGGTGGAGGTCATGGACGGGCTCCCCTCACTTGTCCACGATGGTCGGGTAGACGTGCTCGAAGCTCAGGGCCTTGCCGAAGCCGCTGGCCACGATGAACGTGATGCCGAGCGCGACGGCCGCGATCACGACCGCGAAGCAGACGACGGCCAGGACCTTGCCGGCGGGGTTGCCCGGGGCGTGGCTCGTCTCGGCGTCCCCGCCGGCGCCGAAGGCCATGGCGCGGACACCGGCCGAGAACAGGACCGGCAGGCCCGCGCCGAGGACCAGGGCGACGAGCAGGATCTTCCAGAGGGCTTCACCGACGAGGGTCAGGTTCTGCAGCACGGGGGCGTTCCTCTCAGACCGCGGCCGGGGTGCGCTCGGCGCCCCGGCTCGCGTCCCACTCGTCGTTGACGTTGTCGGCGTGGACGGGGTTCTTGCGCGAGCGGTGCATGACGACGACCGCGAAGGCCAGCAGCAGCAGGCTGATGACCAGCGCGCCGACGACCCCGCCGCCGAGGACGTTGCCGATCCACCACATGAGGGCGCCGACGAGCGCGGCGGCCGGGATGGTGGTGACCCAGGCGACGACCATGCGGCCGGCGACCTTCCAGCGGACCGTCGCGCCGGGCTTGCCGAGGCCGGCGCCGAGGACCGAGCCGGTGGTCACGTGGGTCGTGGACAGCGCGAAGCCCATGTGGCTGGAGATGAGGATGACGGCGCCGGAGGAGGTCTCGGCGGCCATGCCCTGCGGCGGGGTGATCTCGATGAGGCCCTTGCCGAGGGTGCGGATGATGCGCCAGCCGCCGAGGTAGGTCCCCGAGGCGATGGCGAGGGCGCAGACGGCCTTGACCCAGAACGGCACCGCGTGGGTGTCGCTCCAGTGGCCCGAGGCGATGAGGCCGAGGGTGATGACGCCCATGGTCTTCTGCGCGTCGTTGGTGCCGTGGGCGAGGGAGACGAGCGAGGCGGAGCCGATCTGGCCCCAGCGGAAGCCCTGGTCGGTGTAGCGCTGCGCGACCCCGGAGACGACCTTGTGGACGAGCCAGGTGCCGACGGTCGCGACGAGCGCGGCCAGGACCGGCGAGGCGATCGCGGGGATGATGACCTTCCCCACCACGCCGTCGATCTTGGTGCCGTCGCCGTTCCAGTTGACCCCCGCCCAGCCCAGGCCGGCCACGGTGGAGCCGATGAGCCCGCCGAACAGGGCGTGCGAGGAGCTGGAGGGCAGGCCGATCAGCCAGGTCAGCAGGTTCCAGACGATGGCGCCGACGAGCCCGGCGAGCACGATGAGCAGCAGCGCCGAGCCCCCGCCCTGCAGGAGCTCGGGCTTGGGTGAGCCGTCCTTGTTCTGGATCTTGACGACGGCGTTCGAGACGGTGAGGGCGACCTCGACCGAGAGGAAGGCGCCGACGAGGTTCAGGATCCCGGAGAGCGCGACAGCCGCCTTGGGCTTGAGCGCTCCGGTGGCGATGGACGTGGCCATCGCGTTCGCGGTGTCGTGGAAGCCGTTGGTGAAGTCGAACGAGAGCGCGACGACCACGACGAGCACGAGGATGACGGTTGCAGTCTCCACGAGGTACAAGGTTGCACCGGCGCAGCACGTGCCGGATACCGGATCCGCCCCTGGCGAAGCAAAGTTCACCCTGCGTTCACCACGACCGGGGAACCCCCGGTGGACGTCGTTCACCACCCCTCCGCGGGGAGGTGGGGGACCGCTCCGTTCAGGTCGGGACGACGCGCAGCGCGAGGTCCGCGACGCGACGCAACCGCTCCTGCCCGGCACCGTCGCGGGCGTAGGACGACAACCCCACCAGCACCACGTGGACGAAGGCGGCGAGGGTCTCGGCGTCGGGGTCCCCGTCGCGCTCCGCATCGGGGTCGCTCACCTCCTCCAGCCGGGCCGCGGTGATCGCGCGGTTCCGGGCCCGGGCCGGCGCCAGCTCCGGGGAGCTGTTGACCAGGCACCCGCGCGGGTGCGCGTCGTCGGCGTACTCCCGGGACGCGGCGTCGAGCATCAGGGCCAGCACCTGCCGGGGGGTGCCGCCGGCGGTGCCGGCCGTGGTCACCGACGCGGGGCTGGCCTCGTACCGCGCCACCGCCTCCTCGAACAGCGTCCGCTTGTCGCCGAAGGCGGCGTAGAGGCTCGGGGCGGAGATGCCCAGCTCCCGGGTGAGGTCGGCGACGGAGGTCTGCTCGTAGCCGCGCGCCCAGAACAAGAGCAGCGCCTCCTCCAGAGCAGCGTCGCGGTCGAAGCTCCGAGGGCGTCCCACTCGTCGATTCTATATCGACCGCTACAGATCTGGTAGCGTTTTGTAGTGATCACTACAGAACAGTGGTCCGCCGATCGCCGCCGCACCGAGGAGCACCGGGTGAGCACCCCCGACACGACCACCCCCACCACCGCCGACGTCACCCGCGCCTTCCTGGAGCGCCTCGGCGCGCAGGACGCCGACGGGCTGGGCGAGCTGTTCGCCGACGAGGTCGACTGGTTCGTGCCCGGGGACCCGCGGGTGACGCCCTGGACCGGCCGGCGCTCGCGCAGGGGCGAGGTGCCCGACTACTTCCACGTCCTGTGGGCCGCGCTGGAACCGGGCGCGAGCACCGTCTCCGTCGAGGCCGTCGTCACCGCCGGGGAGGACTCGGCCGTCTTCGCCGTCTTCGACCACGTGGCAGCACCCACCGGGCGCGCTTTCCACACCGACGTCGCGGTGCGCCTGACCGTGACGGGCGGGAAGATCACCCGCATGCACCTGCACGAGGACACCGCGGCGGTCGCCGCGGCGTTCACCGTCTGACGTCTCCCACCACGCCGCCGCCGGACGGCGCGGGTCCCGGACCGGCCGTCACACCAGGGGCGCGACCTCCGGCCGGCGGTCGGCCTCGAGGATCGTCCGGGCGTGCACCACGAGCAGCGGGTCGGGCTGCCCGACCACCTCGGCGTCCTTGTCGTCGTAGTCGAACAGCGACAGGACGTGGCGCATGGCGGCCAGCCGGGCCCGCTTCTTGTCGTTGGTCTTGACGACCGTCCAGGGCGCGAAGTCCGTGTCCGTCCGTTCGAACATCGCCTCCTTGGCCGCGGTGTAGTCGTCCCAACGGTCCAGGCTCGCGAGGTCCATCGGCGACAGCTTCCACTGCCGGACCGGGTCGATCTGCCGGATGAGGAACCGGGTGCGCTGCTCAGCGCGGGTCACGGAGAACCAGAACTTGACGAGGTGGACGCCGTCGTCGGTCAGCATCCGCTCGAACAGCGGGACCTGGGCCACGAAGCGGTCGTACTGCTCGGGACTGGCGAACCCCATGACCCGCTCGACACCGGCGCGGTTGTACCAGGACCGGTCGAACAGGACGAACTCGCCGGCCGCGGGCAGGTGCTGCACGTAGCGCTGGAAGTACCACTGGGTGGACTCGCGCTCGCTGGGCTTCTCCAACGCGACGACGCGGGCGCCGCGCGGGTTGAGGTGCTCCATGAAGCGCTTGATGGTGCCGCCCTTGCCGGCCGCGTCGCGACCCTCGCACAGGACGACGAGCCGCTCACCGCTGGCCTTGAGCCACTTCTGCAGCTTCAGCAGCTCGATCTGCAGGAGCCGCTTCTCGTGTTCGTACTCCGGGCGGCTCAGGCGCGTCTCGTACGGGTAGTCCTCGCGCCAGGTGTCGGCCGCGCGCCCGTCGGCGAGGAGGAGCTCGGGCTCGTCCTCGTCGTCACGGACGGACATGCCGAGGTCAGGGGTCAGCTGCACGGACGCATGGAACCGCCGGTCCGTCCTCGCCGGAGGTCGCACGGGTGACGGCGGGGTGAACTCTGCCTGAACAGGACGACCGGTCCGTGCTCGTCGGGACGGGTCGACGAGGCCTGTTGTGCGACGTCGCGGACGGAACGCCGGAGTCTTCCAGGACGTGCAGGACGGAACGTCGTACCGTTCCCCGGCCGGCGGACCGCACCGGGTGTCGCGGGACTCCCTCCGGTTCCACAAGGGTCGGGGCTGTGAGAACGGTTTCCGAGCCACCCGCCGGCGCAGGAGGTTCCCGCTCCGGGGCGGCGGCGTCCGGAACTCCCGGAGCGGGACGTTCCGCCGGTCCCCCGCGGTGGGCGCCCAGCCGGCGCGGGGTCCGCTCCTGGACGCCCGTCGGTGCGGGAGTTCCGGGTCACCGGTCGTTCACCCAGGGGTTTCGTCGACCGGCTGGAGTTCGAGGGTTCCACCCCCGGCCAGGCCGTCCACGGCGCGAACCCGACCGGTCTGCGACCGCCGGGGTCCGGTGGTCCCGTGGACCACCAGACCCCACCTTTGTCCTGACATGAGCGGCACCAGCCGCTACCCTGCCCGCATGGCGCCGCACCCCGACGAGGACTCCATCAACTTCCGGACCCGCAAGTGGGTCCGCCCGGAGGACCTCAACGCCAACGGGACGCTGTTCGGCGGCAGCCTGCTGCGCTGGATCGACGAGGAGGCCGCGATCTACGCGATCCTCCAGCTCGGCAACGGCAAGGTCGTCACGAAGTACATCTCCGAGATCAACTTCGTCTCCTCGGCGCGGCAGGGCGACCTCATCGAGATGGGGCTGCGCGCCACGGACTTCGGCCGCACGTCGCTGACCATGCGCGCCGAGGTCCGGAACATGATCACCCGGCAGTCCATCCTGACGATCGAGAAGATCGTGTTCGTCAACCTCGGCCCCGACGGGCTGCCGATGCCGCACGGGTACACGACGATCACGTACGACCGCGACCGGATCCCGAGCACGACGCCGGGGACCTGACGGCACCGGAGCGCACCCGGTCAGGCCACGCGGAACACCGGCCACCCGATCTCCGTGCGCCAGGCGGCCGGGTCGGCCGCGTCCTGCGGGCCGACGCGGTAGACCTCGCGCACCGGACCCGCCACCGACATCGCGTTCCGCACCACCCAGGTGCCGAGTTCGCCGTAGGTGACGTCCACGTGGTCGTGCTCGCCGACGTGGGTGGTCACCGCGAGGTCCACGGCGGGCAGGGTCACGGCGTGCACCCGCCCGGTGCGCGGCGGGCTGGGGGTCGGCAGGTAGACCAGCGCACGCCCCCGGCCCTCCTCGAACAACGCGTTGTCGTAGGTCCCGCCCGGTGGTCCGCTCACGCCGTCCCCCACGGCCGCCGTCAGTTCGGCCATCGCGCCGGCGAACCACGCCGCCACGTCGTCGTGGCCGACCACGGCCTCCACCGCCGCGACCGTGCGGGCGGGTTCGGCGCGCAGCTCCACCTCGATCGGGGCGGGACCGGGCTGCAGGAGGCGGCGCAACGAGGTGACCGCCGCGCGGGTGCGGTCCAGTTCGGCCTCCAGGCGCCGCAGGTGGTCCGCGACGAGGGCCGACCGCACGCCGGGGTCGGGCGTCCGCAGGATCCGCTGCACGTCGCCCAGCGGGACGTCGAGCTCGCGCAGGCGGTTGATGACCTGGGCGGTCGGGATCTGCTCCACGGAGTAGTAGCGGTACCCGGTGTCCTGGTCGACGACGGCCGGTTCGAGCAGCGCACCCTCGTGGTAGCGGCGCAGCGTCCGCACGCTCAGGTGGGTCAGCCGCGAGAACTCCCCGATGGTCAGCACGCCGCCAGTGTGGGGTCTCCCCCGGGGAGAGGGTCCAGCGCTTGACCCTCCGCCGGTGCGAGGCCGCACGGTGCCGGCATGACGAACACCGACCTGCGGTCCGACGCCCTGCCCACCACCGTCCGCGAGTACCTCGCCGCCAGCACCGTCCACGACGCCGACACGGCCTCGACGTTCCTCACCGAGGACGTCGTCGTCGTCGACCAGGGCGAGACCTTCCGGGGCCGGGAGGAGGTGCACGCCTTCGTCCGCGACGCCGGCGCGGAGTTCGAGTACACGACCGAGCAGACCGGCGCCCACCGCGTCGACGACGAGCACTGGGTGGTGACCCTGCGCCTCGAGGGTTCCTTCCCCGGCGGTGTCGCCGACCTCGACCACCGCTTCACCCTCCGCGGCGGCCTCGTGGCCGAACTCGTCATCGCCAACCACGAGGGGGCGTGATGGGCACCGGCGACCAGGACCGCCTCGACGGCCGGCACGCGCTGGTGACGGGTGGGTCGAAGGGGACGGGCCGGGCCGTCGTGGCCCGGCTGCGGGAGATGGGCGCCGACGTGTGGACCACGGCCCGCACGCTGCCCGACGGGTACGACCGCCCCGACCGGTTCATCGCCGCCGACACCTCCACGGTCGAGGGGGCCCGGTTCGTGGCCGACCGGATCACCGGGGCGGTCGGGTCCCTGGACGTCCTCGTCCACGTCGTCGGCGGCTCCACGACACCGCCGGGGGGTTTCGCGGCCCACGCCGAGGAGCACTGGCTGACGGAGCTGAACCTCAACCTCCTCGGCGCGGTGCGCCTCGACCGGGCCCTCCTGCCGGCGGTCGTCCGGGCGGGGTCCGGGGTCGTGGTGCACGTCACCTCGATCCAGCGCCAGCTCCCGCTGCACGACGCGACCCTGCCCTACGCAGCGGCCAAGGCGGCGCTGCGGACCTACAGCAAGGGCCTCGCGAACGAACTCGCCCCCCGCGGGGTCCGGGTCAACGCCGTCAGCCCCGGCGGCATCTCGACGGAGGCCTACGGGGACTTCATCGGGCGACTCGCCGAGGGCGGGGGCACCAGCCGGGACGCGGCGGAACAGGCGCTCCTGGAATCCCTCGGCGGGGTTCCGCTGGGGCGCTTCGCCCGACCCGAGGAGGTCGCCGACCTCGTCGGGTTCCTGGTCTCCGACCGCGCGAGCGCCGTCGTGGGGGCCGAGTACGTCATCGACGGCGGCACGGTGCCGACCGTCTGAACCCGGGCTGGCGGTGCCCGCCGGGCCGGGGGAGGGTGATCCCGTGCCTCTGGTGATCTCGGGTTCGACGGCGGGCGGGCGTGGGCGGCCGGCGGTGCTCGCCGCCGCCGCGGCCCGCGGCCTCCTCGGCGGGCTGGCCGGGGCGGCGGCCATGACCGCCAGCCAGCGCCTGGAGCGCGCCGTCACCGGCCGTCCCGCCTCCCACGTCCCGGGCCGGACGCTGCTGCTCCTGGCCGGGCGTTCCCCGGGTGAGGACGACCGGCCCGGTGGGGCGACCCTGGCGATGGTGGTGGCGACGAGCGCGGCGCTGGGCGCGGTGCGCGGGGTGTGGCGGGCCAGCGGGCTGCTCCGGGTGCGCGCCGACGTGGCGCAGACGCTGCTGCGGATCATCGTGGACCAGACGCTGGAGAACGCCACCGGCGCCGGTGCCCCGCCGCGCACCTGGCGCAGCGGGGAGGGGTTCGTCGAGGTCGTGCACGCCGCGGTCGCCGCCGTCGCCACCGGGGCGGTCGTGGAACGCCTCGTCGAACCGGTGCTGGAGTCGCGGCGCGGGACCACCAGCCACTGAACCGACCGCGCGGCCCCACTCACCCGACGATCGAGAAACCCCTGCCCCGCAGGCGGAGCCGTTCGGCGTCGAGGTGCTCCAGCAACCGGTCGCGGGTCCCCCGGACGTGGGCCCGGACGAGTCCGGCGGCCCGGTCGGCGTCGCGGTCGCGGACGGCGTCGAGGATCGCGAGGTGCTCGGCGCGGGCCTGCTCGCGCGAGGCCGGGGTCTGCACCTCCAGCCACCGGGTGCGGGCCAGGCGGGTGAGCGCCCCGTGGACCGCGTCGGCCAGGAAGTCGTTGCGGGACAAGCGGGCCAGCGCGACGTGGAAGTCCGCTCCGTCCTGCAGCCCGGTCTGGGCGTCGTCCGCGGCGGTCGCGACCAGGGCCCGCAGCTCCTCGAGCTCGTGGTCCCCGGCGCGTTCGACGGCCAGCGCGACGGCTCCGCTCTCGACGATCTCGCGGTGCTCGACGACGGCGCGAACCTCGCCGAGGTCGATGGGCGCGACCTGCCACCCGCGGCCGTTGCGCGCCGTCAGGCCCTCGTTCTCCAGGCGGACCAGGGCGGCGCGGATCGGCGTCCTGGACGCGCCGAGGAGTTCTTCGAGCCCGCGCTCGCTGAGCCGCTCGCCGGGGACGAGGTCCAGGCCGAGCACCGCGGCCCGCAGCTTGTCGTAGGTGCCCGATCCGCTCATCCCGTCCCCCAAGTGGTATACCAAGTTGGTATGCCAACAAAGTACACCGTGACGCCCGTCCCCCGCGCCGCGTGGCGGGTGCTCGCGCTCGGGATCGCCGCCCAGGCGGCCGGGACGCTCCTCGTGAGCACGCCGGTGTACCTCATCCCGCTCCTGCACGGGCGCGACGGGCTGTCGCTGTCGCGCGCCGGGACCCTGGCCGCCGCCCCGACGCTCGGGATGGTCCTGACCCTCGTCGCGTGGGGCGCGCTCGCCGACCGGGTCGGCGAGCGCTGGGTCATCGCCGGCGGGCTGGCGCTCACCACCGCCTCCGCCCTGGCTGCGGCCTCCGCGCACGGGCTCGTGGCGCTGGGCGTCCTGCTCGGGCTGGGCGGGGCCGCGTCGGCGAGCACGAACGCCGCGAGCGGCCGCGTCGTCGTCGGGTGGTTCCCGCGCGAGCGCCGGGGACTGGCCATGGGGCTGCGGCAGGTGTCGCAACCGCTGGGGGTCGCCGTCGCCGCCGTCGTCGTCCCGCCGCTGGCGTCCCGGTACGGCCCGGCCGGCCCCCTGCTGGTGGCCGCGGCGGTGCTGGGCGTCCTCACGGTCGCCTGCGCGGTGGGCCTGCGCAACCCCCCGCGCGCCGCAGCCGCTGCGGCGCAGCAGGTCCCGAACCCCTACCGCCGCGACGGCTTCCTGTGGCGCATCCACGCCGTCTCGGTGCTCCTGGTCGTCCCGCAGTTCGCGCTGTCGACGTTCGGCCTCGTGTGGCTGACCGTCGAGCTGGGCTGGGGGGCGACCGCGGCGGGGCTGCTCATGGGGGCGTCGCAGTTCGTCGGGGCCCTGGGCCGGATCGGCGTCGGCGTGCTCAGCGACCGCGTCGGCAGCCGGGTCCGGGTGCTGCGCTGGGTCGCGGCCTGCGGCGTCGTGGTCCTCGTGCTGCTGGCCCTCACCGGGGCCGCCGGCTGGGCCGTGCCCGCGGGTGTCGTCCTCGTCGTCGCGACGACGGTCTCGGTGGCCGACAACGGTCTGGCGTTCACGTCCGTCGCCGAGGCCGCCGGTCCCCGCTGGTCGGGCAAGGCCCTGGGCCTGCAGAACACCGGCCAGTTCGTCGCGGCCTCGGCCGTGGGCCCGGGGATCGGGGCGCTCATCACCGCCGTGGGGTTCAGCGGGGCCGTCGGGCTCGTCGCCCTGGCCCCCCTGGTGGCGCTGCCTCTGGTCCCGCGGCGGGACGAGCACCCGGCGGGGTGAGCACGGCAGGATGAGGGGGTGAACCTCCTCGGCGACGCGGTCCTGCACGGCGGCGAACGGGCGACCCTGCGGTTGGCCCGTGAGTACCCGCACTCGGTGGCGACGGTCTGGACGGCCCTGACCGACCCGGCCCTGACCCGGCTGTGGTGGGCGGACCTGCGCGCCGACCTGCGCCCGGGGGGCCGGTTCGACCTCGAGTGGCTGACCGGGCCGCCCGGGGAGCTGGAGTGGTGGCCGGGGGAGGTCACCGCGTTCGACCCGCCACGGCTGCTGGAGCACACGAACTCCGAGCACGGGCTGCTGCGCTGGGAACTCGAACCCCTCGACGTCGGCGCGCTGCGCGCCCGTACCCGGTTGCGGCTGACGAACGACCTCGAGGGTGAGGACGAGTGGGTGCCCATGTCGCTGGCGGCCTGGCACCTGCACCTCGACCAGCTCGAGGTGGCCCTCGACGGCGGGAACGTCGACTGGAGCGCGTGGGGCACGGCGTCGAACCTGCGGCTGCGCGAACTGCGCGCCGCCTACGCCGCCCACCTCCCCCGCTGACCCCGTTCCTCCCGCCCCGCCCCTCCCGCCGAAGGCACACCTCCCGCCCCGAGAACCCGGTTCTGAGGGCGGGAGGTGTGCCTTCGGCGGGGTGGGGACCAGTGCGGTCAGTGCAGGACCTTGAGCCCGACGACGCAGCCGACGAGCCCGAGGATCAGCAGTACCTTCGCGACCGACACGGCCTCGGCGCCCGTCGCCATCGCGTAGCCGACGGTCAGGGCCGCGCCGATGCCGACCCACACGGCGTAGGCCGTGCCCGTCGGGATGGAGCGCATCGCGAACGCCAGCCCCACCGTGCTCGCGACGACGGTGACGGCGAACACGACGGTCGGGACGGGACGGGTGAAACCCTCGGACTTCCCCAGCGCGGTGGCCCAGACGGCCTCCAGCACACCGGACGCGACCAGGACGATCCAGGACACGACGACGTTCCTCCCCCACCGTCTTGTCGCTGACCGGGTACGGCGGGCTCGTCCGGGCGCCGGGTCCCGGCGCTGCCCCAGCAGGTTCCCCCGGGAACGGCGGGAGGTCAACTCAGGCCAGCAACCCGTTCTCGTAGGCGAACACGACGATCTGCACGCGGTCGCGCAGCCCGAGCTTGCGCAGGATCGACCCGACGTGCGTCTTGACGGTCGACTCCGACGCGAACACCTCGGCCCCGATCTCGGCGTTCGACAACCCCCGCGCGACGGCGTCGAACACCTCCTTCTCCTTCGCCGTCAGAGTCCCGAACTCCTTCGGCGGCGGCGTCGGGGTCGTCAGGCTGTGCTCCAGCAGGTTCGTCAGGTTCCCGGGCGACAGGACGGCGTTGCCCGCGTGGACGGTGCGGATCGCGTCGGCCAGCTGCGCGGGCGTGGTGTCCTTGAGCAGGAAACCGCTGGCTCCGTGGCGGATCGCCGTCGCGGCGCGGTCGTCGAGGTCGAACGTCGTGAGCACGACGACGCGCACGGGGTTCGCGCGGCGGGCCACCCGGTCGGGCAGGAACACCTGCCGGGTCGCCTCGACGCCGTCCATCTCGGGCATCCGCAGGTCCATGAGGACGACGTCGGGCTGCAGCTCCTCGACGAGCCGCACGCCCTCCAGGCCGTCGGCGGCGTCCCCGACGACCTCGATGCCGTCCTGGGCGTCGAGGATCACCTTCACCCCGGCGCGGAACAGGTCCTGGTCGTCGACGAGGAGGACGCGGATCACGACCGCACCGGGACGCTGGCCGTGATCGAGAACCGCGCCCCGTCCACGGCGACCTGCGCCCAGCCCCCCACGGCCTCCAGCCGGCGGCGCATGCCGTCCAGGCCGCGTCCCCCGCCGGGGCCCGAGGGCGACCCGTCGACCGGGATCCCGTTCGTCACCGACAACTCCAGTTCCTCGTGCGGTCCTGCGGGCCAGCGTTGCACGACGTCGACGGGCACGTCGCGGTCGCCGTGCTTGAGCGCGTTGGTCAGCATCTCCTGCAGCACCCGGTAGGCGACGGCGGCCAGTTCCGGCGGCAGCGGCCGCGCAGGGCCGCTGGAGTGCGACCGGACGGTGAAACCCGTCGACCCCGCACCGTCGATGAGCGCCTGCAACCGCCCCGGCGGGACGGGGGTGGCCGACAGGACGCCCTGGACGTCCTGCAGCGAGGACCGTGCCGTGCCGGCGATCGTCCGCAGGGTCGCCTTGAGCGCGGTGGGGTCGGCGTCGGGCAGGAACTGCCCCGACTCCGCCTGGGCCAGGATGACGGCCAGGGAGTGCCCGACGACGTCGTGGACGTCGTGGGCCATCCGGGTCTGCTCGTCGCGCAGCCTCGCGATCTCGTAGGCCTGCGCGGTCTCGCGGTGGGCGCGCGCCGACTCCTGCTCGGCCTCGACGCGGGCGCGCCGCGAGACGGCCGCGTTCCCGGCGAACCGTAGCGCCAGCCCGCCCAGCCAGGCCGCGGCCAGCGTCAGCAGCGCGATCGGCAGCCCGGCCAGCAGGGAGACGCCGACGCGGTCCAGGACGTCGCGCAGGCCCTGCACGACGAGAATCCCCGGCGAGTACTGCCCGTAGACCAGCAGGACCCCGCCGACGAGGACCCCCAGGGGGATCGAGAGCCCGCTGAGCGCGAGGACCCACCGGCTGCCCCAGCGCGCCCCGGCGAACGCGACGTAGGCCAGCAGGAGCTGGGTCAGCAGCAGCGGCAGACCGGTCGCGAACTGCGCGACCCCCGTCAGCCACACGAGGGCCAGCGCGACGGCGGGCAGCGGCCGGGCGATCGCCGTGGTCAGGGCGACGAGCAGGACGAACAGGACGCTGCCGCTCTCCCCGCCCCACGTCGTGCGGACCGCGACCTCGGCCAGCCCGAGGCCCGCGGTGAGCAGGCCCACGACGATGTCGGGCGAGCGTTCGCGCCAGCGGAGCGGGGTTCCCACGTCGTCCAGCGTAGGGGTCACGACGGGAGGGCGTCGGTGACCAGCAGCGCCAACAGGTCCTCGAAGCCGAGGCCGCCGGCGGAGAACATCAGCGGGGCCGCCGAGTGCTCCGTCATGCCCGGCGTGCTGTTGACCTCGTTGAGGACGACGCCGTCGGCGGTGAGGAAGAAGTCGGCCCGGGCCAGGCCCCGGCAGCCGAGGGCGTCGTACACGCGCACGGCGGCGTCCACGAGCGCGGCGTGCTCGACGTCGGAGATCTCCGCGGGCAGCCGGACGTCGGGGTGCCCGGAGTACTTGGCCTCGTGGTCGAAGATCCCGTCGTGGACGACCTCCTCGACGGGTGCGGTGGTGCGCGTCCCGTCGGGCCGTCCCAGGACGGCGACGCAGAACTCGCGGCCGACGACGAACTCCTCGACGAGGACCCGGTCGTCGAGCTCGCGGGCGGTCCGCAGCGCGGCGTCGAACTCGCCGGGGTCGCGGACCAGCGAGACCCCCAGGCTCGACCCGGCCGTGGCGGGTTTCACCACGACCGGGCCGGTCCACGGCACCTGCTCCCCCGGACCCACGAGGGTTCCCCGGGCCGTCCGGACCCCCACGGCCTCGGCCACGAGCTTCGTCGTCCACTTGTCCATCGCCACCGCGCCGGCCGCGGTGCCCGACCCGACGTAGGGCACCCCGGCGAGTTCGCACAGGGCCGCCAGCGTCCCGTCCTCCCCGAGGGTCCCGTGCAGGACGGGGAACACGACGTCGCAGCTCTGCAGGACGCGGACGGCCCCCGCGAGGCCGAGGGGGCGCAGTTCCTCGTCGCGCCACTCGCCGTCGCGCCCGATCGTCAGCCGGACCACGTCGTGGCCGGGTTCGAGCCCGTCGGCGACGGCGGCCGCCGAGGCCAGCGACACGTCGTGCTCGCAGTTCCTGCCACCCCCGACCACGGCCACCCTGGTCGTCCTCGTCCTCGTGCTCGTCGTCGTCATCTCGTGCTCCTGTCCACCCGGGGCCCCAGCCCCACCAGCAGTTCCGCTTCCAGCCGTCCGCTCCACCGGGCCCAGTCGGCCAGGCTCGGACCGCCCTCGCCGAAGAACGTCACGGGTTCCCCGACGAGCAGTCCCGGCCGGGGTTCGGGTCCGAGGTCGACGACCGTCTGGTCCATCGACACCCGGCCCACGACGGGGCACCGCCGGTCCCCCAGCCCGACCTGGCCGGGAGTTCCGCGCGGGACCCCGTCGGCGTACCCGACGGGCACGAGCCCGAGGACCGTGTCGCGCGGGGCCGTCCAGGCGTGGCCGTACCCGACGGGAGTTCCCGCCGGCACCTTGCGGACCCCCGACAGCGGCGCCCGGAACGTCACCGCCGGGCGCAGCGCCGCCCCGCCGAGGGGGTCGATCCCGAGGAGGCCGGCCCCGACGCGGACGAGGTCGTGGTGGTCGGCGGGGTTCGCGAGGGTTCCCGCCGTCGCGGCGAGGTGGACGGTGCGCGGTCGCAGCCCGGCCAGCCGGGCGATGCGCAGTCCTTCGTCGAACCGTCTGCGCTGCAACTCGTTCACCGGGTCGGCGGGCCGGTCGGCGCAGGCCAGGTGGCTCATCACCCCGATGACCTCGATCCGTCCGGACCGCTCGGCGTGGGCCGCCTCCCCGCACAGCAGCGACCAGTCCGCGCGTGGGCAGCCGTCGCGGGCCATGCCCGTGTCGAGGTGCAGGTGGACGCGGGCGCCGCGGGGCACCGCGAGCAGGTGCGCCGGGCTCGGGACGGCGATCTCGACCCCCGCGGCGACGGCCGGGCCGAACTCCGTCAACGGGGAGTTCAGCCAGCTCAGGACCGGGGCGGTGATCCCCGCGGCCCGCAGCTCCAGCGCCTCCGCCACGCTCGTGACCCCGACGCTGCGCGCCCCGTTCGCCAGGGCGGTGCGGGCCAGGGCGGTCCCGTCGGTCCCGTACCCGTCGGCCTTCACGACGGCCATGAGGTCCGCGGACGTGGCGGCCGCGATCGTGCGCGTGTTGTGGGCGACGGCGTCGAGGTCGAGTTCCAGGACGGGCCCGGCGACCCGGGTCAGGAGCTTCACGGCAGCGGTCCGTACAACGCGGCGGGTGCGCCGGTGACGACGGCCCAGTAGCGGTCGCCGAAGCTCCAGTGCCACCACTCGGTCGGGTAGTTCACGAGTCCGGCCGCGCTCAGGGTGCGCACCAGCAGGTCCCGGTCCCGGCGGGCCGCGGCGGGCAGTTCCGCGGCGGTGAAGCACGCCCCGGCGGAGTCCTCGGGCGTCGCGTCGACCGGGGTCCCCAGGTCGAGTTCCGCGCCGTCGGCGTCGACGAGGGTCAGGTCCACCGCTGCGCCCGCCACGTGCGGGGCGACGTCCACGGGGGCCACGAACCGGCTCGTCAGGTGCAGGAGCTCCTCGGCGCCGGCACCGGGGTGCGCCGCGCGCACGACCTCGCGGTAGGCGGCGACGATCGTCTGCTGGGCGGCCAGGGGCCGGTGCCCCTCGACGACCCGCAGGGCCAGACCGTCCGGCAGCAGGTGCTGGGCCAGGTCCAGGCGCGCGGCGAGGCCGGCCCGCACCCGGGCGCGGGCGGGGCCGAACGCGGCGGGCAGTTCCCGCAGGGGTTCACCGGTGTCCCGGACCGGGACCGCGGCCACGGTGGGATCGCTCATGAGCAGGGTCACCGTCCCAGGGTGCGGAACGCGGGGTCGCGGGCAGATCCCCCTCAGGTACCGGCGCGCTGTCCCCGGGGTGGAGGCGCACCGGCCCCGCGGGCGGGCACCGTCGTGCTGTGCTCGACACGACCCTGCAGCAGATCGCCGCGATCACCGGTGGCCGCGCGACCGGGGACGTCCGCGTCCTCGGCGCCGCCTACCTCGACAGCCGCGACCCCGTCCCCGACGGGTTGTTCGTCGCCCTCGCGGGAGGACGCGCCGACGGGCACGACCACGTCGGGACGGCCCGGGCCGT
The DNA here is from genome assembly GCF_003002055.1 of Kineococcus rhizosphaerae. Lineage (NCBI taxonomy): Bacteria > Bacillati > Actinomycetota > Actinomycetes > Kineosporiales > Kineosporiaceae > Kineococcus > Kineococcus rhizosphaerae. The sequence goes on from NZ_PVZF01000007.1 coordinate 302,398, forward strand.
CCTCGGGACCCGCCCGACCGCCCGGCCCACCGTCGTCGTCCCCGACGTCGTCGTGGCGCTGGGCCGCCTCGCCCGGCACGTCGTCGCGACCCGGGACACCCGGGTGATCGCGGTGACGGGCTCGCACGGCAAGACGTCGGTGAAGGAGTTCCTCGCCGCGGTCCTGCCCGACGCGACCGCCACGCGCGGCAACCAGAACAACGAGCTCGGCGTCCCCCTCACCGCCCTGCGGTTGCCCCCCACCGGCGGCGACCTCGTCCTGGAGGTGGGCGCGCGCGCCGTCGGGCACCTGACGTACCTGGCCGGGATCGCGCCGCCGCGGATCAGCGCCGTGACCGCCCTCGGGCTCTCGCACGTGGGCCGGTTCGGTTCCCCGGAACTCCTGGCGCGGGCCAAGGGCGAACTCGTCGAGGCGACGTCCGACCTCGTCGTCCTGAACGCCGACGACCCGCGGGTGCTGGCCATGGCCGGGCGCACGTGGGCGCGGGTGGTGACGTTCGGGGCCCGCGGGGACGTCGCGACCTCCGGCGTCCGCCTCGACGCCGAGGGGCGCGCGAGCTTCCGGCTGCACTCCCCCGCGGGTCCCGCCGACGTGCGGTTGCGGGTCGTGGGGGGTCACCAGGTCGCGAACGCCGCGTGCGCGGCCGCGGTGGCCCTCGGCGCCGGTGTCCCGCTGGCGCAGGTCGTCGCGGGTCTGGAGCGGACGAGCGGACCCGGCGAGCACCGCCTGCAGCGCCTCGTGCGCGCGCACGACGGCGGGGTCCTGCTCGACGACTGCTACAACGCCTCCCCCGCCTCGATGGCGGCGGCGTTCGCGACGCTGGCCGCCGTCGCGCGGGCGGGCCACCGCGTCGCGGCTCTCGGGCCGGTGCGCGAACTCGGCGCGCTGCACGACCGCGCACACCGCGCCGTCGCGGCCGCCGCCCGCCACCACGGGGTCGAGGTCGTCGCGGTCGGTCCCGACGCCGAACCCCTCGGCGGGACGTGGGTCCCGGACGTCGCGGCCGCCGCGGGGTTCCTGCGGGAACGCCTCACGGCCGCCGACGCCCTGCTCGTCAAGGCCTCCCGCCCCTCGCGCCTCGAACGCCTCGTCGCCGCCCTCACCTGACCCCGGCGATCAAGGAACTCTCCACCGCGATCAAGGACGATTCGAGGCAGAGGCAGCCGGGCCGTCCTTGATCGCGGTGGAGAGTTCCTTGATCGCCGGGGGTGGGGGCGGTCTGGGTCGGTGCTGCCAGGATGACCCGGTGAGCGTCCTGCACCTGCGGGTGATCAGCCCGGGAACCTCGACCGACGCCGTCCTGGACGCCCTGCAGTCCGATCCCGGGGTGACGAACGTGACGGCGCACCGCGGCGTCGTGCTGCGGCCCGCCGGGGACCTCGTGGAGGCGGACGTGGCGCGCGAGGCCGTCGACGCCGTCGTCGGTGACCTGCAATCGCTCGGCCTGGAACGCGACGGCAGCATCGTGCTGGAGGCCGTCGACACCGCCCTGGGGCGCGGGGTGGAGGAGGCCGAGGAGGCGGCACCCGGCGAGGGTGACGACGCGCTCATCTGGGAACAGGTGGAACGGGCCGCCGACGGCGGGGCGACGAACTCGGCGTCGTTCTACGCCTTCCTCGTCCTGGCCACCCTCATCGCCGCCGTCGGCCTGCTCACCGACTCGCAGGTGCTCATCGTGGGCGCCATGGTGCTCGGCCCGGAGTTCGGGCCGCTGGCCGCACTGGCCGTGGCCGTCGTCCGGCGGCGCCGGGACCGGGTGGGCGGCCCGCTGCGCGCCCTCGGCCTGGGTTTCCCGCTGGCGATCGCCGTGACCGCCGTGGCGGTGCTGCTGCTGGACCGGGTGGGGCTCGTCCCGCAGGAGTTCCTCGACGGGCGACGGCCCCTGACCTCGTTCGTGGCCTCCCCGGACGCCTTCAGCGTCGTCGTCGCCGTGCTGGCGGGGATCGCCGGGACGTTGTCGCTGACCTCGGCGAAGGCGGGGCCGCTGGTGGGGGTGTTCATCAGCGTCACGACGGTCCCGGCCGCCGCCGACTTCGCCGCCGGCGTCGTCACCGCCCAGTACGGCACGGCGCTCGGCGCCCTGTGGCAACTGGTGCTGAACCTGTGCTGCATCCTCGTGGCCGCCGTCGTGACCCTGCGGGTGCAGCAGGCCCTGTGGTCCCGGGTCCGCCGGCCGCGACGCTGACCCCCGAACTCCCGCCGAAGGCACACCTCGCGCCCCGACACGCCGGCAACCGCGGGCGCGAGGTGTGCCTTCGGCGGGAGTTCGGAACAGGGAGTTCGGGGCGGGGGGTCAGCGGACGGAACGGGCGAGCTGCACGAGGGAGTCGGGGGCGTCGTCGCGCGGCAGGACGAGTTCCACGAACGCCGCGTGCTCGCGGTCGGCCCGGACCTCGTGGAGCACCTTCACGAGCTGGGCCGGGGTCTCGGCGCGGAACACGGGCGTGGCGGGGGCGCCGAGGGCGGCGGGCAGTTTCGTCCAGTCCCACTCCACGACGTCCTGGTAGACCGCCTCGGGGCTGCGGATGGCGCGTTCGACGGTGTAGCCGGAGTTGTTGACCAGCAGGACCGTCGGCGTCAGCCCGAGGGTCAGCAACCGCCCGAGTTCCTGGACGGTGAGCTGGGCCGACCCGTCGCCGATGACGAGGACCGTCTCGCGCTCCGGGGCGGCGAGCATCGCGCCGAGGGTCGCGGGCAGCGTGTACCCGATGGAGCTCCAGACGGGCTGGCCCAGCAGGTCGCAGCCGTCGGGCAGGGTGAGTTCCAGGGCGCCGTAGAACGACGTCCCGGCCTCGGCGACCAGCAGGGTCCCGGGGTTCAGCCAGTCCTGCAGCAGGGGCCACAGGTCGGCGTGGGTGAGCGGACCGTCGGGGTGGGCGGCGACGTGCGGCACGGCCTCGGTGACGGCCCGGCGCGGCAGCGGCTCCGGACGCGGGCTGCGGGCCTCGAGGACCTCCTCGAGGATCCGCAGCGACTCCTCCAGGTAGAGCCCGTAGAACGCGGCGCCGGCGATGCGGGCGTGGTCCAGGTGCAGGTCGACGGCGGCGTCGGGGTCGAACCCGTGGGTGAACGAGCCCGTGAGGAAGTCGGTCATCACGACCCCCGCGAGCACGAGGGGCGCGGCCTCGTCGACGCGGCGGCGGGTCTCGGGGTCGCGGGTGAACCTGCCGGCGTACACGCCCAGCGTCGCGGGGTGGGACTCGTCGAGCACGGCCTTGGAGGCCGACTGCGTCGCGATCCGCACACCGTTCTGCGCGGCGAGGGTCCGCACCCGCTCCTCGAGGTGACGGCGGTGCAGGCCGGGACCGGCCAGCACGGTGACCTCGGGGGCGTCGCCCAGGAAGTCCGTCAGCGCCACCCTGAACTCCTCGGCGACCGCGGGGTCGCTGTGCAGGACGCGCAGCGGCCGGCCGAGGGGGGCGGCGGGCACGTGTGCGACGGCGACGTCGGCGGGGATCCCGAGGTACACGGGTTTGGACGACCCGACGGCCGTCATCAGCGCCCGGTCGATGGCGGTGCAGGCCCCCGTGGCCCGGACGACGACCGCGGTGGCGCACACCTCGTCGGCGACGCGGACGAAGTGCCCGAAGTCGCCGTCGGCCAGGGAGTGGTGCAGCAGCGCCCCGTCGGCCATGGCCCGCGTGGAGGGCAGGCCCACGACGTGCACGACGGGGACGTCCTCGGCGAAGCTGCCGGCCAGGGCGTTGACGGCGGACAGCTCCCCGACGCCGAAGGTGGTGACGAAGGCGGCCGGGCCGCGCCGCAACCGGGCGTGCCCGTCGGCGGCGTACCCGGCGTTCAGCTCGTTGCTCGACCCGACCCAGCGCAGCGCCGACCCGGTGAGCAGCTCGTCGAGCAGCCCGAGGTTGAAGTCCCCGGGCAGGCCGAAGAGGTGGGTGAGCCCGAGCTGCTCGAGGCGCCGGGCCAGGTAGGTGCCCACGGTGACGGTGGGGGTGACGCTGGGAGCCATGACTGCGATGAGACGGTCGACGGGCGGATCGCACAAGAGTCACCGTCGCCGTTGATCGATCTGACCGGCCCGAGAGGGTGTCGACCGCCTAGAGTGATCGGTGTGACCACTCTGGACGACACCGACCGGCGCATCCTGCTGGCGCTGGACGGCGATCCGCGCGCCACCGTGGCCCAGTTGGCGATCACGCTGGGCCTGGCGCGCGGCACGGTCCACAGCCGCCTCGAGCGGCTCGCCGCCGAAGGCGTGCTGCGGGCGAACTCGACGCGGCTGGACCCGGCCACGGTGGGTCTGCCCCTGCGGGCCCTGGTCACCGCGGGCGTCGAGCAGGACGAGTTCGCGGGCCTCGTCGAGGACATCGCGCGCATCCCCGAGGTCGTCGAGTGCCTGGGGATCTCCGGCGACTCCGACCTGATGATCCAGATCGCCGCCCGGGACGCCGACCACGTCTACGACATCACCCAGCGGATCATGCTCTGCCGCGGGATCCGCCGGACCTCGACGTCGATCGTGCTGCGTGAACTCCTGGGCTACCGGATGGACCACCTGCTGCGCTGACCGGCGGGCGCCGGATCCGCGGAACCGCTTGTGACCACCGGTTCTAGAAGTTACCTTCAGTGACGCTGCGCAACACCCGTCTCGCGCACCGCCGGAGGTCGCCGTGGGAACCACCGTCACCGGTCCCGGGACGCCGGACGCCGACCTCGCGCGCCAGCTGACCGCGCTGCGCGACCAGCTCGACCGGCAGAGCGCGACCGCCGCCGCCCTGCGCGAGCAGGAGGAACGGTTCCGCCTCGCCTTCGACGTGTCCCTCGTCGGGATGGCCATCGAGAGCCTCGACCCCTACGAACCCGGCCGCATCCTGCGGGTCAACGAGGAGTTCTGCCACCTCCTGGGCCGCACCGCCGACGACCTCGTGGGCCGCGGGACCCCCGACTTCGCCGTCCCCGACGACAGGGCGGGGATCACCGACGTGCTGGGGGCCTTCGCCCGCGGCGAACTCGAACGGTGGGAGGGGGAACGCCGGTACCTGCGCCCCGACGGCGAGGAGGTCCGGGCCCACGTCCGCAAGGGGCTGGTCCACACCCAGCGGGGGGCGGACTACCTGGTGAGCCACTTCGAGGACGTCACCGAACGGCACCGGGCCGAGCAGGAACTGCTGCACCTCGCCCTGCACGACCAGCTCACCGGGCTGCCGAACCGCCACCTGCTCGACGACCACCTGGGCGCGGCCCTGGCCCGGGCCCGGCGGGACGGCACCCACGTCGCGCTGCTGTTCCTCGACCTCGACGACTTCAAGGACGTCAACGACGTCCTGGGGCACCAGGCCGGCGACGCGGTCCTCGTCACCGTCGCCCACCGCGTCCGGGACGCCATCCGCGAGGCCGACACCGCCGCCCGGTACGGCGGCGACGAGTTCGTCGTGGTGTGCGAGACCCTGCACGACGCCGCCGAGGCCGAGGTGGTCGCCCAGCGCCTCATCGACGCCGTCTCGACCCCGCTGCCGCTGGCCGGCCGCACGATCGTGCCGCGCACCAGCGTCGGCATCACCGTGTGCGGTCCCGGGGAGCCGCGCACCGCCGAGGTGCTGCTGAGCGAGGCCGACGCGGCCCTGTACGAGGCCAAGCTCAGCGGCAAGAACCAGCGGGCGCGCTTCACCCACGCCCTGCGGACCGCCGCGAACCGGCGCCTCGACGTCGAGGAGGACCTGCGCGCCGCGCTCGGCGACGACGAGCTCCGCGTCCACTACCAGCCCATCGTCGACCTGCGCGACGGGGCCGTCATCGCCGCCGAGGCGCTCGTGCGCTGGCAGCACCCCGTCCGCGGGCTGCTCGCCCCCGTCGAGTTCATCGACGTGGCGGAGCAGAGCGACCTCATCGCCGACCTGGGCGAGTGGGTCCTGCGGGAGGCCGGCGCGTGCCTGGCGCGCTGGCAGCGCGAGGGCCAGGAGGTGCGGACCCCCGCGCTGGTCGCGGTCGTCCCGCCCCCGCACCGGCTCGCCGTGTCCGTGAACGCGTCGGTCCGCCAGGTCAGCAGCGGACGCCTGCGCCGGTCCGTGGAGGCCGTGCTCGCCGACAACGGCCTGCTGCCCGGGGAGCTGCACATCGAGATCACCGAGACCCAGTTCATGTCGGCGGCCCCGGCGATCCAGCGCGAGATGGCGGCCCTGAGCGACCTGGGCGTGGGGTTGTCGCTCGACGACTTCGGGACCGGCTACTCGTCGCTGGCGTACCTCAAGCGCCTGCCGTTCAACTGCGTGAAGCTCGACCGCTCCTACGTGTCGGGCATCGGCGTGAACCCCGGGGACGAAGCCCTCGTGGACGCCGTCCTCGCCCTGGCCGGCTCCCTGGGCCTGCACACGGTGGCCGAGGGGGTCGAGACCCCGGCCCAGGAGCGTTACCTGCGCGAGCGCGGGTGCGGGTACGCGCAGGGGTACCTGTACTCCCCGCCGGTCCTGGGGACGCGCCCGCCCGAACGGGCGAGCTGACGCAACGCACCGTGCACCACTCGTTCCCGGCGAGTTCTCCAGGGGTTTCCCGAACCCTGTCACGTTGTGCAGGCCCTTGGAGCCGGCGCAGCGTCGCCGGAGAGCTCGAACGAGAGGTACGCCGGTGACCGACCCCCAGTCCAGCACGAACGACGAGAACCCGCAGGAGCGCCGCGGGTTCTTCACCCGACGCGGCCTGCTCGGGACCGGCGGCCTGGCGACCGCCGTCGTCTTCGGCAAGGGCCTCGTCGACGCGTCCGCCGCGTCCGCCGCCCCCGCCTACGTGCCGGCCCAGCTCAACGTCAAGGACGCGCACTACTCCACGACCCTGCGCCGCGTCGCGCGGTCCACCACCAGCGGCGGCAGCGCGGTCAAGGTCCTGCCGATCGACCGCGCGAAGTTCCAGGTCGGTGCGAAGTTCGACCTGCGCATCGAGGCCACCGGGGTCGACCCCGAGACCACGAAGATCGTCATCAAGGTCAGCGACGGCCACGGCCCCGCGCCCATGCTGAGCCCGGCCCCGATCCGCACGAGCTCGGCCCCGGACTCCGTCGAGGTGACCTTCAAGGACCTCGTGTACCCGACCGAGGGTTCCTACACCATCGCCGCCGCCGTGAGCTCCTCGAAGGGTTCGGCCTCCCAGGAGGTCACCCACGAGGTCGTCCTGAACGAGGCCGAGGGCAAGAAGGCCAAGAACGTCATCTTCTTCCTCGGCGACGGCATGGGCCAGGCCGCCATCACCGGCGCCCGCATCCTGTCCAAGGGCATCACCGAGGGCAAGTACGACGCCCTCCTGGAGATGGACACCATGGACTTCCGGGGGAACGTCACCACCTCCGGCGCCGACTCCATCGCGACCGACTCGGCGAACTCGATGTCCGCGTACATGACCGGGCACAAGTCCTCCGTCAACGCCATGGGCGTCTACGCCGGGAACTCCGAGGACCCGACGGCGAGCCCGCACGTCGAGACCCTCGCCGAGATCCTCAAGCGCGCCAAGGGCATGTCCGTCGGGATCGTCACCACCGCCGAGGTCCAGGACGCCACCCCGGCCGCCGTGTTCGCGCACACCCGCCGCCGCTCGGAGTACGTGAGCATCATGGACCAGGCCCTGCAGCCCGGTCAGATGCCCGACGTGTACATGGGCGGTGGCCGCGCCACCTTCCTGCCGCAGTCGGAGAAGGGTTCCAAGCGCAAGGACGACCGGAACCTCATCGAGGAGTTCAAGGACAAGGGCTTCGCCTACGCGGGCACCCGGACCGAGCTCGCCGCCGTGATGGCGGCCGGGACCCCGGACAAGCTGCTCGGCACCTTCACCCTCGGGAACCTGAACGTCTACATCGACCGCCAGATCACCCCGAACCCCGAGGTCCTCGGTGACTTCCCCGACCAGCCCGGTCTCGTCGAGATGACGAAGGCCGCGCTGAAGGTCCTGGAGAAGAACGACAAGGGCTTCTTCCTCATGGTCGAGGGCGCCTCGATCGACAAGTCCGAGCACCCGCTCGACGGCCCCCGCGCCGTGTACGACACGATCGAGCTGGACCAGGCCATCGCCGTGGCCAAGGAGTGGTCGAAGGAGAACGGCGAGGACACCCTCATCGTCATCACCGCCGACCACAACCACGCCATGAGCATCGCCGGCACCCACACCCTCTCCAAGGAGGGTTCGCCCGCGCGCCAGCAGAACGGCGTGTACGCCGACGCCGGGTTCCCGACCTACGTCGACGCGAACGGCGACGGGTTCCCCGACGACCCGAACCCGGACGTCCAGCTGTTCTTCGGCTGGTCGAACCACCCCGACCACCCGGACGACTTCGCCCACAACGCCGTCCTGGCGCAGCCGGCGCTGGAGGACCCGGTCACCGAGCGGGCCTACCCGAACCCGGCGCGCGACCCGGGTTCGGTCGTCCAGATCGGGAACCTGCCGCTGGACGAGACGAACTGCGTGCACACCGTCGAAGACGTCTTCATCGGCGCCTCGGGCCCGGGTGCGCAGGGGTTCGCGAAGCTGCTCGACAACACCGAGGTCTTCCACACCATCTGCGCCGCCCTCGGGCTGCAGATCCCGACCTACGTGCTGAAGAGCTCGGCGGCCAAGACCGCGCAGGCCGAGGTCGCCGCCCAGGCGGCCGCGCCCGTCGGCTGAGGCGACCGCCCACCGTTCGGCACGTTGACTCCGCGGTCCCGTTGAACGGGACCGCGGAGGCAACGTGCCGTTCCCGCGTCCGGCCTCAGACGTCGACGTGCACGTCCAGGCCGTCCACCCGGGTGAACCCGGCGACCGGCTGGTGGGTGTGCGCGAACTCCGCCCCCGCGGCGAAGGCCCGGGCCAGCAACCACCCGGCGAGGTCGTCGACCGGGCCGGTGAGGCCGACGAGGTACGCGGCGGAACCGGCCCACCCGTCGGAGCGCAGCACGTAGCCGGTGCCGACGGGGGACCCCGTCGCGGTGGGCGAGGACGACGTCGGCCTGCGGGGCGGACAGCAGCGGTGCGCACCAGGCGCGGGTGGCGTCCCGCTCGCCCCCGAACGCGGCGTGGTCGACGGCGACGACCTCGTCGAGGTCCGCCGGGCCCGCCGCCCTCAGCTCCAGCCCGGTGGACGGGGCCGGCTCCGTGAACCGCGCGCGGTCGAGCACCGCCAGCGGTTTGCGGAACAGGAAGGTCCCGTGGGCCCAGGGCGAGCCCGTGGGCACCCGCACCCCCCACGGGACGCCCCGTCCGGCGTACCAGGCGCGGAGCGCGTCGACGTCGACGAGCGACGGGTCGTGGACGTCGGCGTTGTTCCACTGCGCGTGCGCCAGGCCGCTGGCCGTGAGCCGGACCCCGGGCAGCTCGTCGGCACCGCCGCGCAGCCGGCCGTGGACCTGCCAGGCATCCCCGTGCGCCGTCAGAGCCCGCCACCGCACCGCGTCCGTCGTCGTCACGGCGCCCAGTGTGCCCACCGGTGCGAGGCTGCCGGGGTGAGCACGGTCTTCCTCGTGGTCGGGCTGCCCGCGGCGGGCAAGTCCACCCGCGCCCGGGAGCTGGAGCGCGGGGGCGCCCTGCGCCTGACGACCGACGAGTGGGTGGTGCCGGTCTTCGGCGGGCAGAACCCCGAGGCCGGGCGCGACGCCCTGGAGGGGCAGCTCATCCGCACCGCGCTGGAGGTGGCGCGCCGCGGGGTCGACGTCGTCCTGGACTTCGGCTTCTGGTCGCGCGACGAGCGGACGGCCCTGCGGGCGCTGTTCGCCGACGCCGGGGCGCGGTGCGTGGTCGAGTTCTGCGACGTGGCCCCCGACGTGCAGCGGGCCCGGGTGCAGCAGCGCTGGCGCGAGCGCCCGCACACCACCTTCCCCATCGGCGAGGACGAGCTCGAGACCTGGCGGGGCCGGTTCGAGACCCCCGGCGTGGACGAGCTGGCCCCGTCGTTCTCGCCGCCGCGGTGGGCGGACTGGGCGGACTGGACCGCCCGGCGGTGGCCGGGGTACGCGGGCTGGGGGCCCCCGCCGCGCCTGTGACCCGGGTGTGACCCAGGACACGTCGAGGGGCCTGTAACGCTCCCGCCGGGTCGAGCGATGTCACGTGTGAGTCCGGGGGGCGTGCACAGGCTGGGGGGTCTGCGGCACGTCGGGCTCTGGAGGAACTGCAGTACCCGTTCGGTGGTCGGGGGGTCGACCACCGGGCAACGACCCCGGGAGTTCGGGGGGTGCGTCCAGGGCTGGGGGGCCCGCAGCGGCGCATCGGACTCGCGGGACGTGGGGTGTCAGCCTGGTGGCCGGGGGGTCGGCCACCAGGCGACCCCCGCCGAACACCTCCCTGAGAACACCTCTTCACCACCTCCTCGCCGTGACGTGACCGGCGCTCACTCCTCCGGCAGGTACAGGCAGAACAGGTGCCCGTGCGGGTCCCGCAGCACCCGCACCGTCTCCTGCGGCTGGAACCCCTCCACCGACGCCCCCGCCGCCACCGCGTGCTCCACGGCACCGGGCAGGTCGTCGACGGCGATGTCGAGGTGGTCCTGCACCTGCTGCTCGCCCGCCCTGGCGGGCCACGCCGGGCGCACGTGCTGCTCCTCGCGCTGGAACGACAGCCCCGTCACCCCGTGCGGATCACGCAGGACGACCCAGTCGGGGTCCTCGCGCACCGTCTCGAACCCGAGCAGTCGGCGGTAGAACGCTGCCAGCGCAGGGGGGTCGGGGGTGTCGAGGACGGTCGCGGTCAGCCGCAGTGTCGCCACCGTCCCAGGGTGGGGCCTCAGCGCCGGACGCGCACCTCCCGCCAGACGTCGCGCAGCGCCCACGGCACCAGCACGAACGTCCAGATGACGCCCACCACCCACTGGAAGCGGAACGCGAGCGGAACGGCCGCGAGCAGCAGCAGCGTCAGGACGATCCGCCCGACGGGCCCGAAGGTGACGGAGCTGCCCGTCCACCGCGACTGCCGGTACTCGACCCGCGCCGCGCGCGGGACGTCGTCGCTGCGGTGGGTGGCGACCGGGCCGGCGAACGTCGCCGCGGGCGCCGGGGTGAAGCACAGGGGGCACCAGCGGTCGCCGGCCGTCAGGGAGCGCTCGCACCGAGCGCACCGCACCCCGCCCGACGCGTCGTCCACGTCGATCCATCGAGCCGCGGCGACCGGAACTTGAGCGTGCGAGGACCCACCGTCGCACGCGGGAGCGCGATGGTCCACCATCGTCTCGTGATCGCCCGGTCGGTGCTGTCGTCGCTGAGCCTGGAACGCAGCCGGCGTGCCGCCTCCCAGGCCCGCTCCTTCGTGCGCGAGCGCTGCCTCGAGGCGGGCGTCGCCGAGGGCGTGTGCGACAGCGCGGTCCTCATGGTGAGCGAGCTCGTCACCAACGCCGTCGAGCACGCCCGCAGCCGCGTGGAGCTCGCCGTGGCGGTCTCCCCGCGCGACGTGCACGTGGAGGTCGGCGACCACAACGCGGCCCTGCCGGCCGTCCGGCACCCCGACACCGGCGCCGTCCACGGACGCGGCATGGCGATCGTCGACGCCCTGGCCTCGGCGTGGGGGGTGCGGCCGGCGGGACGGGGCAAGACCGTCTGGTTCGACCTGCCGCGCTAGAGGTGCCCCGCCAGTTCCGGCCCGGGCCGCAGGAACCGCTGCGGCAGGGAGGCCTTCGTCCGCAGGGCGGCGTAGCGGCCCAGGACGGTGTCGCAGGGTTCGACGACCCAGTCGCGCTCGGCGTGGGCCCGGAAGAACGCGTCGACGTCCTCCAGCAGGTACACGCCCCCGGCGCCGAGCTCGAGCTCGACGTCGTGGACCTCCAGGTGCACCGCGGCCCGGGTGCCGCCGGGGGCCGACAGCAGCGCCGACTCCCGGTCCGGTGACCACAGGACCCCGAACCCGGACCGTTCGAAACCGGTCAGGGCCTGCTTGAGGTTCGTCACCGGGTGCTTCTCGAACCCCAGCCTCACCGCACACCCCCTCGTCGCGCCTGCGGGCATCCTGCCGCACCGGTCCGGTGGTGGCGCGGGGCGGGCGGGCCTAGCGTCCCGCGCCGACGTCACCCGGGTCGGGGGACTCGGCGGGCCCGACGACGCGGTCGCGGCCGCCGCGCTTGGCCTCGTAGAGGCGGGCGTCGGCGCGGGCCATGAGGTCGGACCAGGTGGCCGCGCGGGACTCGTCCGTGGCGGCGAACCCGATGCTGACCGTGACGGGCAGGCCCGTGGTGCACGGGTTCCAGTCGTGCCGCGCGACGAGCGCGCGCAGCGCCTCGGCCGACAGCGACACCGCCGTGCTCGTCCAGCCCTCCCACACGACGACGAACTCCTCCCCGCCGAGGCGGGCGACGAACTTGCCCGGGGCCTCCGAGACGTACTCGGTGAGCAGCCCGCCCAGCTCGCGCAGGACCGCGTCGCCGGCGTCGTGGGACCGCTCGTCGTTGACGCGCTTGAAGTGGTCGAGGTCGACGATGGCGACGGCCACGGGACCGGGGCCGTCGAGGACGTCGTGGACGTGGTCCTCGACGGCGCGCCGGTTCGGCAGTCCCGTCAGGGAGTCGGTGAAGGCCAGGGTGCGGAACCGGTCGCGGTCGCGGCGGGCCGTGGAGGCGTCGAACTGGGCCTGGGCCAGCAACGCGCGCGCGGCGTTCTGCCGGGCCTGCAGCCGGGCGTGCTCCTCGTGGAACCGGACGTGGGCGCGGTAGGCGCCCTCCCAGTCCCCCGTCGTCGCGCGGTAGGTCGCGTCGGCCTCCTCGACGTCGGCGAGCAGACCCGGCAGGCGCCGGTCGGTGCCGATGCGGCGGGCCAGCTCGAGCTGCCCGAGCGCCTCGGCGGGCCGGCCGAGGCCGATGAGGATGCGGAACGCCGTCAGCCGGGCGATGGCCTCGTGGTCGGCGCCGATCACCGGGGTCCCGGGGGCGAACGCCTGCGAGATGGTCTCCCAGGCCTCCTCCAGGCGCCCGGCCCGCATCTCGACCACGGCGACGGTGTCGAGGTCCGCGCAGCGCAGCCGGATGCCGTTCTGGGCGGCCACGCGGCGCAGCCGGGCGGCGAGCCGGACGGCCTCCTCGACGCGGCCGAGGTCGGCGTGCTCCCACGCGGTGTTGTTCAGCGCGTACAGCTCGAGCTCGTGGTCGTCCTCGGTGGCGGCGATGGCGAGGATCTCGGCGATGACGGCGTCGTGGGAGTCGATGGACCGGTCGAGGACGACGGTGAGGCCGAGCAGGTGCTCGGCGCGCAACCAGGCCGGGGCCTGCGGCGGCAGGAGCTCGACGGAGCGCACCGCGTGCCAGCGGGACTCGGCGACGTCACCGGCCTGCAGGTGCATGAGCGAGCGCACGTAGTGGGTGCGGGCGCTCAGCTCGTCGTCGCCGAACTCCTCGGCGACGCGGACGGCGGCCTGGACGAGGGTGCTCGCGGTGTCGATGTCCCCCGCGGAGCACGCGATGTCGGCGCGCACCAGGCTCGCACGGGCACCCGCGACGCGGTCCCCGGCAGCCTCGGCGGCGCGCTCGAGCGCCACCGCGGCGGGCTCCTGGCGCAGGAGCTCGTAGCCGCGGGAACGTTCGAGGGCACGCACCTGGTCCACCAGGTGCGTGACCCCCGGGGCGAGCCGCATCACCTGGGGGTCATCGGCCCGCGGGCGTCCGGGCTTGAGCCGGTTCACCCCACCGGCGTCACCACCGCGCGTGGACGTGCTCGGCGACGAGCTCGCGGTAGACCTCCTCCACGGCGTCGAGCTGGGCGGTGGTGGGGGCGGGCAGGTCGGCGGCCGCGGCGTTCGCGCGGGCCTGGTCGGCCGAGCGCGCACCGGGGATGACGACGCTGACGCCGGGCTGCTCGACGATCCAGCGCAGCGTGAACGCGGCCAGCGGCGCGTCGCCCGCCACCGCGGCGAGGCGGCGCGCGGCCGCGACCCCGGCGTCGAGGGGGACCCCGGCGAAGGTCTCGCCGACGTCGAAGGACTCGCCGTGGCGGTTGAAGTTCCGGTGGTCGTCGGCGGCGAACGTGGTGTTCTCGTCGATCTTGCCGGTCAGCAGGCCCGAGGCGAGCGGGACCCGCACGACGACACCGACCCCGGCCTCGGCCGCCGCGGGCAGGAACTCGGTGACGGGCTTGAGCCGCAGCGGGTTGAGGATGATCTGGACGCTGGCGACGTTCGGCCGGGCCACGGCGGCCAGGCCCTCGGCGACCGTCTCGACCGAGACGCCGTAGGCGCGGGTGCGCCCCTCGGCGACGAGGGTGTCCAGGGCGTCGAAGACGGCCTCGGTGTGCAGAACCTCCGGCGGCGGGCAGTGCAGCTGGACGAGGTCGAGGGTGTCGACGCCGAGGTTCTCGCGGCTGCGGTCGTTCCAGGCGCGGAAGGCGTCGAGGGTGTAGGCCCCGGCGACGTGCGGGTCGGCGCGCCGGCCCATCTTCGTCGCCACGAACGTCCCGTCGCCGGCGGTGGGCAGGAAGCGGCCCAGGAGCCGTTCGCTGCGCCCGTCGCCGTACACGTCGGCGGTGTCGAAGAACGTCACCCCCGCCTCGGCGGCGGCCTGCAACGTCGCCAGCGCGTCGTCCTCGTCCACCGAGCCCCAGCTGCCGCCGATCTGCCAGCAGCCCATCCCGATCACCCCGACGGCGCGACCCGTCCTGCCCAGCGTCCTCGTCTGCACACCCCGACCCTACGAGTCCCGCGCCCAGCGCACGAGCGCGGGCACCACGCGGTCGGCGAAGTCGGCGTAGTCGTCGAGGGTGTTGTAGGCGTGGGCGGACAGCCGCACGAAACCCTCGCCGTCGAAGGCCGTGAACGCGGCCTCGACGTCGAACCCGTCCAGCACGCGGTCGCGGACGGCGTTCGGGCCCCCCTGCCCCAGCCCGAGCCGGCCGGGCAGGCGCACGAGCCGGAACGGGACCGCGGGGGTCCCGACGTCGACGCGGTGGTCCTCGCCGGTGAGTTCGGCGAACGCCTCTGCGACGAGCCCGGCACCGCGCTGGACGAGGTCGGCGGCGTCGTCGCGCACGACCTTCCAGCCGATCTCGGACTCGACGGCGTCGAGCGCGTCGGGTGCGGCGAGCCAGCTCGTGAAGTCCAGCGTCCCCTGCTGGTCGAAGCTCGCGGGGAAGGGTTCGCCCGCACCCCAGGAGTCGATGAGCGGCTGCAGCTCGTCGCGGACCGGCCCCCGGGCCACGAGGACCCCCGACCCCCGGGGGGCGCAGCCGAACTTGTGCAGGTTCCCGACCCAGACGTCGCAGTCCAGGCCGGCCAGCGGCTCGGCGAGCATGAGCGGGACGTGTGCGCCGTCGACCAGGACGCGGATGCCGCGGTCGCGGGCCGCCGCGCCCACGAGGTCGACGGGCAGGAACCGCCCGGTCGGGGACGTGACGTGGTCGACGACGACGAGGGTCGTGCGCTCGGAGAACTGCGCCGTGATCGCGTGCGCGGCCTCGGCCGGGTCCGCGGCGAGCGGGACGTGCGCCGTGCGGACCGTGCACCCCCAGCGACGCGCGAACCGCTGCGCCCCCATCGTCACGGCGCCGTAGCCGTGGTCGGTGACGACGACCTCGTCGCCGGGCTCGGCGCGCAGCGAGGCGAAGACGACGCTCGCCCCGGCGCTGGCGTTCGGGACGAACGCGAGGTCGTCACCGGAAACTCCCAGGTAGGGGGCGACCCGGTGGCGGGCTTCGCGGATCCGTTGCGGCACACCGACGAACCACTTCACCGGCGCGCCCTCCATGAGGTCGCGGTACCGCGACTGCGCGGCGAGGGCGGCCGTCGGGACGGCCCCGAAGGACCCGTGGTTGAGGTGGCGGACGGCGGGGTCCAGGCCCCAGGTGAGCACCATGGCGGCAGTCAACCAGTCCCGGGTCGCGCGGCGGGACACCCCCGGTTCACCTCCTGGTCGCCCCGAGCAACTACCGCTGGGACGCGCGGAGTGCTTGGGTGTGCGACGTGCTCCCCACCGGACGCTCCACCCGGCCCCCGCGCCGGATGCGCGCGGCGCTCGTCTCGATCGCCGTCCTCGTCGCCGGATTCCTCGTCGCCGGCAGCACCTCGGCCGCCCAGGCCCACTCCCGGACCTGGACGCCGCCGAAGATCAAGCACGTGTGGACCATCGTGCTCGAGAACAAGTCCTACGAAGCGTCGTTCACCGGGCTGAACCAGAACTCCTACCTGTGGAAGACGCTGCCGTCCTACGGCGTGCTGGCCCGCCAGTACTACGGCACCGGCCACTTCAGCGAGGACAACTACCTCTCGCTCGTCAGCGGCCAGGCGCCGTCGCCGGGCCCGCAGGCCGACTGCCCGTACTACAACGAGACCGGCCCGGTGCAGCAGGTCGCGGACGGGCAGTACGAGATCCTCAACGACACGCAGCAGGCCGACGGCACCTACAACGCCGGTTCCACGCAGCCCGGCTGCGTGTTCCCGAAGCAGGTGCAGACGCTGTTCAACCAGTTCGACGCCCAGCACGTCAGCTACAAGGGCTACATGCAGGACATGGGCGACGACACCTCACGCGAGGCGGCGACCTGCGGCAACCCGCTGCCCGGCCCGGGCCCGGCCGTCGTCGACCCGGGCGCGGCCGAGGGCCCCTACGCCTCCCCCGGCAGCCTGGCCGCGCCGACCACCACGGTCGACGACCAGTACGTGCCCAAGCACAACCCCTTCCCGTGGTTCCACTCGCTGCTGGACAACGGCGACTGCGCCTCGCACGTGGTGCCGCTGTCGAAGAACCTGCTGCAGGACCTCAAGAGCGAGAAGACCACCCCGGCGTTCTCGTGGATCAGCCCGAACAACTGCAGCGACGCGCACGACGCCACCTGCAAGGGCGACAACCTCTCCGGCGGCTCGAACGTCCTCACCGGGGACCGCAAGACCCCGGCCAACACCCAGGGCGGGCTGTACGCCGCGGACCTGTTCCTCGAGCAGGTCGTCCCGGCCATCATGCGCAGCCCCGCGTACCAGGACGGCGGCCTCATCGACGTCACGTTCGACGAGGGCTTCCCCCCGTACAAGATCTACGGGAACTCCATCGCCGACAAGAACTACACCCCCGACGCGGGCCTGGGCACCGTGACGGGCGCGGCCAGCGCGGCGAACAACGGCGGCACCGTGGAGAGCCAGGCGAACACGGCGCAGTCCGTCGTGGCCTGCTGCAACGAGCTGCCCGGCCCGAACACCGACCAGCCCGGTGACCGGGCGTTCAACCAGGACACCACCCCCGGCGGCGGGATCACCGGTTCCGTCCTCATCAGCCCCTACGTGACGCCGGGGTCGGTGACCGACCAGCCGTACAACCACTACAGCTGGCTGCGGTCGATGGAGGACCTGTTCGGGATCACCGAGGGCGGTTCCGACGGGGCGGGTCACCTCGGCTACGCCGGGGCGGACGGCCTGCGGCCCTTCGGGCCGGACGTCTACAACAACCCCAAGGGCAAGGTGCTCGCGCCGAAGCCGTCCGGCCAGGGCGGGATCTACGCGGCGGTCGCCCGCCTCGACGAGGTGCAGCGCCCCGTCAGCTACCAGCCGCTGGACAAGGCGCAGTGACCCACCTGCCTCCTCCCGCGGCGCTGCTGCGGACCGCCGCGGCCGGCACCCTGGTGCTGGTCGCGGCGGCCGGCTGCGCGGACTCGGCCCCGGCGGCGGGGTCCTACCCCGTCGCCACCCCGCAGGCGACGGTGCTGGCCACCCCGACCGCGACGGCCGGCGGGTACCAGCTCGTCGCGGCGGGCGACCCGGTCCGGGTCGTCCTGCCCGACGCGGACCTGACCGCCCAGGTCTCCGGACCCGACGTCGACGTCCCGACGCCGGCACCGGGCCAGCCGCTGTCCGCCGAGTCCGCACCGGGGGTCCTGACGGTCACCTTCACGGCCACCTCGGGCCGCCTGACGGTCCCGGCGAGCAGCTTCCTCGGGCTGGACGAGAAGCAGGACCCCGAGGCCCTCACCGCCGACGCCCCGTCGGTGACGGTGGAACCGGGCCACCCCGCGACGGTCCACCTGGCGTCGACGTTCTCGACCGGTCACACGACCCTGACGTGGCAGCCGCTGGGGACGCCGCTCGTGACGTGGGACTTCGTCGTCGAGATCGACTGAACCGCACCCGGTCCGGCGGTCTCAGTGACTGTTTCAGATGTGCGGTGAGGGCTGCGCCGGCCTGGTCAACCGGCGCAGCATCATCCGCGTGTAGGCAATCTCAACCATGGCGACCGCCGCACTCGCCAACCGCTCGAAGTCACGGGCCAGGCGACGAGCCCGGCTGATCCAGGCGAAGAAGCGCTCCACCACCCACCGCCGGGGCAGGACACGGAAGCCGACGGTCCCCGGTGCCCGGCTGATCACCGTGGCCGTGATGCCCAGCTGCGCGGCCCGCTCGACGAAGCCCCGGCGGAAGCCCTGATCGCACCACACCTGGCGCAGGTCGGGGAACTGCTCGCTGAGTTCGTTCAGCAGGTCGATACCGGCGGCGGTTTCGCTGATGGCCCCGCCGCTGATCTGCACTGCCAGCAGGTT